>CAJFVW010000107.1 GCA_904420575.1 uncultured Gordonibacter sp.
ACAAGTGGTGCGCCGTGAGGGATTCGAACCCCCGACGTACTGATTCGTAGTCAGTCCCTCTATCCAGCTGAGGTAACGGCGCACGTCCAAACAGCAACAGCTATTTTCGCAGCAAACCGAACCGCTGTCAACGACTAATTTCTGGCGGTTGCCTAAAATTCACGGAGCCGTGATGGCCGGATGCGCACGCATTTTGCCGGCAGTTTGCGAGGTTTGCGCAAGGGACGCAAAAGGTTTGCGGAAAGCGTCCGGAAGGTTTGTGGTTGAAACTCGGAAGGCTTGCGGAAGGGTTCCGGGAGACGCGTGCTTGATCCGCAATGGATTGGTGGAAGGTTCTCGCTGGGTTCGCGCAAGGCTTCCGCTTGCATCGCGATGGGTCCGTGCCAGGTTTCTGCGCGGTTGTCGTGTGGCCCGCGCTTGATTCGTGCTTGATCGGCGCTTGGTTTCTGTTGGATTCTTGTCCGCCGCGCGATGACGGGAGCGGCGTGGCGTGCCGCATTTCTGATGGAAGGGGGATGCCATTCTGCTTGGCCTGCGTCATCGACCTGCTGGATGGCGTCTCTATCATGCAGGCAGAGGGAAGGGCACAAACGACCGTCCCAAAAGGCGGCGCGGCAGGAAGGAGCCATGCGGTGAGACGATCGAGGAAGAATGACCTGTTGGGCGAGCGCGATCGGCGGCAAGGCGAAGTTGCTCGCCGCATCAGGCCAGGTTACACGCAGCGTGCCTACGCGCACGTTTTCGCCTCTGAGAAGGACGGGGCACTGGGCGAGGGCATGGGCAGAGGATGGAACAGGGCCGGGAGACAGAACAAAAGAGAGGGTTGCCGCAGCGCTTCCCCTCGGCATGCTTCGCATGCGGATGACGCAAGGGCCCTTCCCGGCGTCGGCCGTGCGTCGAGACGGGTCCCGCTGAGCGGTTTTCCGGTTCCTGCCTGTGCGGCCTATGCGGACGCGGTCGCGCGGTCGCGCGGCATGCGCGTGCTGCTTGCGGCCCTGCTTCTGGCCGCGATGGTGCCTGGGCTGGCGCTGCTGAGCCCGGTACCTGCTCATGCCGCGTCGTATGTGACCGGCAAGACCGAAAGCTACACGGAATACCGGCTTTACGTCAACAAAGGCAATGGCAATGGGGACGAGTGGAACATATCCCTCGACAGCTTCCTGAAAGTGACGGACGGCAGCGAAACGCACGACGTGTGGTGCGTGGACATTACCCGACTGTATCCCAAGGGGAAGACCACCAACCCCGTAGACGCCTTGCAGGTCATGCCGCAGGAGCAGCTGACCAAGATCGCCTTGGCGCACGACTATGCCTTCGGCTCGGCGGATGGCGGGTATGCCCATTTCCCCGGCGCGTCTTGGGCGCAACGGTATTCCATCGTGCAGGCCTACACGTGGTGGGTCATGCAGCATGTTCCGGGGACGGGCATGGAGAACTACACGATCTATTCCGTCGAGGTGCTGAGTGGAGAAGGCGGCTGGGGGTCGCGCTGGTCTTCCGCCTGGGCGGAGCTGAACGCCTACGTGGACGCCAACGCCGCGCTGTACAAAGGGAGCGGGACGGCTTTCGTGTCGGACGAGGCGCAAACGGTGGCGGCCTGGTTTTCGGTCGAGCGGCTGACGGGATCGGTAGCGCTGGACAAGGTTTCGTCCAACCCCGAACTCACCGATGGCAATGGTTGCTATTCGCTGGCGGGCGCCGTCTACGGCGTGTATTCCGACGCGGCTTGCACGAAAGAGGTGGCGCGCATGACCACCGATGCGAACGGGCATGCCCAGGCCGATGCCGTTCCCCTGGGAACGTACTGGGTGCAAGAGATAAGCGCCCCTGCAGGCTTTGCCGTCGACGTAACGGTGTATCCGGTGAAGGTGCTGGCCGACGAGACGACAAAGGTGAACGGCGGACCGGTGAAGGAGGCGCCCCTGAGCGCCACCGCGTCGCTCTTGGTGGGGAAGTACGACGGCGAAAAGGCGTACTCCGGGTCAGACAACCTTCCCCAGGGCGCCGCGTCGCTCGAGGGCGCCCAGTTCGCCGTGCGCCACTACGGCGGATTCTACGACGATGCGGCGACGGCGGAGGGATCGGGCGATCCGTTGCGCACGTGGACGGTTTCCACGGACCGAAACGGGCATGCGTTCCTTGCTGAACCTGACGATGCGCAGGGCGCCGGCCTCCCGGACAACGACTGGTACTGCGACGGCGAGGGGAATCCGACCTTGCCGCTGGGCACGTACCTGGTGCAGGAGATCAAGGCTCCGAAAGGGTATCTGGTCAACAGCCAGGTCTATGTGCAGCAGGTGGTCGCCGGAGGAGACAGCGGTCAGGTGCCGGTCTATCATGTCCCCGAGGTGCCCGATCAGGTGGTGCGGGGCGACCTGTCGCTCGTCAAGGTCAACGAAGACACCATGGCGCGCATGGCGGGCGTTCCATTCGAAATCGTGTCGGACGCCACGGGCGAACGCCACGTGATCGTGACGGACGAGAACGGATGCGCTTCCACGTCTGGCGACTGGAATGCCCACAGCTACCGCACCAACGCCAACGACGACGCAGAAGAAGGATCGTACGATGCGATGGCGGGAGTGTGGTTCGGGGACGTTGCCGCGTTGGACGACGGGAAAGGCGCTCTCCCCTACGACACCTACACGGTAAACGAACTGCCGTGTGCGGCCAATGCGGGACAGGTGCTCGTCAAGGATCTGTCGGTCACCGTGTCGCGCGACAGCCACGTCATCGACTTGGGGACGGTCGATGACAAGCCCGTTCGCATTTCTACCACGGCGACGGATGCGGAGCTTGGCGGCCACGAGGCGTGGGCGGACGAAGAGGTGACCATAGTGGATGTGGTCGAATACGAGAATGCGACGGTGGGAGGTCGCTATACGCTCGCTGGCATATTGATGGACAAGGGAACGGGCGAGCCCGTTGCGGTAGACGGGCTTCAGGTGACCGCCGAGACGGCGTTTTCCCCCGAACAGCCGCAAGGCGAGGTGAACGTCGAATTCACTTTCGACGGCTCAGCCTTGGGCACGAGCGACGTGGTGGTGTTCGAGGCGCTGTACCGCGACGTCGAAGGAGGCCAGGTTCTTGTTGCGGAGCATGCGGACCTGCAAAGCGAAGGCCAGACGGTGAAGTTGCAACCGCGCGAAGAGCCGCCCGAAGAAGGCAGGCCTTACGACAAGACCGGCGTGCCGCTGGACAGCGTGTTTGCGGGCGCAGGCGTGTTGGGCGCGGCGGCGTGTGCGGTCGCCCTGTACGGAGCGCTTCAATGGCGCAGATCCAGGAAGGCACGGTAGACAATGCGGAGCCGGCAGAGAAAGCGGGCTGCGGTGGCCTTCTTGGCAGCAGGCGTTCTGGCGGTTGCGGCACTGGTCCTGGCAGGCGCCGTGTGCGGCATGCGACAGCGCGCGGCGACGTGTGACCCGGCGCCCGTGGGGACAGGAGCGCTCTCGGCCGCAGCGTTTCTGGCCGATGTCTTTCGTCTCTACGGCGCCGAAACCGACGCGGGAGGCGGCGAGCGGGTTGACGAGAACGGCTTTCCTCTTGTGGACTGGGACTATTGGCGGCAGGTCAACCCGAACGTGGTCGGCTGGGTCACGGTACCGGGCACGAACGTGAACGGCCCGATCGTGTTGGCTCCCGCCAACGATCCTGACTATTACCTCAAGCATGACGTATATGGCGAACCCAATCTGTACGGGTGCCTGTACCTGGACGCTTCGTGTGCCGCCGCTGGTCTGCTGGGCAGCCGCAACGCCGTCGTGTACGGGCACAACATGAGCCTGATGGATGGAAGCATGTTCACTGCCCTTGCCCGCTACGTCGATGCGGCCTACGCCGCAGATCATGCGGAGATGCTCGTGCAGACGCCGGACGAGAAGAAGGCGTGCCCCGTGCTCTTCGCAAGCGTGGTGGACGCTTCGGCTGAAACGACAAGGACGCAATTCGAAAACGATGCGGACTTCGACGCATGGTATGGCGAGCAGGCTGCAAAGGCATCGGTGACCCTTCGCGGAGAGGCCCCGGAAAGCGTCGTTACGTTCTGCACCTGTTCGTACAGCCGTTGGTCGAACGAGCGAACGTTGGTGTACGTTGCGAAGTAAGGAGACGCGATGAGAAGAACTTCCCTTTCTCGGCAAGGCAGTTCCGCGCCGAAGACCTGCGCCCTGATCACCGTGCTTGTGGCTTTGGCATGTGCCGCCGCCCTTGCCTTCTGGCTGCTCGCCGCCATCCCGCAACGCGCGGCGGATGGAGGCGCCACAGTTTCGGATTATGCAGGCATGACGAGGGAAGAGATACAGGCAGAGCTCGACCGTCAGGTGGCCGACTCCATGATGACCGTCACCGTGTCGCCTCGGGCCTTCGTCCATGAAGAAGGATGGGTGGAGCTTGCGCTTGCCAACGACGCCCGAAACAAGGTGCAGCAGCGTTTCACGCTCGTGCAAGAGGGCAAGGCGGTCTACGAATCGGGCATCGTCGCTCCTGGCCGGGAGTTGTCTTCGTTCGAGGTGAAGGGTCTTGCCCCCGGCAAGGCGACCGTTTTGGTGCAGGGGGTCGATGCCGAAACGGGCAGCGCGGCGGGCTCTTCCGCGAACGTGGAGATCGAAGTCGTGAAAGCGCCTGATGGACAGGAGCTGTAAAAAACGGAGGAAGGATCCAGCCATGTGCAGAATTGCGAAGGAAAAGGCGAGAAGCGGCATCGCGATGTGCAGAAGCCGCAGGACTGTGGCGACGATCGTGCTTGCAGGCGCTCTTGCCGCAGGGTGTGCGATGCCCGCCGCAGCGCTCGCGGACGACGCCTCGCAGGGAAAGACGCAGGTCACAGTGGTGGCTGACCCCGGTCAAACGCTCAAGTTCGAGGTTCCGACGGTCATTCCGTTCGCGGCGAGCGCCGATGGCGTGCTCGTTGGCCCGAGCAAGGAAGTGGCCAAGATCACCAACAAGAGCGTGTTCGGCATCCACGTGACGGAGGTGGGAGTGGAAGCCAAGGGAGCATGGAACGTCGTCGCGGATGCAGCCAAGGCTCCAGGGCAAACGAAGAACGCCATCGACTTCCAGTTCGGCCCTGCCAGGCAGGTGGATGCAGCGTCGGCGCTTATACCTGCCGACACGTCTTCGGACATGGGCTTCAACATGGGATATGCGGGGTCGGGAACGGAATCTGTGGAAATCGACACGGCCGGCAACGTGGCACATGTCGCAGCCGACCTGTCCAAGGAGACCAGCGTCGCGACGATCGTATGGACGGTTGCGCCCGGCGCTGCAGCATAAGCTTCGAATCGTGCAAGATGCGATGTTGGGCGTCCAGGGAAAAGGAGGTTTGCCATGAAAGGACGGAGGACATGGTCGTGCAGGGTCGTGCTCGTCCTGTGCTCCGCAGTCCTTTGCGCTTGTGTTCCTGCTGGGGCGTTGGCAGCCGATGGCCCGTCTGCGGAGACGGCGGTCACAATCTGGCAAGTGCCACAGCCCGCACTGGCGGCAATTCCGCTGCCTCGCACCGGCGACGGCGCGCCGCTTCTTCCCGTTGCGGCCCTTGGCGCCTGCGCGGCTGCTTGCATGGCGGGTGCAGGCACCCTGATAGCTGTGGCGAAGGGAGGAAGCGATGACGGTGGCGGAAGCTAGGAACAAAGGAGGAGTCGGAACCGCCGGAAATGAGGTCGTCATCAGACGCGATGCCGGGGAAAGGGCCAGGGCAGGAACCGTCGCCGGCATCAAAACCGGAACTGAAGCCGGGGCTGTCAGGACCAAGCCGAGAGGCCTTTCCAGAACAGGGGGCGTTCCAGGGTGGCTTTCGGCCGTGGCCGCCGCCCTTATGGCCGCGCTGTGCGCGCTGTCGACGTCTCTCCCGGCAGGGGCGCACGACCTGCCCGACGATGCGGTGAGCCTGCCTGTTACGGCGAAGCGCACCTCGCTGGCGGCAAGGCCGTCGTCTCCCACCGGGCAGTGGGTGACGGTGCACAGTTACCAGTGGGGCAACCATTATCAGAACGCGCAGTACAAGCTTTCGCCCACGCCCAATCCGGACGGAAGCGTCCACGTGACCGTTGCGACCACGCTGTGGTCGACCGACGGCACCATCGTGAAGTGGACAAGCACCAAGACCATCTACGACAACGGCGTGCAGGTGGCCTTCATCGGCGCGGACTACAGGACCGGCACGAAAATGGAGCAGTTCGCGGAGTTCGACGTGAAAGGCGGCGGCGCGCATCACATCACCAGCAAGGAGACGCCTTACGGCACGACCACCCTGAAAGTGGGATGGGATTTCTACGTCCACGTTCCCTACACGATCACGGCTTCGGCGACCTCGGGCGGTTCGATTTCCCCCAGCGGGAACGTGCTGGTCGATGCCGGGGGATTCCAGGCGTACGCCATGACGCCCGCCGAAGGGCACCGCATCAGGGACGTCAAGGTGGACGGCAAGAGCGTGGGAAAGGTTTCTTCCTACGCGTTCGCCAACGTGAACGCCGGGCATGCCATTGCTGCGGAGTTCGAGGCCATTCCCGTCCACGCCGTGACGTTCGAAGACGGCATCACGGGAGAAGTCCTGAAAACGGAGAGCGTGCTGGAAGGGAGTTCGGCGACCGCTCCTGACCCTGGGTGCCATGAAGGGTGGGTCTTTGCCGGGTGGGACGGCGACTTCGGCAAGGTGGAACGAGACATCGTCGTCACGTCGCAATGGGATCGCGTCATGCTCACCGTCCGGTTCCTCGACAGGGGCGGGAACGTGATCGAAGAGCAGCAGGTCGCCTGGGGCGATCCAGCCACGCCGCCCGAAGCGCCGCCGGTCAGCCAGTGGTCGTTCAGCGGCTGGGACAAGGATTATTCGGCGGTCACCGAAGCGCTCGACGTGCGCGCCCTCTACGACCCTGTGATCTCCGTGCGCGTCCCTACAAGGCTGGCCTGCGCGATCATGGCCGATGGCACGGTGGTCGCGCCGAGTGGGTATCGGATTGAGAACCTTTCGCCTGTTGCGGTGAGTCTTTGCTCCGTCGCCGTTGCAGGTCGTTCGGGCTATCGGGCATACGAGTTCGACGTTTTGCGGGCGACGGGGGGCGACGTCGTGTTCTGCGAGGGCGGCATGCCCCCGCCTGCTGCGGGAGGAGGCCTGACGATAGGCGCGAATGCCGCCAGCGAAGAGCTGGTTTGGTCGTTCGGCCCAATCGCCGGCCCAGCGGCGCAGGGACTGCTGCTGGATGCTCTTGCCGGGGAGACGGTCTTGTGCGACGTGGCGCTCACGTTCCGGCAAGCGACGTGACGCCGGCGCGTCGGCAGCTGCGGACCGCCTGCCGAAGTGGCGGCACGTGCGCCTTGCCGGAGGCGGTCGGCCGGTGCGGCCTCCCCTTTCGGCATGGGGAAAGGGAGGGACTGTGGGATTGGCTTCTCGAGGTCTTGGGGCCGCCTCAGCACAGGGAAAGGGAGAAGTTGCAGGAGCGGATTTCTGGGAGCCCCGAGCGTTCGCGGAAAAGAGAGTGCAAAATGTGGGAGCGCGACGTCCCGTCTTTGGGTATACTGCTCTGTGGCGTCGGGCGGAACGGGTTCGCGTCCGCCGTGCGCCACGCGTTTGCATCGTTGGGCCCTGCACTCGCGGTTTGTCCGTTGCCCATAGCCCGCGGCCTTCGTAGCCGTGTGGAGACAAGGAGCATGATCATGAGCAGTTCTTCCCCTGTGGAAGCCGCGCGAAGCGCGGCGTCGGCGACCCCCTCCACTTCGTCCTCTTCCCGCAGCGCGCGCGTCGCGCAGGCGGGCATGGTCGCGGCAACGTATGCTGCCGCCACGTTGGTGACGTTGCTGCTGTTGCAGGGCTTGGCTTGGGGCCCGGTGCAGTTCCGCATATCGGAGGCGGTATGCGTGCTGGCCCTGCTCACGCCGGCGGCGGTTCCGGGGCTCACGGTGGGCTGCCTCGTCGCCAACCTGATTGCGCTCGTCGTGAACGGAACGGGTGCCCTCGGCTTGCTCGACGTCGTGTTCGGCAGCCTTGCCACTTTTCTCGGCGCGCTGTGGTGTTGGAAAATGCGCGAGCGTCCCAAGGTGGCGCTTCTCGGCCCGGTGCTGGCGAACGCGCTCATCGTGCCCGCCTATCTGCCGCTCATGTTGCAAGGCCTAGGCTTCTACACCATCCCCTTCACCAGCATCGCGCTCGACGGCGCCTACCTGCCCATGTACCTGTTCGGCTTGGTGGCAACCGGCCTGGGCGAGGCCTTGGTCATGTACGTGCTGGGCCTTCCGCTGTTTTCCGCCCTCAAACGCTTCAACGTGGCGAAGAGGGTTGGCGCAAATTCGATGTAGGCCGGGACGCACCGGGGGAGGGCGCGCTACAATAGGCCGGTTAGGCCGAACGCGAAATCTGGCAAAAGGACGCGCATGAACCCGGTAATCGTCATTCCCACGTTCGTCTCTGCTCGCCGCCGCAAGGACGGCGGCAGCATTCTCACCACGTATGACCACATGACGCCCATATCGCAACCGGGAGAGCTCGGCCGGTGCCTCAACTCGCTGCAGAAGGTGCGCGGCATCGGCCAGATAGTCGTGCTGGTTGCCAGCGAGCCCACCATCGAGAACCAAGCGGCGGAAAAAGTGCAGGCCACGGTGTCCCAGTTCCCCGGACTCAACGTCGTGGTGGTGGGCGCGCCGGAGCTGGCCCTCATCCAGCAGCGCATGGAGCAGCTGGGTCTGGGCAAGCTGGCAAAGGAAGTGGGCCTGTCCGGGTACGGAGCCATTCGCAACCTGGGGCTGCTGGTCGCGGACACGCTCGGCTTCGACGCGGTGGTGTTCTTGGACGACGACGAAGTGGTGGACGACCCCGACTTCCTGCAGCGCGCCGTGTACGGGCTGGGAAAACTCACCAAAAAGGGCATCCCTATCCTGGCCAAGACCGGCTACTACTTCAATTCCGACGGATCGTACCTGTCGAAAAGCCAGGACAGGTGGTACAACCATTTCTGGCAGCAGGGCAAGGCGTTCAACAAGTGGATCACGAAGGCCATGCACGGCCCACGCCTGTCCCGTTCAAACCATGTGTGCGGCGGCTGTCTGGCGCTGCACAAAGAAGCTTTCAGGCGCGTGTCGTTCGACCCGTGGATCCCTCGGGGCGAAGACTTGGACTACTTGCTTGACCTGCGCATGTACGGATCTGACATCTGGTTTGACAACCAGTGGAACCTGCGGCATCTGCCTCCCGAGACGGAAAGCGAGGGCAACCGTTTCCGTCAGGACATCTACCGCTGGCTGTACGAGTACCGCAAGATGGAATACAGTCGCACGCAGATCGACCTGCTGCAGGTGAAGCCGTCGTCGCTCGAACCATATCCGGGTCCTTTCCTGGAGGCCGGCATCACGAAGCGCATCCGCCTGACGGCGTTCCTGCGCAGCTTGGCCCGACCTGACAAGAAGGCGTATCGCAAGGCGGCGCGTGCCGCCACCGGCGAAGCGACCACCTATGCGCAGCGCAACTGTGCGAAGTACTTCGAATTCCAGTTCGTGTGGCCGGAGCTCATGGCGCGCATGGAGAACGACCAGATCCTGCGCACCGCGCTGCTGCGATCGGCCGCGCAGCGCGCATATGGCATGGAGGCTCCGCGCCAGGCCATGGAGCAGGCCGTGGCCGCTGCGGGTATCGATCCGGGCATGACGAGCGAGATCCGCCTCAACATCGCCGAATAGCGCGAGCCCCTCTTTCCGCCGACCGAAAACATCCTCTTGACGCCGGCAGAACCGATGGCTTCCCTCTGCACAGAGGCGTCGGCTTGGACTACACTGTCGCACAGCGCATGAACGTCGGTCGATCAGGGAAGAGAAGCGCGCGCCTATGGACATCGTCACGTCATTCATCGTGCCGGCCTTGGTCGGCATCGTCGTCGGCATCCTGTCGGGCCTGCTGGGCATCGGCGGCGGCACCATACTGGTGCCGGTGTTCCGGCTTGCGTTTGGCATGAGCCCGGTCATGTCCACGGCCACGTCGCTCTTCACCATCATCCCCACGTCCCTTTCGGGGGCGGTGTCCCACGTGCGTCACAGGACGTGCGTGCCATCGCTCGGCGTGGCGGCTGGCCTGGGAGGTGCGGTCACGTCGCCGTTCGGCGTGTGGCTGGCCACCATTTCCCCTGGTTGGCTTATCATGGTGGTGGCCGCGCTTGTCATCGGCTGGTCGGCCGTGAAGATTCTCGGCAAGGCGATCAAGATGAAGCCGGTCGGGAAAGCAAGGGCGCAGGCCGGTACGGCACAACAGGGTACGAAGCAGACCGGCACCGGCAGCGCAGAACCTGGCGGTGCGGCATCGGCTGCGGCTGTGGCCGGCGCTGCGGTTGCCTCCGCCGCCGCGATGGCGGGCACGCCTGATCCTGCCGCTTCACAGCGTGCTGCCGCTCAGGCCGAAGCTTCTGGCGAGCCGCCCCGTTTCCAGAAGATGACGCGCCGCCAGCTGGCCGTCGGCGCAGGCATCGGCCTGATCGCCGGCGTGGCGTCGGGATACGTCGGCGTCGGGGGCGGCTTCATCATGGTGCCGCTCATGCTGTCGCTTGTGGGCATCGCCATGAAGCAGGCTTCGGGCACCTCGCTCATCGCAGTGGCCATCCTGGCGATTCCCGGCGTGGTGGAGCAGGTCCTGCTGGGCAACGTGCAGTACCTGGCAGGCATCGCGGTGGCCATCGGCTCCATTCCCGGCGCGGTCGTGGGCGCGCGCCTCCTGCGCGTGGTGCCCGAGCGCCAGCTGCGCTTCTTGTTCGGTTTCTTCCTCATCGTCGCTGCTGCGGTGCTGGTCCTGAACGAATTCGGCATCCTGGGCTAGTTGCGCTGCGTGCGTACGGAGCTTGCGCCGAAGGCTTCGCAGGGCTTCGTGCGCGTTCGGCGAATCCTTTGCCGTTGCGGGCGTTTTCGTTGGCGGCGCCAGTGGTTCGTGTTATGGTCTTGCCCGAACGAGATGCAGGGCATGCCGCGTCCGCGCGGCAGGGTTGCAGGCAGGAGAAGGACCATGGGCGAGGAAACGAGCGCGAGCGTGATTGCTCAGAACGCGAAAGGCGGGCCGGCCAAAGGTGGAGTGGGCTCCGAACCCGAAACGGACTTCGAACGGGGAACGGACCCCGAACGTGGCGAGAACCACGGCGGCGACACTACCCTCAAGTCAGCAGCGCCTCAAACGACCGCAGCCGCGGGCAGCTCCGTGAAGGTCGTGGAAGAGACCATGCGCGAGACCCGCGGTGCGCTGCGGGAAGGGCGGTCCCTGCAAACGGGCGGTGCCGCGCCGCGGCTGCCGCGGTTCTTCACGCTGGAGATGGCCATGTTCACGCTCGCGGTCATATCGGGGCTGGTACTCATCTGGTCGATCTTCACCCCGTTCCGCAACATCGCCATCATGATCGCCGCAGGCATCGTTTTCACGTTCTCGCTGGTCATCGTCATCCGGTTGCTCATGGATCCCGATTCGGTGCGCGCCCGCCAGTCCGACGCCATGCTGCGGCTGGCCAGCCAGACCTTGGCGAGCATGAAGAACGGCATGAACAGGCAGGCTGCGCAAGAAATCTGCCGACTGCTGCTTCCTTCGACGGCCGCCATTGCGGTGGCCATTACCGACAAGGACCAGATCCTGGGATATTCGGGATTCGAAGAGGACAGCAACCCGGCGGGGACTGACATCCGCACCCATGCCACCCACGCCACCATCGCCGATGGCAAGATGCGCGTGCTGTTCACGGCCGAAGACATCGGGTTCCCTTCGGGCGCCAGCACCATCCGGGCCGCCATCATCGTGCCGTTGGTGGTGGGGCCGCGCGTGGAGGGCACGCTCAAGTTCTACTACCGGCGTGCCAACCATATCAGCGAGACGCAGAAGTCCATCGCCGAAGGGTTCGGCCAGCTGTTGTCCACTCAGATGGCCGCAGCCGCGTTGGAAGAACAGACGAAGCTGGCCACCAGCATGGAGCTGAAGGCCCTGCAAAGCCAGATCAACCCGCATTTCCTGTTCAACACCATCAACACCATCGCCTCGCTTATCCGCACCAACCCGGAAAAGGCGCGCATGCTGCTGCGCGAATTCGCCGTGTTCTACCGCCGCACGCTGGAAGACTCGGCCGACCTCATCCTGTTCGCGCGCGAGATCGAGCAGACCCTGCGCTACTTCGCGTTCGAGATAGCCCGCTTCGGCGAAGATCGCGTGGCCATGGAAGTGGACATAGAGCCCGAGGTGGAGGACATGCTCATCCCTCCCTTCCTCATTCAGCCCCTGGTGGAAAATGCAGTGCGGCATGCCATGCCGTCCGAAGGCAAGCTGACCATTTCCATCATTGGCCGGGTGGAAGGCGAGGACGTCATCGTGAGCGTGGCCGACGACGGCGTGGGCATGAGCGAGCACGCGCGCCAGAACATCCTGCATCCCGAATCGTCTACCGGCATGGGCATAGCCGTCAAGAACGTGCACGACCGCATGCGGGGCTATTTCGGCTCGGACACGCGCATGGAAGTGGAAAGCGCGCTGGGAGTCGGCACCACGGTGAAGTTGGTGCTGAAAGGCTGCGCCGCGCGCTGACGGCATCCGCTGGCGCCCCGGGAGATTGCCCCGGGGCGCCAGCCTCTCGCTTACAGCACGTCGGTTCGCAAGGCCTCCACCACGTTGTTGGCGCGGCTGCGGTGCAGGCCGTAGGCCGTGCTTGCCACGGTGGCCAGAATCACCACCATCACGGCGATGCCCATGTGCCCCCAGGGCATCATGAACGTCAGCCCCGAAATGGACGCTTCCAAGGCGTTGAACAGCAGGTAGGTCACGGCCATGGACACGATCAGGCCGCCCGCCAGGCCACGCAGGCCGTAGCGCACGCATTCCCAGGCGATCATGCGGTTGAACGCCTTGTTCCCCATGCCGACCGACTTCAGCACGGCGAATTCGCGGCGGCGCAGCACCAGACTGTTGACCAGGGTGTTGAACACGTTGGCGACGGCGATGAGCGTGAGTATGCCGGCGAAGCACAGCGAGAACGTCTCGACCACGGTGGCCAGCATCTCGGTCTGTTCCTGCTCGGCCGCTGCGTCATACACGTTTGTCTCGAAGAAGGCGTTGCTGTCGAGGAACGCCTTGATGTCCTTGGCCGCCGCCGCATGGTCTTCTGCGGTGAACGCTGCCGAGAACACGAGACCCGTCGCCTCCGAGACCTCGCCGTCGCTCACGCCCAGAACCGGGGCGAAGCTTTGCGGAACCATGATGACCGGCATCCACGAACTGCGGCCGACGACGGCAGGCGCTTCGTCGGTGACGGCGCCGATCTCGAGCGTGTAGGACGGCTGCGCGCCCTCTTCCCTGGCAACGTCCATGCTGGTGCCGTCGTCCTTTTGGTACATGACGCCCATCTGGCCATTCGGCAGCAAGAATTCCCCCGAACGATACCAGCCTTCTCGGTTTTCGTACGCGTACACCTGGATGCTGCCCGTGCCCACGAACATGTCCATGACCTGGTAGGTGCTGCCATCGTTGCCGAGCACCTGATGGTTGGCCAAGGCTCGGGGATGCGCGGGATCCATGTACGTTTGCGGATCCAGGCCCACTTGCTCAAGGAAGGCGCGGTAGCTTTCGTCGTCCACGAACGCGAGGGTCGCCTGCGTCTCAACGGTGCCGTCGTTCGTTTCGAGGGCGCTGTCCAACCCTTCGACGACCCGGTCGCCTACGAGCGAGGAAGGGATGGAGACCGGCACCGAAAGTGAGGCCGAAGACCCCGCAGCCTCCACGCCTTCGAAACCAGACAGCGCCGCATACAGCGTGGCGAAATCGTCAAGCATGCCTTGTGCGGACTGGTCGGAGCCGTCTTCCGGGCTCGAGTATCCCTGCACCCTGATGTCGTAAGGCTGCACGTCGCTCACCACCCTGACGGTGGTGCCCAGGTAGAGGTTCAACGCGCCTGCCGTCACCAGCAGCACCACGGCCAGCAGAAGCGACGCCACGGCGACCCGGCCTTTCCCGCGGCTGCGCGTCGCGTTGCGCTGGGCGATGGCCCCCGGCACGCCGAGAAGCCGGGTTCCCAGGGCAAGCCCGCGTGGCTTCCACGGGTCGTCGAGCGTCGATGCCTGCTCAGGAGAGGCCTGGCCCGTGCGGCCGCGCCGGGCCAGGCGCACGTCTTGCGTGCTGCGGACGGCGTCGACGGCGCTCACGCGTGCGGCGCGTCGGGACGGCAGCCACGCGCTCACCGAGACGGCCACCAGGGAAAGGACGGCAGCCACCGCCAGGCTGACCGGATCGACGTGCAGCCCGAACCGCGCGCCGCCGCCCAGCACCTCGCTCAGAGCGGGCGACAAGGCTTCCAGCACCACGAACGAGCCCCCGATTCCCAGCGCCAGGCCCAACGGAACGCCGATGACGGCCAGCAGCAGCGCTTCGAAGCGGACCATGCGGCGGAGCTGCTTGCGGCTTGCGCCGATGGAGGCCAGAAGCCCGAACTGCCGCGTGCGCTCGGCCACCGAGATGGCGAACGAGTTATAGATGAGCGACGCCGACGCCGCAATGATGACCACGGCGAGCACGGCTGCCATCTGGTAGAGCGTGTCCCAGATGGCTCGTCCGTCGTTGATGCCCGTGTAACGCAGAAGCGAGCTGTGCAGTCGCGGCTGGGTCGCGTCGAACAGGTCGGTCGTGCACGCCTGGATGTCGCTTGCCTTACCGAGGCCCACAGTGGTGAAATAGACCGTCTTCGTGGGCTGTTCTCCCAGCGCCGCCAGAGCCGTTCTGGTGTCCTTGTCGAAGAACGTGAACGCCCTGGAGCCGGTTCCGATGGAAGTGATCATGTTGTTTTGCTGGTAGAACCCTACCACGGTGTAGGTCTGGCGCAGCCCCGCATTCACGAATTCCTCGCCGAAGCCGTCACTTCCTTCCTGCGGGTCGAAGTAGCCGAAGCTCGTGTCCAGGTAATCCGGCACCCCTTCCGTGTCGCTGCCGTCTGGGACAAGGGGGCGACGAGCGCCCAAGTCCATCGTGATCTGTGATCCAATCTGGCAGGGTTCGTCGGAGAACACGGACGTTCCCCGGAAGAGCGAGTACAGCACGATCTCGTGCGAGTTTTGAGGCAAGCGTCCTTCGGACAGGGGCAGCGAACACAGTTGCTCGGCGTCGCCATCGATGGCCTGCACGGCGACGTAGTGGCCATAGTTGCGCGCCTCGGCTTCGCTGAGATGGGCGTATCCCACGTCGGTCATGACCGACAGGTCGCCGATGCGGGTGTCGGCACGGGCGTTTTCGATGGCTTGGTCGTCGGTCGTGGACACGCTGGCGTGCCAGGCTCCCTGCTGCGAGGCTTCCTGATCGTATAGGAACGACGTCAGGCTGGAAAGCGTGGTCAGCACCGCGGTCAACAGGGCTGCGGAAAGCGCGATGCCCAGGATGGTGACGGCCGTGCGCACGCGGTTCTTACGCAGCGTGCGCAACGTGAAGGACAGGGTCACGTGCGTGCCGCTCATTTCCGGATCCTCTCGTCGCGGGCGATGCGGCCGTCCTCGATGGCGATGATGCGGTCGGCGGTGAGGGCGATGTCCTCGTCGTGCGTGATGACCACGAGCGTTTGGCCCAGGCGAGAGTTCGAATCGCGCAGGATGGCCATGATCTCGCGGCTGGTGCGCGTGTCCAGGTTGCCGGTGGGCTCGTCGGCCAGCAGGATGGAGGGCGCGTTCATGAGCGCGCGGCCGATGGCCACGCGCTGCTGCTGTCCACCCGAGAGCTGGTTGGGCAAATGGTGTTCGCGCCCTTGCAGCCCCAGGGTCTGTACGAGCTCGGCCAGCCGTTCCTGGTTCACCGGTCGCCCGTCCAGCGCCACGGGAAGCGTCATGTTCTCCACCACGTCGAGCACGGGGATGAGGTTGTAGAACTGATACACGATGCCCACCTCGCGCCGGCGCAGCACGGCCAGTTCCTCGTCGTTGCGCGCATACACGTCGTTGCTGTTGAGGAATACGGTGCCCGACGTCGGCCGGTCGACGCCTCCCATGAGGTGCAGCAGCGTCGACTTGCCCGATCCGGACGACCCCACGATGGCGACGAATTCCCCAGCGGCCACGCTGAACGACACGTCGTCCAAAGCCCGGGTTGCCGTCGGCCCCGAACCGTACACCTTGGTGAGATGCTGAATGGTCAGTATGTCCATGGTTCGCCTTTCTTCTGGTCCCACGTTCGCAGACCAGTATGCGCTCCCCGCACTTTCAAGGGCATGACCAGCGCATTACGAAACTGTCATCTTGGCTTTGCGGGCAGTGTACCACGCCTGCCGCCCTCGCGCGCTGGCACCGCGAACGCGGCACGTACGCCTGCCGCCCCCCTCGTGCCCCCCCGCCTGCCGCCCGCCTCGTGCCCCCCGCCTGCCGCCCGCCTCGTGCCCCCCGCCTGCCGCCCGCCTCGTGCCGCCCGCCCGCCTTCCGCCTCCCCACCTTCCGCCTCCCCACTTTCCGCCCCCCCCCCTCGCATCCTCGCGCGCCCACGCCCCCGCGCTTCCTATGCGCCCACCTGCGCGCTGGCGCAGAATAAGCATCGCCGCCGGATGCTTTTTCCGATTTCACCCCTCATGCCTCATGTGCGCCGTCGTGGCGTTTGCCCATAATGGCGGCAGTTCCAAGCCGCAGCGGGCTTTTTGGATCCCGCGACGGCAATCCGAGAAAGGGGGAAGCATGGGCGACATGAAAGCGAGTCAGGCGGTGCCTTTGCCGACATTGGGCGAGGTCAACGACTTGGGAAAACCCTGGCGGTACCAAGAGGCGGGCCACACGGTCACCCGCACGGCGCCGTGGTCGCCTCCCGGATGCCATCCGGTGGGCTGCGGCCTGAAGCTCTACGTCGACGAGGACGGCAAGCTGGCGAAGGTGGAGGGCGACGAGAACCAGCCCATCACGCAGGGCCGCCTGTGCGTGCGCTGCCTCACGCTGAAGGACTACCTGTACAACCCGTCGCGCATCACGTACCCCCTGAAGCGTGCCAAGGAACACCGCGGCCAGGCCGACAAGTGGGAGCGCTGCACGTGGGACGAGGCGCTCGACATCATCGAGGAGAACTACCGCCGCATCACGGCCGAATACGGCCGCGAGAGCGTGGTGGGCTTCGCCGGCACGGGCCGCGAGGGCGGCACGCTGGGCATTTGGCGCAGCCTGACGTTCCGCACGTGCAACTGGTGCTAT
>CAJFVW010000108.1 GCA_904420575.1 uncultured Gordonibacter sp.
CAAGTACGAGGTGCGCCTGCGCGGCGAGGCGGTGCAGCTGTCCTCGCGCGAGTTCGAGCTGCTGGAGCTTTTGGCGTCCGACCCGGGCGCCGTGTTCACGCGCGACCAGATCCTGGAGCACGTGTGGGGGGACAAGGCGGCCGCCGATCCCAGCAGCATCACGGTGTTCGTGCGCAAGATCCGCGAGAAGATAGAGGACGATCCCTCCAAGCCCGCGTACCTCGTGACCGTCTGGCGCGTCGGCTACAAGCTGGCCGACCGCGTGCAGTGAACGCCGGTCGCCCCGGGCATGCTCCCTGGAAGTCCGGGGCGCATGTCTAACGTGCGCCCCGAACGCGCCCCAGGCGCGCGACCCAGGCGTGTCCCGATATCGTCGTGGAGCCTGACTTGCGGAAGGCTCATACGCCCAGGCGCGCGACCCAGGCGTGTCCCGCTCACGTGTCCCGAACGCCCTGGCGGCCAACGATAGGCCAATGGGCATTCCGGCCATATGCAAGCCGCTCCGCTGGGGCCTGCAAGGGGCGCGCACGATGGCTTCGGGTCTTTGACGGCTCGCGAAGGCGGCGGCGTGGCCCTTTCGCGTTGCGCCCATCGATTCGCGGCTTTGCCTTCATGGCCGTCACGCATGCCTCTCTACGGAACGACCGGCATGGCGAAGACGGGCGTGGAGACGGCTGGCGCGGCGAAGACCGGCATGGCGCTGGCGGGCATGGCGCTGGCGGGTGTGGCGCTGGCGGGCGTGGCGACGGTCGGCTTCGAGGGCGTTTCTCTATTCGCAAAGGGGCTGCGGCACATTCTTGCCGATTCCTGCATCTGCAGGCCCCTTCGCTGGCACCCGACGGCGACCGCTCGCCGGACGGAAGGGACGGATGCCGGAGAAGCACCTGTTCGTAGGGGCGCCCTTTCGTCTTGCCCGAACCGGCTTTCCGGGGATGCGTCTTCAGAAAGCAGGAATCGGCGGTTTTGTGGCACAACCCCCTTCAATTTCCGCGCCGGATCGGGGTTGGCACGTGCCGGGGCACCCTTCCAGCAGGTTCCGGCGGGTTTCGGGTGCATGTCGGCCAGGGCAGGAAAGTTCCCGAGAGGAAGATTCCCGGGGTTCGGAAAAAAGCCTCCTTCGCGGCGATGGCGGTTTGGCGGGGAGAGCTTCGACTCTTGCTGAAAAATTCAACTTGTGAACGATTTTCGAAGGGTGAAGCTCTTGGCCTTCAGGCGTTATGCATGGGAACGACCGAAAACAGCTTGAAAAACAATTCACAAGTCGAATTTTTCAGCAGAAAGAACCATCGGGATGATGGTTGGCAGGCGCCTGCGCCGGGGCGGCGTCTGCGAAATCCGCGCCTTTGCCTCTTCGCCCCAGGACATGCTTGACATGGAACGGGCATGGAGGGAGCGGGGAATGGAGATGGTGGGTGCGGGGAGCGCGAGGAATGTGAGGAAAGGGTGCGGGGCGGGCATGGCACGAGCGGGCATGAACGGGCGAGCGGGCACGAACGGGCGCGGCCCCTCTTTCCTTGCCGCTGCAAGGTGTTATATGCTATAATGTTGATAGCATATAACGAGAAACCGGGAAGGGAGCGGGCATGGGCGAAGTGCGGCAGTATTTGAGGTGGATCGCCATCCTGTGCGCGGCCATGGCCGTGTTCGGCACGGGCGTTCTGGCCGTAGGATATCAGACGGCCAGCTTCGGCCGCGTCGCCACCATCGTGTGCCTGCTTCTGGCTGCGGCCGGGCTGGCCGTGGTTTCGAAGCGCCTGGGCCCTCGTTCTCGCTAGGCCCGCCGTCCCGGTTTCCGGCCGTGTTCTGAGGCCCGTCTGCCATTCCGACCCCTGGGCGCATCTCGCACTCTTTGTTTTGCGCGTTTCGTGCCTGGTTCCGCCGTCCCGCCCGCCGCGTCGTCCTGCGTCGCCGGAAAAGCACGCTGGGAAAGCGCGTCCCGTTCGTTTCGTAAAGCCTCCCCTCGGCAAGGCCTGCCGTGCCGTCGCTTGCGCTATACTGGTGCCGACGGCGGTGGGAGGATGGCGGGAAGGCTTCATGGGCACCATCAGCGAAGAGGACATACAGAAGGTCCGCGAGGCGAGCGACGTCGTCGCCGTCATCGGCGAGCGGGTGCCGGTGAAGCA
>CAJFVW010000109.1 GCA_904420575.1 uncultured Gordonibacter sp.
CACGCGCTCGGCGTAGTCGCGCGTGTTGATGCCCGCGCCCACCATGTAGCGCTTGTGGGCGTCCAGCATCTCGTTGGGGTTCGACTTATGCGAGTCGTAGTCCTTGCGGAACACCATGTACAGGAGCCGGTCGTCGGCGTCCACCACGGGCAGCGAGTTCAGCTTGTGTTCCCAAATGAGGTCGTTGGCTTCCTTGAGCGAGGTGTCGGCCGGCGCCACGATGAGCTTCTCGCGCGGCGTCATGAAGTCCGCCACCTTGTCGTCCATGGACATGCGGGACATGCGGTAGTCGCGCCCGGTCACGATGCCCAGCAGCTTGCCGTTGGCCGTGCCGTCGTCGGTCACCGGCATGGTGGAGTGCCCATGCTGCTCCTTCAGGGCCACCACGTCGGCCAGCGTCATGTCGGGCGAAAGGTTGGCGTCGCTGGTCACGAACCCGGCCTTGTAGTCCTTCACGCGCGCGACCATGGCCGCCTGCTCCTCGATGGTCTGCGAGCCGTAGATGAACGACAGGCCGCCTTCGGTCGCCAAGGCGATGGCCATGCCGTCGTCGGACACCGCCTGCATGATGGCGGAAACCATGGGAATGTTCAGGGAAATGGCCGGCTCTTCGCCGCGGCGGTACTTGACCAGCGGCGTCTTCAGACTCACGTCCTGCGGGATGCAGCGGCACGACGAATACCCAGGAACCAGCAGGTACTCGTTGAAGGTACGGGACGGTTCGTCGAAATAGTAGGCCATGGACTCCTCCATCTACGGTCGGCGGGGGCGGTGCAGGGCGGTTCGCCTGCGGCGACGACCCGTCATGCACCCGTTGCTCAGGTGTTACCCGCTATTATAGCCACGCAGCCAGCCCACACGCGAGGATTCCTGCGAAAAGCCCGAATATGGAGAAATCTCCGGCGCCCCCCTTCTTGCCTCTTACGCGCTCCTTTCGCCTCGGAAAGCCTCGTGACACGTCCTGCCTTCGTCGACTGCGATACAATGGCCGGCATCGATGCGTCAGGGAGGGCGGCAATATGAGCGCAGGGCAGGAAAAGGGAAAGCGGAAGACCCGCTTCAGGCGGGCTGCCGTCGTCGCGGCCATCGTGGTGACGGTCAATGCCGCAGCGCTCGTTGGGATCGGCTTTCACGAAGCGTCGGTCATCGACCGCACACTCGCTTCGGAGGTTGCCGACGTCGAAAGCCGCTTCAACGACGTCATGGAAAACTACGAGCATTCGTTCCTGCTTTTCTCCCAGCTGCTGGCCCGGGAAATCGAGCACGACCCCGATCCGGATGCCGTGGAGACCTTTTTGAAAGAGGCGAACGATTCTTTGGCCACGGTGGAAGGCGACACCTTCGACGGCCTGTACCTGTATTATCGGGAACGCTATCTGTACAGCTGGGACACACCCTACTCGGTCTACGAGGAATCGGGATACGTTGCCACCGAACGGCCCTGGTACCAGGCGGCGGCTGCAGCCCAGGGCGAGGTGGCCTTCACACCTCCGTACATGAGCTATGCGAACAACTACGTCCTTTCCACCATATCTCAGATGCAGCCGGACGGAGAGACCGTGTTCGCCTACGACATAAAGATGGGCGCCATCCAAGACATCGCGTCTTTGACCAGCTCCCAATTGCCAAGGCAGGTGATGATCTACGACGCCAACGGAACCGTCATAGGCAGCACCGAGGAAAGCTATCTGGGAGGAAACCTTTGGGGAACCGCGGAAGATGCCGAAGCGGCCGCAGACGCCGCCGCCCAGCGAGTGGCGGCGGGCGGTTTCGCCACCGACGAGGATCGGGAAAAAGCCGAGCAGGAGGCGGCGTCCGCCCAGTCCTTCGCGTCGTTTCTCGGCAGCTTTGCGGAAAGCCAGACGGTGCTTGCCTCTCATGTGGGAATGGCGTCGTTGCTCTCGGTCGACGGGTCGCTCGAGTACGGGTTCGCTCAGGAAAGGGACGGTTACGGCTTTCTGGTATTGGTGCCCGCTAGCACGATGTGGGGCGCTACGGCGGTTTCATGGCTCGTTCCCCTGCTCCTTCTGGAGTTCCTGCTCGTGTACGTCATCATGCGCGTATCGAAGAATCGGAAAAGCCGCCAGCTGCAAGAAGCCTACGTACAGTTGGGCCAGATGCAGCGCCGGCTGGAAATCGCACTCGCGGCGGCTCAAAAGGACGCCGCAGTCGACGAACTGACCGGCATGATGAATGCGCGCTCCTTCAAGAAGGAGGTCGCTTCGCTGCTCAAGGACATGGGCGAAGGAGACCGGGGCATCTTCATCATGCTCGACGGCGATCGCTTCAAGGAAGTGAACGACACCTATGGCCACGCGGTGGGCGACGAAGCCATCAAGCTGGCAGCTCAGATGATCGTCGGCCGTATCCGCACCGTCGACGTGGCGTCCCGCCTGCACGGAGACGAGTTCGCCGTGTTCCTTTCGGGCACCGACGACTACAACGTGGCGAAGAGCCTGTTGGAAGACGTGAACGAAACCTTGTGCCGCGAAGCGCTCAAGCGCGGGGTGCCGGCGATCACGCTTTCGGCAGGAGCTGCGGCGGCCGCGCGCGGGGACACCTACGCGGAACTGTCGCGCAAGGCAGACGAAGCGCTCTACCGCGCCAAGGAGACGCACGACGGATCGTTCTCGCGCGGCGCTGACGACTAGATTTTTCACGTAAAGCGTCCTTTACATTCCTTGCCAAAGGCGGTATGCTGTATGGAAAGCTAGCTTTCCATATGAGGACTCGCATCATGAGGGGGGGGGTAGCCCGTGGACAACCGCTTGGAAGAGCTGCGAAAAGAACGGGGCATCAAGCAGGAGGACCTCGCACGGGAACTCGGCGTGTCGCGCCAGACCATCAGCTCGCTCGAGAAGGGGCGTTACAACCCTTCGATCCTACTCGCTTTCAAGATCGCACGGCGGTTCGGAATGCAGATCGAAGACGTGTTCATCTATCAGGAGGACGACCATGAAGAATAAAGGCACTGCCATCGTGACGCTGTCTGCAGGCGTCGTCATCGCGCTCGTGGCGCTCGCGCTCGCACTTGACCTGGGGGGCATCGCCAGCCTGGTGCCCACCGCCGGCAAGGCCGTCTGGGGCTTCGCAGGCTGCGCCGTGGCGCTGATTGTCTGCGGCGTGGCGGCATTCGCCCACAGGACCACGCCGCAAGAGCTGGTCGAACAGTCCGACGAGCGCAACCAGGCCATCGGCAACATGGCCGCCAGGCGCGCATTCACGCTGTTCAGCGTATTGGTGCCAATTGTGGCTCTCGTGCTGTTCGTTCTCGACCAGGCATCGCTTGTCGCCGTGCTCGCACTCGTGGGCATCGAAGTGGTCACGTTCGTGGTCTACCTGGCAGCGATAGCCCGCCTGCAAAAAACGATGTAGGGACAAGCTCTCTGGACGGCTGCGGGGCGAGGCGCCCCTGCGGCCACCGGCCATTCGCTCAGCCCAGGCCCAGCCACACCTGCAGGATGGGAACGTAGCCGGCCACGAACACGATCACGATGAGAGCCGGCAGCACGAAGCGCACATAGCCGCGCGCCCAGCGGGGAAAGCGCAGGCCGGCTCCTGCATCGGCTTCCTGCAAGAACGCGTCGAACCCCCAGCCGCGCCTCGTCGTGCAGAACAGCAGGAACACGAGCCCGCCCAGCGGCAGCACGTTGTTCGACACCAGGAAGTCCTCGATGGCCTGGATGTTGCCCACGCCGGGCACCTCCACGCCCGCCCACACGTTGAAGCCGAGCACGCACGGCAGGGACAGCAGCGCGAGCATCAGGCCATTCACGGCGCACGAGCGTTTGCGCGACCAGCCCCACTGGTCCATGGAGAAGCTCATGATGTTCTCGAACACGGCGATGATCGTCGACAGGGCCGCAAAGCTCATGAACAGGAAGAACAGCGTGCCCCACAACTGGCCGAGCGGCATCTGGTTGAACACGCTCGGAAGCGTGATGAACACGAGGCCGGGACCCGCCCCCGGCTCGACGCCGAACGCGAAGCATGCCGGAAAGATGACCAGGCCCGCCATGAGCGCCACGAGGGTGTCGAGTCCCGCAATGCGCACGGCCTCGCCCGTCAGCCGCCGGTTCTTGTCGATGTAGCTGCCGAAGATGGACATGGAGCCCACGCCGACCGACACCGTGAAGAACGCCTGGCCCATGGCGGCGAACACCGCGTCGGAAAACGTGGACCACTGCTCTACGGGCGTGGCGCCTGCAAACAGCTTGCCGAAGTCGGGCATGAGGTAGAAAGCGAGCCCTTCTCCTGCACCCGGCAACGTGACCGCGCGCACGCACAGCACCGCCAGCACGGCGAACAGCGAAACCATCATCACCTTGGTGACCCGCTCGATTCCCTTCTGCAGGCCTGCTCGGGTCACTGCCACGCCTATGGCGACGGCGACCAGCATGAACGCGACCATCTGCAGCGGATCGGCCAAAAGCCCGTCGTACACCGCCGTGACGCCGGCTGCGTCCTGTCCCTCGAAAGATCCCATCGCGCTGTACGCCATGAAGGCCAGCATCCAGCCCGACACCGTGGTGTAGAACATCATGAGCAGGTAGTTTCCCACCAAGGCGATCCATTTGAACCGATGCCATCGCGACCCTTGCGGCTCCAATGCGTCGAAGCTGCGCGCGACGCCTTTCTGACTGGCACGGCCAACGGCGAATTCCATGATCAGGATGGGAAGCGCGAACACCGCCAAAAACACCAGGAACAGCAGCACGAACGCCGCACCGCCGTATTGTCCCGTGATGAAGGGGAACCGCCACACGTTGCCCAGCCCGATGGCGCATCCCGCGCTTATCAGTATGAATCCTAACCGGGACCCAAATTTTTCCCGCACGGACGTTTCCTCGCTTTCAAGGCCTCGAAAAGGGAGTTCCGCAAGCGCGGGGATCATTGTAGCGCAAAACGGAAGGGACAAGCCGCTTGCCACGCCGCAACGGCCATCGGCACCAGCGGCAGGGCACGGCGAGCGTAGGGACCGCAGCATGCGGGCGTCACGGCGGCGGGCGCCAAGGCAGCACGCCAAACGCCGATCTGCGCCGCAGGCGGCGGGCCGCTAGTTCTCTCGATAGCGCTTCAGCAGGCGGTGTTTCTTGGTCAGATAGAGCCAGATGCCCGCCGCCGTAACGGTGCATCCCAGCGTGACGACCATGATGCCCGTGACGAAGTTGCCCCAAGGGAAGCTGGCGGCGACGGTTCCCAAGGCGCTGACGGCGCTGTAGATGAAGGTCGCCACCGAATTGGCGGCTCCGCGCGATTCGGTGCGGTCTTCCAGCAGGGCGACGAAGCCCTGCGCGCGGAAAACGGCCTCCACAAAGAACAAGGGCACGCTGGCAGCCAGCACGCCCAAGGCGCTCGCGTAGCCGAAAAGCCCGGTCATCACTCCGGAGATGCCCATGACGACAAGGCATGCCTTCGCGATGGCGTTTTCGCCCACGCGTCCGGAAAGCCGCAGGTACACGAAGGGCGAAAGCACGCCGACCCCCGCCGTGAACGCGTAGAAGGCGCTGTAGCCCACGTACCCGATGGCGAACTGTTCCAAGTAGATGTACGAGCTCACGGCCAGAAACGCCATCATGGGCATGCCGACGAGCGCCAGCACCAGCGTGGTTCCCAGAAAGCCGGGTTCCCTGCAGACGGGCACCATGCTGCGCAGGTTGGCGGCCATGCCCGTGGTCAGGCGTTCGGAGGCGGGCAACGTCTCGTCGAGCAGCAGAACCGCCACCAGCGAGGCCGCCCCCAGAACGGCGAGCAGCACGAAGATGGCGTGCCAGGTGAACAGCGTCATCATGAGCGATCCGAGGAAGGGGGCGGCCACGGGGCCGATGATGGGAAGAGCCTGCATGATGGTCATGGCACGGTCGAACGCCTTGCCGCGGTAGCTGTCCGTCACCACGGTGATCAGCATGGTCATCATGGCGCCGCATCCCAGTCCTTCGGGAATGCGGAACAGGACAAGCAGCCCGATGCTGGGCGCAAGCGCGCACAGGGCCGAAAAGACGAAGAACAGCGCGCCGCTGACGACGAGGACGGGCTTGCGCCCGAAACGGTCGCTGAGCGTGCCGCTGACCAGCTGTCCGAGCGCCATGGCGAGCAGGAACGGGAACAACACCAGGTTCGTGACGCTGCTGGAGGCGCCGAACTCCGCCGATATGGAGGGGAGCGCGGGGATGACCGCGTCGTAGGCTATCCACAGCACCATGGTGATGCACGCGCAAGCTGCCAGCAGAGACGCGCTCGTGAAGAACCGCTGTGGCTGCGCGAGGGATTCCCGCCTGCGCGAGCGGACGGCCTCATGCCGACCTTGTGGCTGGTCGAGTTGCCGCCCTGCAGGCTGTTTCCCGCTTTCTTTCTCTTGTTGCGCTCGCAGCGGTTCCACGCTCCCTTGGCCGTCTGGCACGGCGGCCGGCTTGTCGTTCGGCTTCATATGTTCCAGTTTCGCTCTCTTGGGTTCCCCGCGCGTCTTCTGCCCGCTACGCGTTCTTCAGGAAAGCCTGGTAGCCTTTGAACGCCTCGTAGATGTCGGCCTTGCTGGTGACCTCCCAGGGGGAGTGCATGGACAGCACCGCCACGCCGGAATCGATGACGTCCATGCCGTACTTCGCAGGCAGGTAGGCGATGGTGCCGCCGCCGCCCGCGTCCACGCGGCCCAGCTCGGCGGTCTGGTAGGACACCCCGGCCTCGTCCATGACGCGGCGGATGCGCGCCACGTATTCGGCGCTCGCATCGTTGCTGCCGCTTTTTCCGCGGCTGCCGGTGTACTTGTTGAACACCAGGCCACGGCCCAGATAGGCAGAGTTCTTCGCCTCGAAGACGCTCGCATAGGCCGGATCGAAGCCGGCCGAGACGTCGGACGACAGCATGCTGGAGGCCGCAAGCGCGCGGCGCAGCGGCAGAGAGCCGCCCTCGCCCGCCAGTTCCATGATCTCGGCGATGGCGTTCTCGAAGAACTGCGACGCCATGCCGGTGGCGCCCACGCTGCCGATCTCTTCCTTGTCCACCAGCACGCACACCGCCGCCTTGCTCGGGCGCTCCACCTCCAGCTGCGCCATGAGCGACGTGTAGGCGCACACGCGGTCGTCCTGCCCGTAGCCGATGACCATACTGCGGTCGAAACCGAGGTCGCGCGCAGGGCCGGCCGGCACCGCCTCCAACTCGGCGGACAGGAAGTCCTCTTCGACGATGCCGTACTTGTCGGCCAGAAGCTTGAGCGCGAACGCCTTCACCGGCTCCTTCTCGGCAAGCTCCTCCCAGGCAGGCTTGTCCGCCGACGGGCCCTTCGACTCCGCGGCTTCGGCCGGCACGTCTGCGGCGTCGTCGCCTTCGTCCTTGGCGACCCAGGGACGGTTGCCCACCAGCAGGTCCAGGTCCTCGCCTTCCACCACCTTGCCGGCCTTCTTGTCCATCTGCTGGTTCGCCAAGTGGACGAGCAGGTCGCTCACGCAGAAGACCGGATCTCCCGGATCGTCGCCCACGTTCACGTCCACCACGGTGCCGTCGGTCTTGGCCACCACGCCATGCAGCGCAAGGGGCAACGTGACCCACTGGTAGTTCTTGATGCCGCCGTAGTAATGGGTGTCCATGAGCGCGAACCCGTTGCTCTCGTACAGCGGGTTCTGCTTGAGGTCAAGGCGCGGGCTGTCGATGTGCGCGCCCAGGATGTTCATGCCGGCAGCGAACGGCTGCGAGCCAACCTGCACCAGAATGAGCGCCTTGCCGTGCGCGGCCGCCCACACCTTGTCGCCAGCCACAAGCGCACGCCCTTCGCGCGCAGCCTCGTCGAGCGGACGGTAGCCATGCGCCTCGGCCAGGCGGATGGCGGATGCCGCGCATTCGCGCTCGGTCTTGTTTTGGGAGATGAAACCGATGTATTCTGCAGCCAGTTCCTCCAAGGCCTCGTCGTCGGCCTCGTCGTATTTGTTCCATGCCACGTCGCGTTCCATAGGTGTCCTTTCCTGACGGTCCGGGGGGTTTCCGCCGCAGCCGTCCCAGGCTCCGAATCGAGGAAGGTTTCCACGATTACCGTTGTTTCTCCGCTATTATCGCCGACCGGTCCGCCAACGACCAGAGTCCAGGCCGATTTTTCACCGTGCTGCCAAGTCCACGAACACAGCACTTTGCCGACGAACTGTGAATGTTTGCTGGAGGGTCAGGGACGACCGGTATTTTTTCTTGCGTCGATCATCCAAAAGACCTAAGATAGTCTTATTGAGATTTGTTCTCATTAAGAGGAACATGACGAGACCCAGAAGGAGCTTGCTGACATGACTATGAAAGTCCGTCCTGAAATTCCCACTGCCGAAAACTCCACCAACTTCGATGTCGTCTCCAACAGCACGACCGTCGTTGGCACCACGCTCGACAACCTGAAGGCCGCCATCGCGGGCGAGACCGGCGCCTCCGCCAAGTATGCCGCCTTTGCCAAGGCCGCCAAGGAGCAGGGCTACGACCAGATCGCGCGCCTGTTCGAGGCCACTTCCGCCGCCGAGCAGATCCACATCGGCCTCGAGTACGCGCTCGTGTCCGACATGGATCCCGACTATCAGAAGCCCACGGCCGATGCTCCGGCTGCCGAAGCCTCCGACCTGAACCTCATCTCCGGCGCCTGCGGCGAGATCTACGAGACCTCCGACATGTACCCGGCCTTCATCAAGAAGGCCCAGGAAGAGGGCAATGCCAAGGCCGTGCAGGTGTTCACTCGAGCCAAGCTGGCCGAGTCCGTGCACGCCGAGCGCTACCTGGACGCGTACAACAACATCGACGCCCCCGACGACGACAAATTCTACCTGTGCCCCATCTGCGGCTACATCCACAAGGGCGAAGACTTCGAGAAGTGCCCCATCTGCTTCTGCCCGAAGAGCACCTTCACGGCGTTCTAAGAAGCCTTGCACCACCCGCTGCGACCGCGGGGCACGCGTCTTGCCGTCGCAGCGAGCCAACAGCCTCTCAGCACGCAAAAAGGGAGGGCGGCGGCGTGATGCCGTCGCCCTCCCTTTTCTCTTCGCGAGGCCTTCTACGCGATGGCTTCGTTCTGCGCGGCGGACTGGCCCGCCACGCGGCCGTTCACCAGGCAGTCGGCCGTGGCGCAGGAACCCAGGCGGCACGCGCCGTGCACGCCGCCGGTCACCTCGCCTGCCGCGAACAGGCCGGGGATAGGCTGCAGGTCCACGTCGAGCACCTGGGCATTCATGTCGGTCTTCACGCCGCCCATGGTGTGGTGCACCTTCGGCCAGATGCGCGTCACGTAGAACGGCGGCTCCTGCACCGGCTGGGCGTCGTCGGGGATGATCTTGCCGAACTCTTCATCGACCTTCGTGGCCACGTAGCCGTTGTAACGCTCGAGCTGCGCCTTGAACGCGTCGGCAGGCAGGTCGTAAGCCGCAATGACCTCGTCGATGCTGTCGTACTTCTTCGTGATGCCGGCCTCGATGGCGGGCTGCAGGTTCGCGTCGAAGTTCCATTTGGGGATGTTGCGCTCGTCCACGATCTGCAGCAGCGGCACGCCGTTCTCCACGATGGCGTTGGAGTAGACGCGGCGGTCGGCCAGCTCGTTGACGATGCGCTGTCCGGTCTGCGGGTCGATGCTCGGGCAGTATGCCACGTTCGCGTCGATGTAGCTGGGGCCTTTGCCGTAGCCCACCTCGTCGGGGCTGCACCACGGGCCCATCTGGATCCAGTCGAGATGCACGGCCAGGGCGCCGGACTTCATGGCGGCTATCAGCGCCTCTGCGGTCGCACCCATCTGGTTGGTGCAGTCGACCGTCTCGTCCAGATGCGGGTCGTGCTGCACGCGCCAGGCCACGTCCATGCCGAAGCCGCCGCTTGCCAGCACCACGCCGCGACGCGCCTTGATGAAGTGGGGCGTGCCCGTGGTCACGTCGTTGTCCTTCGCCTTGTCGTTCACCTGCACGCCCACCACGCGGCCGGAATCGTCGCGGAAGAAACGCGTCAGCATCATGTTCGTCTTCATGGGCACGCCCATGCCCTCCAGCTTTTCGATCAGAGGCATCACGATGGCCGAGCCGTGCCCCACCTTGGGATGGATGGTGCGCAGCGTGTTATGGCCGCCGTAGGGAATGACGTTCACGTTGCCGTCCTCGTCGGTGTCCCATTCCACACCCAGCTCGGTCTGCGTCCATTCCCACGTCTCGTTCGACTTCTCGGCCAACACGCGGCATTTCTCCACGTCGTTCAAGCCCAGGCCTGCGGCCACCATGTCGGCCACGTACTTGTCGACCGAGTCCTCGATGCCCTTCGCCTTCTGGGCCGAAGACATGCACACCGCGAAGTCGCCGTCGGCTATGGCGGAATTGCCGCCCAGGGTGCCCATCTTTTCGACTAGCAGGGTGTCGGCACCGGCGTTCTTGGCCTCGTATGCCGCCGCCAGTCCGGCATAGCCCGAGCCGATGACCAGCACGTCGCATTCCTCGTCCCAGGAATCGGGCAGCTCCCCGCCGCCCGCAGGCGCGCTGCCCGCCTCGGCCTTGGTCTTGGGGGCGCAGCCCGCCAAGCCCGCGCCCGCCACGACGGCGGATCCCACGGCAAGCGTCATCAAGAAATTCCTACGGTCCAGTTCCATTGCTTCCTCCCTTTTCCCTGTATCCCCACCCATCCGGTGGCCAGTGACGTTCGTTTCCTCGTTCAGCCGCCGTCCTGTTCAGGACAGCCGCATCAAGGACAGCCCGAAGCATAGGCGCGCGGCGCGGCGGGCGTGTACCTCCAAAGGGTCTATTTGCGGCTACGCAGCGGTAGCACAAAAGGGAGTATTCTTCTGTTTTCGCAGGTAAAAGGGAATTGAGTGGCTTTGCCCCGCGATCACGCGGCGGGATACTGGCCTTTCCAAATGAGGTCGAGCAGTTCCTGGCGCGAATGCACGCCCAGCTTCGCGTAGCAGCGGCGCAGATGGGTCTTCACCGTGTAGTTGGACAGGTACAGCTCGTCGGCTATGTAGACGGCGCTCCGCCCGCTGGCGTACATCTTGAGTACTTCCTGCTCGCGCTCCGTCAAGCCCGCAACGTGCACCGCTTCGGCGAACTTCTCGCCGAACGCGTCCTGCGCGGTGGCTGCCTCGTCAGGCGACGACGTGGCGGACGGCGCTTCCCCCGCGCCTCCGTCGCTGGGCTCGAACGGCGTGGTTTCAATGGTCTGCCGCCTGACCACCAGCCATACCGCCCCCAAAACGCCCACGAACAGCACCCATAGCCCCACGATGGATATCAGGTTCGCCGTGGTGGCTGAAATGCCCACCGTCTCGGACACCCCGATGACCAGGCCACGACTCAGCAACAGTCCCAACCGCATGGATCCCAGCCCCAAGGCGACGATGCTGAACGAATTCGCCTTGCTTTCGTAGCCCTTCCATACGAACACGATCCAGACAAGTTGCCCGAAGAAGTTGAACAGCGCCAGCGGCACCCCGCTGGTGAAGAACGTCTGGCTTTCCAGGGCCGCACGGGCCATGAGCACCGTCGCCAGCATGAGCGCCACGAACACCACGGCGCGCAGAGGCAGGCGCATGCCCGCTCGCACGTCGCGCAGCACGTACACCAGCAGCGCGACCGAAAGCGCGATGCTGCCCACCTGCGCTTCGGGCGACACCAGATAGCCGGAATACCCCTGCACCACGTCCACCTGCATGATGGCGCCGAACAGAAACGAGAGCGCCAAGGTGGCCAGCACCGGCTCGCGCACCGACTTGACCACGGCCGCAAAGCTTCCCTGCTGCTCGTCATCCGCATAGCGCTTCTGGTCGGCACCGAAGTCGATGCGCTTCAGGCAGAAGCCCAGCAGCACCAGCGACGCCAGCGGCATAAGGACCTGCAGGTTGGAAAGCCCGAAGGGGGCGTCGGCCATGAAGGATATGAGCAGGGCGCACGTGCTCCACACGATGTAGGAGCCCACCACCAGAACCATGGAAACCGAGGGCTTGAACGAAGCGAAGCTGACGCCCCAGCAGAGATTGAGCAGGGCCAGCAGGCAGTACACCACCACTTGCAGCGCCATGACCGCCGCTTCGGGCAGCGGCGCGAACGCGAGCAGCGCATACGCCACCACCGTGGCCGCGAAGCAGCCGAAGTAGAGCGCCTTGCTGGAGTACAGACGGAGCCGGAACACCACGTAGCCACCCAGCAGGTACGTGGCGGTCTCGGCAAGCAGCAGCGGCAACGGCGTCAGGCCGAATCCTATGAAGCTGGGCGAGGGCACCTGCAGTACAACGAACAGGCCGTCGCCCACGACGACCATCAGCAGCAACCCCCACGGATATGACGAAAACCGGTCCACTGGCCCCCTTTTCGATCGCGACCCATTATACACGCGGGGGCAGGTCGGGCAGAAGTAGGCCTCAACCGTTTTTCAACGTTGCCTCATCGCCCACGATCGTCTTTTACCGCGGCCAAACCGATGCCGGTTTCCGCGTGTGACCAGATAAGCTGTTGGGCTTGGCGCATTCACCCCCCCCCTCTCTCAGGCGAGCTTGCCGAGCCTTGCTGCGATCCACTCTATGGCAGGGCTACGACGGCCGCCGTCCCCATTCCATCACGGCGTCGCCCGCAAGCGACTCGATGCGGGCAGACAGCACGCGGCCGTCTTCCACTTCCACTTTCGCGATGCTGCGGGGGAAGTCGCCCCGCGAACGGAACACGGCGCCAGGGCACAGCACCAGCGTTGCAGGGCGTGCATCCGGGCCACTCACCAGTTCGGGCACATGGGTGTGGCCATGCACGCACACCTGGGGGATTGGATCTCCCGGCGCAAGGGCGGCCGAGCCGGCGAAGGTGATCTTCACGTCGCGCGGGTAATGCGCCACCAGAAAGCGCACGCCGTCGATGACGGGATGCGCGAACCGCCCGACGCGCTCGCCGTATTCGTCGAAGTCGTTGTTGCCCAACACGGCCGTCACCGGCGCCAAGGCTTCCAGTTCCAACAAGATGTTCGGGTCGCCGATGTCGCCTGCGTGGATGATGTGGTCGCTCTCGGCCAACGCCGCCAGCGCTTCGGGCTGCAACCTGCCATGGGTGTCCGATATGATGCCGACCGTGGTCATGTTCCGCTCGCTTTCTTGCCGCGCCGCAGCCACTTGGCCGCCGGGCCGCCGGGCCGCCATGAAGGCTCAGTTTAGCACGCAAAATCGGCCTGCTTCAAGGCGCGGGCCGTGAATGTGGTGAAAGAGATGGAATCGCTTGCGGCGTTGTGGGAAGATGGGAAAGAGACCGATCGGCCGCGATTGCGCGCCCGAAACACGGCGCCGGCCGCCCACGCGCAAGGAGCACGGAACATGCCTGACACCACACGTCCCCAGCCATCCGACAAAACTTCCGAGGCCCTTGACCCCATACCGCTGGAAGACACGTTCGTCTTCACCGAGCCCAACGAGGCAGGCATGTCCACGGCCATGTTCTACGCGTTCAACACGGTCATCACCTTGCAGGCGTTCGGCGACGCGAACGAGGTGCGCGCGGCCATGGAGGCGGCACGCGACCGCTGCCGCTTCTTCGAGCGGCTGTTCAGCCGCACGCTGCCCCATTCCGACATAGCGCGGCTGAACGCGGCCGCAGGCGCCGAAACGCCCCTTCATCCGGAAACGTTTCGCCTGCTGCAAGCCGCGCAGCACTACTGTGCCGAAAGCCAGGGGACGTTCGACGTCACCATTGGCGCAGCAGGCCGGCTGTGGAACTTCCACGAGGGCGTCATGCCGTCCGAAGACGCGCTGGCGCAGGCCGTCAAGCACGTCGATTGGCACACGCTCGTCCTGCGCGAGGAAGCCGGCGCTGAAGAAAGCGCGCCCCAGTGCTTCGCGCGGCTGGAAGACCCGCAGGCTTCCGTCGACGCGGGCGGGATCGCGAAGGGCTACATAGCCGACGACCTCACCGCCCTTCTGAGCGAGCGGGGCGTCCAGACGTTCATCGTGAACCTGGGCGGCAACGTGGTGACGCACGGCGTGAAGCCCAACGGGGCGAAATGGAAGATAGGCGTGCAAGACCCCAAGCGCAAGGACGGCATTCTGGGCGCCATCCAACTGGGCAACGCCTCGGCCGTGACCAGCGGCGTGTACGAGCGCTGCTTCGAGCGCGACGGCACGTTGTACCACCATATCCTGGACCCCCGTACCGGCATGCCCGTGGAAACCGACGCTGCCGGCGTCACCGTGGTGGCGGACGCGTCGTTGGACGCCGAAGGCTTTTCCACCACGCTGGTGGCGCTGGGCATCAAGGAAGGCGCCGCGTTCGTGGACGCCCATCCCCAGATCAGGTCGGCCTACTTCGTTGACCACCACGACCGCGTCATCCAGGTGCCGTAAGGCAGCCGCGGCAGTCGCACGACGTCGTCCCCTTCCGTTTTTTCGCCGCGCGAAACATCCAGCGGAGGGCACGTTGTACTACAATCGCACCGGGCGCCCTTGCCCGTACCGCAAACCACCGACAGCACGAAGGAACCTCCATGGCAGTCATCGACATTCATGCACACGTCTATCCTGACAAAATAGCCGAACGCGCCTCGCAGAGCGTCGGCGAGTTCTATCACGTGGGCATGTACGAGGGAGGGTCGGTCGAAGCGCTGCTGAGCGCGACCACCACATCTCCCATCACGCACTTCGTCGTCCATTCCGTGGCAACCAAGCCCGGCAACGTGGAAAGCATCAACGACTTCATTGCCGAACAGTGCCGCATCCACCCCGAATTCATCGGCTTCGCCACGCTGCATCAGGACTACCCGGACCCCGAAGCGGAAATAGAGCGCGCCATGGGCCTGGGCCTCAAGGGGCTGAAGCTGCATCCCGACACGCAGCAGGTGGACATGGACGATCCACGGCTCATGCGCATCTACGAGATCATCGAAGGCCGCTTGCCCCTCATCGTGCACACGGGCGACTACCGCTACGACTACTCGCATCCGCGCCGCCTGAAGAAGGTGCTGCACGCGTTCCCGAACCTGGTGGTGGACGCGGCGCACTTCGGCGGCTGGTCGGTGTTCGACCTGGCCGTGGAATACCTGGAAGACGAGAACTGCTTTCTGGACATGTCCAGCTCGCGCGCGTTTCTGGGCGCGCGCCGCACGCAGGAGCTCGTGCGCATCTACGGCACCGACCGCATCCTGTTCGGCTCGGACTTCCCCATGTGGAGCCCCACGAAGGAATACGAAGACTTCGCGTCGCTCGACTTCACCGAAGCAGAGCTGGAGAACATGACCTGGCACAACGCCGAACGTTTCCTCAACATGAAAGTGGAATGACCTGAGAGAAGATCCTTCGACTCGCTCCGCTCGCTCAGGATGACAATCGTTGTGCGTCCAAGGGGGAGCCAGATGGAATAACCCTTGCAGGTAGACCAACGTCGCCCAGGTTGGCGCTAGTAAGTCAGCGAGAAGCGGCGAGGTGCCTAAGATTCGTGGGATGGCGAAGGCGAAGCGTACTAAGGTACGTGAGCCTTCGGCATCGCGCGAAGATTGGGTGCCTCGCCGCTTCGCAGCATCGACCCGTTACGACGGCTGGCCAGCCGTCGTAACCAACCTGATTTTGTCTATGCGGTGTCGGTCCATGTCCATGACGGTGAAGGTGGCGGTTATGCCGTCATCGCTCACGCTGACGGTGTCGCCTTCGTCGGGGATGCGGTCGAACAGCGTGAGCAGCAGGCCGCCTGCCGTCTCGCATTCGGACGCCTCTTCCGGCACGAAGCCGATGAGATCTTCCACCTCGTCAATGGGAAGCGACCCGTCTATCAGGTAGCTTCCGTCGTCCAGCGTGACCACTTCGTCGGAGCCGCCGTGGCGATACTCGTCATCGATGCGGCCGACGATCTGCTCCATGATGTCGCTCATGGTGACGATGCCCGCCGTGCCGCCGTGCTCGTCCACCACCACGGCAATCTTCGTGTGCTTCTCCTGCAGCGTCTGCAGCAGCTTGGCGATGGGCACGCTTTCGGGCACGGCCTGGATGGGCCGGATGCGCAGGTCGTCCATCGTGCTGTTGGCCGGCAGCGTGTAGAGGTCCTTCACGTGCACAAACCCGACGATGCGGTCCTTGCTGCCCTCGCACACCGGGTAGCGCGTGTACTTGTAGCGCACCACGGTTTCCAGGTTCTCCGCCAGCGAGTCTTCCCTGTCCAGACAGATGACCTCGGTGCGCGGCGTCATGATGGCCTCGGCGTCCTTGTCGCCCAAGTCGAAGATGTTGTCCACGTATTCGTGCTGCTCCGGGTCGATGAGCCCGCTCTCCGAGCTCTCGTCGATGAGCAGCTGGATCTCTTCTTCCGTATAGACCTCGTGCTCGTTGGCGATGTCGTGGCCCAGAAGCTTCATCACGCCGTTGGTGATGGAGTTGAACAGCCACATGATGGGATACGTGATGCGGTAGAACCACACGAGCGGGCCCGCCGTGAACAGCGCATAGCGCTCGGTGGAGAAGATGGCGAGCGACTTGGGGATGAGCTCGCCTACCACGATGTGCAAGGCCGTGATGATGATGAAGCCGATGGCCACCGCAATGGCGGAAATGGCCGCGTCAGGCAGCCCCAAGGCGGCAAGCGCCGGATGGATGAGCGCGGAAACCGCCGGTTCGCCCAACCAGCCCAGGGCCAGCGACGCCAGCGTGATGCCCAGCTGGCAGGCGGACAGGTAGGCGTTCACGTTGTCGGCGACCAGCTTGGCGTACTTGGAGCCCGCCTTGCCTTCGTCGACCGCCATTTCCACCTGCGACTTGCGCACGCGCACCAGGGAGAATTCGGCCACGACGAAGAACGCGTTCATGAGCAAGAAGAACAGCACCAAAAACAGACTGAGGGCTACGGGCATAATTGCGGATGGTCCTCCTTAATATGACGGTATGCACCATCGATATCGTACGGCATCGACACCGTTCGCATCCGTTTCGCATCCCAAAACCCGGGTACCTCCATATTTGTCGCAACAGCACGCCACATTTGCAGCGTATTATAGGAGTTTCGAAACCGAACCGTAATCCGTTATCCACCTCCAACTCGAACACCCGACCCCGGCCTACGTCCAAAGGCCGGGCTTTTCAGGTGAAAAGGAAGCGCACCATGGGACTGACCAGCAAACAAAAGTTGATGATGGCCGTGCTTATTTTCGGCACGTTCGTGACGGTGCTGAACCAGACGGTGGTCACTCCCGCCTTGCCGTCGGTCATGATCGAAATGGGAGTGGACGCCTCCACCGCCCAATGGCTCACCACCGGGTTCACGCTGGTGAACGCCATCATGATTCCCATCACGGCCTTCCTGACCGACCGCTTCTCGACCCGCGGCCTGTTCCTGGCGTCCATGGCCATGTTCACGTGCGGCAGCCTGTTGGCAGGCTGGGGACCCAACTTCCCCGTGCTGCTGCTGGGCCGCCTGGTGCAGGCCGCCGGCGCCGGCATCCTCATGCCCATGGTCATGACCGTTCTCATGCTCACGTTCCCCGTGGAGAAACGCGGCACCGCCATGGGGCTGTTCAGCATCGTGATCGCGTTCGCCCCGGCCATCGGCCCCACCGTGGCCGGCATCATCATCGACCAGGCGAACTGGCACATCATGTTCTTCATCATATCGGCGCTTTCCGCCCTGGTCATCGTGTTTGCCGCCATTGCGCTGGAGAAGACCGCGCCCGCCAACAAGACGGCCGTCACGCTGGACAAGCCCTCCGTCGTCCTTTCGAGCGTCGGCTTCGGCGCGCTTCTGTACGGCTTCTCCACCATCGGCGCCACCGGCGTGAACGTGCCCGACGTGGCCACCACCCTCGTGGGCCTGGTGGCGCTCGTGTTCTTCTTCCGTCGCCAGCTGCACATGGAACACCCCATGCTGGAGGTGCGCGTGCTGAAGAACCGCAAGTTCCTGGTGGGCACCATCATCGGCATGCTGGTGCAGGCGGCGCTTCTGGCCGCCAGCATCCTGGTGCCCATCTACGTGCAGTCGCTGCTGGGGCAGTCGGCCACCGTGTCGGGCCTCATCCTTTTGCCGGGCGCCATCCTCATGGGCATCATGGGGCCCATCGCCGGCCGCCTGTTCGACCGCCGCGGCCCGCGCGTCATCGGCATCATCGGCACCGGCCTGCTCACCGTGACCACGTTCGCGCTCGCGTTCCTGACCACCGAGACGTCCATCGTGTTCTTGACGGTGCTCTACACGGTGCGCATGTTCTCGCTTTCGCTGGTGAACATGCCCATCACCACCTGGGGCATGAACGCCCTCGACAACAAGGTCATGAACCACGGCACGTCCGTGAACAACACGTTGCGCCAGGTGGCCGGGTCGCTGGGCACCGCCGTCATCGTGTCGGTCACCACCATGGTCACGAATGCGAACGCCGAGTCCTTGGGGCCGGTGCAGGCGAACATGCTGGGCATCGACGTGGCGTTCGCCGTGTCGGGCGTGCTGTGTCTCATCGGGTTCGTCATGGTGGTGGCGCTGGTGAAGGACCGCCCGAGCGACGCCATGGAGGCCGACCCCCACAACGTGCGCAAGAACGTGCTGGAAGCCATCATGAAGCGCGACGTGTACACCGTGCCGGAAACGGCCACTGTGTCCGATGCCGTGCAGCTGTTCGTGGACAAGGGCATCAGCGCAGCGCCCATCGTGAACGCCGTGGGCGAGGCCGTGGGCTTCATATCCGACGGCGACGTCATGCGCTCGCTCTCGCGCCGCGACCGCACGTTCATGGACCCCATCGTCATGATCATGCGCACCGAGGCGGACGACCACGACTTCAACGAGAAGCTGGAAGCGCTCATGGGCATGAACGTGCGTCAGATAGGCGTCCCCGGGTCCATCGGCGTGGACATCCATGCCGATTTGGCCGACGTCTGCCGCGTGCTGGGCGAGAACCGCTTGAAGAAGGTGCCCGTGATGGACGAAGGCCGCATCGTGGGCATGATCAACCGCTCGGACATCACCCAGTACTCCATGAAGACGTACCTGGAGAACCGCGCCTAGCAGAAGGCGCGGCTGCGGAATGGCGTGCGAACCGCGCGGCACGCGAGCGACGTGGCGCGGACGTCCTGCGGCCGCAGGACGTCCGCGCCGG
>CAJFVW010000110.1 GCA_904420575.1 uncultured Gordonibacter sp.
CTCGAAGAAGCTCAGGTGGCGGCCCGTGGTGCCGATGATGTCGATGTCGTTGGTGCGCACGCACTTCTGCACCGTGGTGGTGCCCACGTAGGGTTCCTCCAAGTGCTTCTGCTGCAGGAAGTAGGGCTTGAACTGAACCATGCCGGCGCTCGTCAGCAGAAGCGACGGGTCGTCGGGGATGAGCGAGGACGAAGGCATGCGCTTGCAGCCCTTCGCCTCGAAGAAGCTCAGGTATTTCTCGCGGATCTCGGCCGTGCTCAGGTATTCCATGTCGTTTCTTTCCGTCTCCTCGAACTTGATGCCCGCACGTCGGGCGCCCCCAAGGCGCCCGGTTTCGCGTCGTGCGAACCGATTCCCACTAGGGGCGGTTGCGCTCGTCGCTGCCCGCTGCCGCGCAAGCCGCGCCGGTTGTGCCGCAAGCGCCCGGGGGCGCTCGCCGCGCAGGCGTCTGCGTCACTTGCGCCGCAGACGGCGCGCTTTCTTCTTCTCTGCTTCGGCGGCCTTGCGCTGCTCCACACGCTCGAACGCCGCAGACACGTCGGGATGCGGCGACGTGGCGTCGGCGATGGGATCCACCACGTCGTCCGGAGCCGTCGCGCCCTTGAAGAAGACGCCCTCCGGCGACACGATGCGCCGCCCCGTGTGCTTCTCGAAATAATACACGAAAACCGCCTTCGCCACCGCGACGGCGGGAATGGAGGCCAACATGCCCACAAGCGAACCCACCAAACCGCTCATGGCACCGCCGATGGCCGAGCCCGCCATGAGGGCGATGATGGTGAGCGCCGGATGCACGTCCACCGAATTCGCCATGATCTTGGGCGACACGAAGGTGTACACGACCTGCTGGATGGCGATGGTGCCCACCAGCGCGAACAGAGCCGCCCACGGGCTGATGAAGATGCCCACCACGGCAGCCAGGGCGCCACCCAGCCACGGGCCGATGATGGGAATGATGTTCAGCAGGCCGGCGATGCCGCCCAAGGCCGCGTAGTTCGGAATGCCCACCACGCCGAACAGCACGCCGCAGGCCACGCCGATGATGGCGCACTGCAGCAGCGTTCCCTTGATGTAGCCGCCCATGACGCGCGTGAACGTCACGTGGAGCATGCGCAGGTCTTCCTGGCGGCGCGGGCTGACCAGGCGCGTGCACTCGCGGCCGAGCGCCGGCAGCTCCATGAGGATCCAGAAGGCCACCACCAAGGCGAAGCCGAAGGCCACGAAGCCGTTGATGACCGTGGAGCCGACGGCGACGACGCCCGTGGCGCTGTCCTTCGCCAAAGACGACGCCCACGAAAGCAGCGACGCCTGCGCGTCCGTGATCCACTGGTGGATGGTCTCGTCCTCGAACACGTGCGAATACTGCGCGTAGAGGCCGTTGCCCCAATCGATGACGTTCTGCACGTAGACAGGGATGTTTTCGAGCAGGTCGGAGAACTGCCCTCCCAGGCCGAAGGCCGGCGAGAACATGAGCAGCAGGATGGCGCCGAGGACCACGACGAGCAGCACATAGGCAAGCGTCGTGCCGACAGTGCGGCTCACGCCCTTCTTCTCCAGCCAGTTGACCGGGCCGCGCAGGCAGAACACGAGGATGGTGGTCCAGATGACGATGCCCACCGGGACCGAAAGGATGTTGAGCAGGTACACGACGACACCGGCGAGCAGGATGCCGCCCACCGCTGTCCAGACCAATAGGAAGCGCCGCCTGGCGCGCGCGCCCTTGTCTTCTTCGCGAGTCGCTTCGTCCAAGAGGTCAGCCCCTGAGAGCGCTCTCGCCCGCCGACTGGGTTTCCGTTGCGCTTGCCGCATGGCGGCCCGCCGATTCCGCATCCGCAGCCGGCGTGGCTTCTGCAGCGTGAGCCGCCGTGGCGACATCCGCAGACCCGGCCGCGTGGGCCGGCCCCGAGACGTCCTTCGGCGCGTACGTGAAGTACCGGTCGACCACCTGGGAGGCATCGCTTTGCGCCGTGGCCGTCACCGCTTCGTTCATGCTGGCGGCCACGTCCGCCGTCTGCTCGGCTGCGGCCTGCTTCTCGGACGCGCGCTGCTCGCGCTCGCTCTTGCGTTCCTGCATGCGGGTGCGCTGCTCCGCCACGGCGGCTCCCGTCGCCTGAACCGAAGCCCCCACCAGGTTCTTCACCACGCCGCCTTCGGCCTTTTCCTGGCCGAGCGCCACGGACTCGTCGCTGGCGCGGCGGGGCTTGAATGCGTTGCGCACCTTGGTGGTCACGCTGTTCACCAGTTCGAGCGGAGCGTTCGCCGCAGCGTCCACGGCATCGACGGCGCTCGACACGGACTCGGTGATCTCTCCCACGTCTTCGAGTATCTGGTCCACGCGCATGATTTCCAGGTTGGCCGCGTCCACGGTCAACGACACGCGCTCGACCAGCGGATCCACCTTCGCGACGGCAGGTTCAAGCGCCGCCGTGATGCTCTCCACGTGAGCGAGCGTCGGCTCGACCTGCTTCTGCAGGTCGTCCACCGTCTTGCGCGCCTTGCGCACGGTCGCCACCAACTCGATGACCAGCCACACGAGCGCGGCACCCACCACCACGTACACGGCCGGCAGGGCTATGTTGAGAATTTCATAGAAATCCATGATGCGCCTCCTGTTGTTTCGAAGACTTCACTATACCACGACCACCTTGATTCTATACAGGGGCATCAACGTTTCCACCCGGCGTTCACAGGAGTAGCCGATCGGTTACCTTTGGCGCGACGTGGGCTTTTCTTCGCGTTCTAGTCGTTGGCGGGAGGGGTGCCTTGCTTGCCGGGAGACGGCTCTGGCGGCGCCTCCATGCGGTCGCGCGCGGCGGCGTCGGCGCGGTAGGCCTCCCAGCCGCGGCCGCTCGGCCGGTAGAAGCTGCCGCGCGCAAGGCCGTCAGGCAGGTACTGCTGGTCTACCCAGCCGGACGGATAGCTGTGCGGATAGCGGTAGTCGCCGTAGTTTTCCGATCCCGGGCGGTGCCGGTCGCGCAGATGGTCGGGCACGGCGCGCGCGGGCCCGTGGCGCACCTCGGCCAGCGCGGCGTCGATGCCTGCCTCGGCGGCGTTGCTCTTGGGCGCGAGCGCCAGGTAGATGGCCGCCTGCGCCAGGTTGATGCGGCATTCGGGATAGCCGATGACCTCGGCCGACTTGAAGGCGGCCGCAGCCACCAGAAGCGCGTTGGGATCGGCGTTGCCGATATCCTCCGATGCGGCGATGAACATGCGCCGCGCGATGAACTTGGGGTCCTCTCCCCCGTCGATCATGCGCGCCAGCCAATAGAGCGCCGCGTCTGGATCGCTGCCGCGCATGGACTTGATGAACGCGGAGATGACGTCGTAGTGCATGTCCTTGTTCTTGTCGTACGGCAGGCTGCGATGCGGCGTGGCGGCGCGCACCTCGTCCTCGGTCAGCAGGGCGGGCGCGTCCGGCGTACCGGGCTCCACCATGCCGGCAGCCAGCTCCAACGTGGTGAGCGCGCCGCGTCCGTCGCCTCCCGCCATGAGGACGATCGCGTTGCGCGCCTCGTCGTCGAGCGCGTAACGGCCCCCCAAGCCCCGCTCGTCGGCGAGCGCACGGTCGATGAGTGTGGACAGGTCCTCGTCGGACAGAGCATGGAGCTCGACCACGCGCGAGCGCGATATGAGCGCCGAGTTCACTTCGAAGAAAGGGTTTTCCGTGGTGGCGCCCACCAGCACCAGGATGCGGTCTTCCACGGCATGAAGGAGCGCGTCCTGCTGGCTGCGGTTGAACCGGTGGATCTCGTCCACGAACAGGATGGTGCGCAGGCCGCTCATGGACAGGCGCTTCTCGGCTGCGTCGATTTCACGCCGCAGGTCGGACACCGTGCCGCCCACGGCTGAAACCTCCACGAACGCAGCCTTCGTGGTCTCGGCGACGACGTGCGCCAGCGAGGTCTTGCCCGTGCCCGCCGGCCCGAACAGGATCACCGAGCTCAGCTTGTCCTGTTCGATGGCGCTGCGCAGCCAGCTTCCCGGCCCCACCGCTTCCTGCTGGCCCACCAGCTCGTCCAGCGAACGGGGCCGCATGCGCACCGCCAAAGGCGCGACCTTCGACTTCGCCTCGTTCTCCATCTCTGTGAACAACGTATCCATAGTCCGTATGGTACCATTCCCTGCGCTTCCGTGCGCACAAATGTTCCCCTTCCGAAGCGAATTCCACAAGAGCGCGTACGTCTGCCGCAACAAGTTGCAGTCAAGGCGCCTACTTTTGGACACCGCGGATTCCAATACCCGACAGCACGAGACAGAGCGTCCTGGGGCCTTCTTCGTGCGCCACATGCCTTCCGCATCCTGCGCGCCTTTCCCCACCCTGCGCGCCTTTTGCATTTTGCGCGCCTCAGCATCCTGCACGCCTTCCGCATTTTGCACGCTTTCCGCATTTTGCACGCCTCTCGACTTTCCGTACTTCACATCGCAGCGAAACACGGGGTCTGGCGCAGCGAAGTGCAATTGTTTCCGGATATGCGAGTCGAAAGGAGCGGCCATCCTTGTATTGGGGAGTGTTGGGAAATAGTCTGTATCTTCCACCTGGGCTTTTATAGCCAGTCGCTAGAAACGCCCGTCGACGACGGCATGCAAGACTCACATATCCGGAAAAAATTGCGCCGAGCGAAAGAGGAGGGACGGGAATACTCAAAATCGGATGAGAAATAGCAGTTGGGCGGAATGATGCTGTTTCAAGCGCTCCGATGGCCGCGGCAGTCGGCAGAAAAGGATCGGCCCGGGGAGAGGGGAGCTCCACCGGGCCACAAGGAGGGGATGATGCGGCTTTTTCGAATGCCGCTTCTGCTTTTAGGGGATAAAGCAGAGCAAACGTTCAAGGAGGGGAACCTTTCGTTTGCTGAGGCTATTATAGAAGTTGCCCTTGAAAAACATATGTACCGGACGTGGTCATATTGTGAATCAGAGAGTTGTTGAGTAGCATTTTACCACACCACAGGGAATCCTTCCCGTCCTTGCGGAAAGGCACTGTCGCTTGCCGGCAGCGAGGCGTATCCTGTTCGTAGAGCGAAACAGGCGGAGCGAAGCAGGCTCAGGGAAACAGGCGGAGCGGAGCGAGCGAAGACGAAAGGCGGGGAGCGGAGCAGGCAGGACAGCTAGTCGAAGGAGAATGGGCGAAGCAGGCTCAGGGAAACAGGAGGAACGGGCAGGGCGGAGCATGGCAAGGACGAGAGCCGCAACCGCCTCAAAAACAGCGAGCCGAAGCGCCGAGGGCCAAAGGCCCAAACCCGGCACAACATGCAGAGCGTGACGGCCGGGACCTGCGAACCACGAGGGGGTCTCATGAATTACCTGAAGGACAAGGTTTCCCGCATCCCGCTGCCCGTGGTTCCTGCCACGTTGGGGTTTCTCGTGCTGAGCGGCACGTACGACACGCTCGGTTTCCCTCTCGTCCATGTGCTCGCCGTGGCTGTTGCCACCTTGGTCGCCGCGGCCTATTGCCTGAAGGTCGCCTTCCACCTGAAAAGCGTCGTGGCTGCCGAATACGCCAATCCCATGCTCGCCGCGCTGTACCCCACATTGCCCATGCTCGTCATGGTTTTGTGCGCCTATTACGCATCGCTGTTCCCCGCCGCCGAAACGGCCGCGAAAACCGTGTTCTTCTCCTTGATGGCCCTGCTGGTCGCGCACGTTGTCGTGTTCTTCGCGCGCTTCTTCCTGAGGCGCTTCGAATGGAAGACGTTCATGCCCAGCTGGTACGTCACTACGAACGGGGTCATGGTGTCCACCGTGGCCGGCATGGCGTTCATGCCCAAGCCGTTGGCCGTGGGCGTCGTGGTGTGGGGCATAGCCATCTACGTGCTGGTGACCCCCTTCATGCTATGGCGCATGAAACGCTGCGAAGTAGCCGAGGCAACCATGCATTCCCAGGCCATCATGCTGGGGCCTTGCAGCATGTGCCTGGTTTCCTATCTGAACGTGTGGTCGGAGCCGCACCTGCTTGTCGTGGTGCCGTTGTTCGCCTGCATCGTCGTCTCGCTTGCGTACGTGGTAGGGAAGCTGCCGACCTTCTTTTCGGTCGCCTTCCACCCTGGCTATGCCGGCATGACGTTCCCCATGGCCGTCGGTCTGCTTGCCACCAGCGGTGCTGCTTCGGCGTTCCAAGCGGCAGGCCTGCCTGACATCGCCTGGACCGTCCAGCAGCTCGCGGGCATTCAGCTTCTTTTGACCACCGTCATCGTCTGCGTGGTAGCTGCCCGGTTTCTGGGATTGTTCGTCGCCGGCATCAAACGAGACCGTGCGGAGGGCAAGCTGGCTTCCGACCAGATGGCGGCGCTGCGCGCCTTGCGTGCCTATCTGAGCCGCGGTTCCAAGGACGTCGCTGATGCCGAAGCGGCCACGGATTTTGTCCCCACGGCGGCCGGCATCGCCTGCGACCTCGATTGCGAAGAACCCGCGCTCGCCTCCTGACCGCGCGGCTTCGATCACCGGGCCGGCAATCGTCCAGCAACCCGCACATCGGCCACGGACAGCAACCCGCAGGCCGTCCGTCCGACAGGCTCAGGCCGGCTGCCGGACGGACGGCGTCGGCAGACTCCCCGCCTCCCCCTCGCACGCGGACGGCTCCACCCGTGCGCAACCGTGCGACCCGTTTTAGGTTACCCCCAGGTGTCGGCCGTTTCGGCCGCCGTGCCCCCGTGCTACAATCGCGGCGAACAAGAGGGCTGAAAGCAGGCGCCTCGAACGCGCTGGAAAGGAACGCGCATGAACATCGTCGTCTTCGACGGATACGTCAACAATCCCGGCGACCTGAGCTGGGACGCCTTGAAGCAGTACGGAACCGTGACGGTATACGACCGCACGCCGCGCAACGAACTGCAAGAACGCGCGCGGCAGGCCGACATCGCCGTGTCGAGCAAGGTCTTCTGGGACGCCGAGGCGCTCTCCTGGGCGCCGAACCTCAAGATGATCGCGCTGACCTCAACCGGCTACAACGTGGTCGACCTTGACGCTGCCCGTTCGCATGGCGTCGTGGTCTCCAACGTGCCCGCCTACTCCACCCCCGACGTGGCGCAAATGACGTTCGCGCTGCTGTTGGAGCTGTGCCTGCACGTGGGATACCATTCAGAACTCGTCATGGACGGCGCATGGGTCAAAAGCCCCGACTTCTCGTTTTGGAAGACGCCGTTGGTGGAGATTGCGGGCAAGACGCTGGGCATCGTCGGCATGGGCCACATCGGCCAGGCCGTGTGCCGCATCGCCCGGGCGTTCGGCATGGACGTGGTCTTCGAGAACCGCAGCCCCAAGCCGGATCTGGAAGGCGAAGGCGTGCGCCAAGTGAACCTGGACGAACTTCTGGCCTCGTCCGACGTGGTCACGCTCCACGTGCCTGCGACGCCTGAAACAAGCGGCATGATGGATGCCGGCGCCATCGCCAAGATGAAGGATGGCGCCATCCTGCTGAACACCGCGCGCGGCACGCTGGTGGACGAGCAGGCGGTGGCCGACGCGCTGCATGCAGGCAAGCTGGGCGGCTTCGGGGCGGACGTCGTGTCCGTGGAACCCATGAAGGCGGACAACCCCCTGCTCTCCTGCAAGGGCGAGAACATCGTCGTCACGCCGCACATCGCCTGGGCCACCCACGAGGCCCGCGAACGCCTGCTGGCCACCGTGGCCGCAAACGTAGGGGCGTTCGTGGAGGGAAAGCCGCAGAACGTGGTGGACTAGCAGGCGACGATTGCGCGGTGCTCAGCACGCTTCGGTCAGAGGTGCGGAGGGCGCATCGCCCGCTGCACCCTCCACCGAACCCGCCGTGGGCGCACTTGCCGCCGCCAGGATCCTTGAGGTAGAATGGCCTGCGGGAATGAAGTCTCCCGAAGCCGCTCGGGCTTGAACCGCTTGAAAAAGCCGATGACTTCTGCATGCGGGCCCCGTCGCAAGACCGGGGCGGTTTCCGTGCGCAGGAGCATCGGCTTTCTGCGTGCGGGCAAAGACGGAAAGGGAGAGATGCCATGGGAGCCATACTGTGCGTCGGCGCAGGCGGATGCCTGGGAGCCATCGGCCGTTACCTGATAGGGCTCGCGCCGTTCGACGGAAGCTTCCCGCTCGCCACGTTCATCGTGAACTTCGTGGGCGCCGTCGCCATCGGCGCCCTGACCGAGGCGTCCCTGGGGACGGCGGGGATGTCCCGAGAGGCGGAACTGTTCCTCAAGACGGGCGTCTGCGGCGGCTTCACCACGTTCTCCACGTTTTCGCTGGAGACGTTCGAGCTGTTCGAAAGCGGCGACTTCGTGACCGGAAGCCTGTATGCCGGCGGCAGCCTGGTCGCCTGCGTTCTGGGCGTCGCGCTGGGGAAGATCGCCGTGCGCGGCGTCCTCAGCCCTTCATCCTGTTGAACAGCACGTTGTTCGTCTCGAGCCAGCTTTCCACCGTGCCGGTGTCGAAGCCGTCGGCCGGGTCGATGACGAGCGCGTACATCTCTTCCTCGCGCAGCACGGCGTCGAGCGCGTCCGTCAGCTGGATCTCCCCGCCCACGCCGGGCTCCACGTCGGCCAGAAGCTCCATCACGCGCGGCGACAGCAGGTAGCGGCCGAACACGGCCAGGTTCGACGGCGCATCCTCGAGCGCCGGCTTCTCCACGAGCGCGTCCACCTTCCACACGTCGTCGGCCACCGCGGCGCCGGCGATGACGCCGAAGCGGCTCACCTGGTCGTCGGGCACCGGCATGACGGCGATGACGCTCGCGCCGCCGTAGGCGTCGGACACCTCCTGCATGCGCGGCAACATCTCGTTGTTCGGCACCAGCACGTCGCCAAGCAGCACGTAGAACGGCTCGCCGGCCGTCTTCTCGGCGGCGCAGTGCACGGCATGGCCCAGGCCGAGCGCCTCGTCCTGGTACACGTAGCTCACGTTGTAGGAGCCCACCTGCTCCACGAGGTCGGCATAGGCGTCCTTGCCGCGGGCGCGCAGCGTGGCCACCAGCTCTGGGTTCGGCGAGAAGTGATCCTCGATGGCCTTCTTTTCGCGGCTGTTGATGATGACCACCTCGTCTGCGGCCGATGCCAGGCCCTCCTCCACGACGTATTGGATGGCGGGACGATCCACCACCAGCAGCATTTCCTTCGGTTGGGCTTTCGTGGCAGGCAAAAAGCGCGTGCCGAGGCCGGCGGCAGGGATGAGAGCCTTCATGGGCGGCAAACCTTTCTCCATCGACAAGCGCGAAGCGCCGCCCAAGCGACGCTTCGCTTCAATTCGATTCGCCATTGTAACACGCCGGCCCCGCGTTCGCGCGCGGCCGTCGAACAGGCGCTACCGGGCGTTCTTCTCGTTCAGCTCCGCGACGGCTTCCTCCAGCACGGCCATCTGGCGCTCGGCCTTCTTGTAGCCGAGCATGATCATGAGCACGTACACCAGAATGGCCACCCACATGAGGACGTATGCCCCGATGATGAACGGCATGGACGGGGCGACCGTGCTATATATCTCGACGAGAACCGGATTCATGTCAATCTACCTTCCTTTGCATGCCTTCACCGCATCATGAGCGGCGACCCATTAATCTTCCAGCTGCTCTTTCAGCGCCTGAACGCGCTCGGTCAGGCGTACCTGGCGGAAACGGAAGCGGTACAGCGCGTACCCCACCATCATGATGCCTGCGAGGCAGAACATGAGCGTGATGCCCATGTCGCTTGACATGCCGCCTTCGCGCACGACCACCGGATGGATGCTCGACGGGATGAGCCGCGTCACCATGAAGCAGATCGGCACGTCGATGAGGGCGATGATGCTGAGAACCGCTCCGTACGTGGCGCAGCGCTCGGGGTCGTCGATGGCGTTGCGCAGGATGAAGTACGCGATGATGATGAGCATCAGGATCAGGTACGTCGTCAGGCGCGGATCCCACGTCCACCACACGCCCCACTCGAAGCGCGTCCACAGATCGCCCGTGATCATGGTGCAGACCACGAACAAGAGCGCGATCTCCATCGCGATCTTCGAACACGTGTCGAACCGGCGGTTCTTCGTCATGAGGAAGCGCACCGCATAGTAGCCCGCGAACGCGAGCGCCACGAACGACGTGATGGCCACCGGCATGTGGAAATAGAAGATCTTCTGGGACAGCAGCAGCTTGTTCTGCACCACCTGCCCGCCGATCACCTCGAAGCCGTCCACCGCGGCGCCGTTGACGGGCGCGGCCCACAGAAACGCCAGCAAGAACCCGATGGTCGACAGCACGATGCCCGCAACGAGCACCGCAGGCGCTATCCGGTCGGGCCACTGGCCCGCTTCCGGAAGCTTGAGCGCCTTCTTCATTTTCTCCGCCATCTTTCTCCTTTCGCATTCCGCCGGGCTGATCGCCGCCGGAACCTCTCGACGCCGCAACCTCGCATGCGTCGATCTTGTCGCCCCTATGCCTTCCTTTTCGCCCCACGCCTTCGTCCTGCGCAAGCACGCTTTTCCTAGGCTTTCGCGCCGGCTTCGAGTCTTGCGAAACCCCGCCGACGTTTCTGCCCTTCATGCCGGCGAACCGTCATGCCGAAATAACGAAATCGTACAGCACCCAGCTGGCCAGCAGCATGACGACGTCGTAGCCGACGCCGAGCGCCAGCGACGTCAGCATCACGTCCATGTACCCTTCCGCACCCACGACGACCGCCGTCGTCGCCGATACGCACGCCCACAGAAGCGGGAAGACGAGCGGGATGAACAGCACGGCCAGCATGACGTCCTTGCCGCGCGTGTTCACCGTGATGGTGGACAGCAGCGTGCCGATGCCCGCCACGCCCACGGTGCCCACGAAGAGCGGCACTGCCAAAAGCCAGAAACTCTCCCCCGGCGTGACCGTGGTCAGGAAGAAGAAGTAGAACAGCGGCACGGCTACCACTTCCACCGCCAACAGGAACAGCAGGTTCGACGTCGCCTTCGCCAAGAAGATGACCGAGCGGTCCAGCGGCACGAGCAAGATGCCTTCCAGGCAGCCCTGTTCCTTCTCGTGCGCGAAGGAACGGTTCAGCCCCAAAAGCGACGTGAACACGATGAGCGCCCATAAAAGGCCACCGCTCATCTGCAGCACGTCCAGGGTGCTGGTGGTCTGCGCCAAGGCCGCGCCATACACCACCAGGACCAGCAGGGCGTAGATGCCCATGGACGTGAGCATCTCCTTGGTGCGGAACTCCTGCTCCAGATCCTTGCGCAGAAGCGTCTTGTACTGCGCCCACGTCGAGGGTTTCTTCAATGCGACGGCCATGTCACGCCACCCCCATGCCCACGGTGGCGCGGTACAAATCGTGGAACTCGTCGAAGTCCAGGTTGTCCTTTTCGTCGAACGACACGACGCGCCCTTTCGCCAGCACGAGCGCATGCGTGCACATGTCGAACCCTTTCTGCAGGTCATGGCTCACCATGACGAAGGTTCGATCCGCCCGCTGCTGACCGATGAGCTCGTCGAAGATGTCCACGGCATGCGGGTCCAGGCCCGAATACGGCTCGTCGAGGAACACCACGTCGGGGTCGTGGACGAGGGCGCGCGCGATGGAAAGCCGCTGCGTCATGCCGCGCGAGAACGTGCGCACGACGTCCAAGCGGCGGTGCTTCAACTCCACCGCTTCCAGCAGGTCGCGCACGCGCGCCTGCGGGTCTTCCACGCCGTACAGGCGCGCGTAGATCATCAGGTTCTCTTCGGCCGTGAGGTCGGGATAGAGCATCGAGTTGTGCGAAATGAGCCCGATATGGTCGCGCACGCGGTCGGGCTCCTCCTTGAGGTCGATGCCCATGAGCTTGGCCGACCCGCTGGTCGCTCGCGAAAGCGTGGAGAGCACGCGCAAAAGCGTGGTCTTCCCTGCCCCGTTCGGCCCGAAGATGGAAAGGAACGCGCCGCGCGGCACCGTGATGGACACGTTGTCCACCGCGCGGCGGTTGCCGAACACCTTGGAGAGCTTGCGTGTCTCGATGGCCGCGTCCACGGCTGCTTACGCCTTCGGACTTTCCGACGAGCTGTCGTCGCCTTCGGCATCGGCCGTGTCAACCTCAAGCGCCCCTTCGCGCCGCTTGGGCGTGCGACGGCCCACCAAGGCCAGCGTGATGCCCACCATGAGCAGGCCGAAGCCCACCCATACGAACGTCACCAACGGGTTCACGCGCACGTCCATGGCGAAGGCGCCCTCGTCGTTGACGCCCTTGTAGACCACGAACAGGTCTTCCAGCGGGAAGCCGATGACGCCCGCGTTCAGCTTCTGCTGCTGCGTGGACTGCACCAGCTGCACCGACGGATGCACGTGGCCCACGTATTCGCCGTTGCGGTACACGTCGAAGTCCAGCTCGTAGATGATGTCGTCCTGGTTCTCCTGCAACTCGATGTCGTTGCCCGTGTAAACGAGCGTGAAGTCCTGGATGGTGAAGTCGGAGGCCACCGTGTCGGTCTCCTCGTCATAGCCCAGGTACTCCACCTTCTCGGTCACGTACATGGACGAGCCGATGAGGCCCACCAGAATGATGGACATGGCCAGATGCGCGATGAAGCCGCCATAGGTGGCCGCATGCCCGCGGAACAGGCCCACGGCGCTGGCGAACACGTTCGCCTTATGCGACCGCGCGTAGTTGCGGATGCCGCGTCCCAACAGGAACAGCGAGTTGAAGAACAGCAGGCTGGCCACGAAGAAGCCCACCACCGTGATGCCGTTGTAGTACCAGGACGGGCCCTGTTC
>CAJFVW010000111.1 GCA_904420575.1 uncultured Gordonibacter sp.
CGACGGCGAGATGGTCTCGGGCGTGAGCAACGCCGACGGCTCGGTCACCACCGAGTGCGTGGTCATGAACGCCGCCGACAAGACGGTCCGCTTCGTGAAGACCTGCCACCGCGGCGAGAACGGCGCCGTGAGGTTCAACTAGCCCGCGCTGGGTACCAGGGCGGGCTGCCAGGTGAGGGCGGCGCGGCGCGTGCGCCGCGCCGAGGCGCACTCGGTGCGGCGGGCCTGCCACGTGCAGGGAGGCCCGCCGCCTGCGTGCTTCGGCAACCTTGCAGCGAAAGGGCCCTTCCGCGTCGAGCGGGAGGGCTTCTTGTTCTCCTGCACCGTCGGAAATGGCACATTCTCGCCGATTTCAGACAGTCTCTGCTCGCGCCCGACGGCCTTGCTGGGACTGCTGAATGCGAAAGGCCTGGTCGGCGTTTTGGGAGCATGTCGCCAGCCCCGTATCGAGGCGGGGGAGGTGCAGGAATCGGCGCTTTTTGTGCCAGAAAGCCTTGCCTGCGCGTTTTGCGGCAGAGCCCGCCGCCCGGCCTTCGCGCCTCCGCCGGGCGGGAAGGCCTCTCGCTTCGCCACACGCTCGGTGCGGTGGGAATTCTTCGCCCCGCCGTGCGTGCCGCCTGCGGAGTTTTCGTTTCCGAACTGTTTCACGGCGCGCGAACCCGACCAAGTTGCTATACAATGGGAAAACTTTTTCACCCGAGGCGTCGCCGTCGGCATGACGGCGGCGTTGCTTGCACCGAAAGGAGGTCTTGCTGCTATGGAGCCGAACATCGAAGAGGTGGCCGGGCGCATTCGCGCGTTGCGGGAGGACCTCGACCTCACCATGCAGGAAATGGCCGACGCCACCGGCCGGACGCTGGCGGAATACGCCGCCCAGGAGTCGGGCGAGCAGGACCTGTCGTTCACCTTCCTGTACAAATGCGCCGAGCGGCTGGGCGTCGACGTCATCGAGCTTCTGACGGGCGAGACGCCGCACCTGAAGGGCTATTCGCTCACGCGTGCCGCCGACGGGTTGTCCATCAAGCGCCGCGCCGGGTTCGAGTACCTGCACAAGGCGCCCCACTTCCAGCACAAGCTGGCCGAACCGTTCCTGGTCACGGCGCCGTACCTGGAAGAAGAGCAGGACGTGCCCATCCACCTGTCGTACCACAAGGGCCAGGAGCTCGACTACATCATCTCGGGCCGCATGCGCTTCGCCTACGAGGACCACGTGGAGGAGTTGGAAGCCGGCGACCTGCTCATGTACGATTCGGGCCGCGGGCACGGCATGATCGCCACGGGCGGCGAACCGTGCGTGTTCCTTGCCGTGGTCATGAAGCCGCACGAAGAGGGCATTATCTAGGCGCTGCCGGCTTCGCGCCTCCGCCGAAAGGCGTGCCTGCACGCTTGCCGGCGTTGCGGGCGCGAAGGCCGGCCGCGCCTGACGGGATCCCGAGCGCCGCACCTTCTGCAGAAGGCGAACGTCGGCCTTCGGCGTCCCCTCCGACCATCCGTCCGTCGTGCGGTGCGCGCGTGGCGCGCCGTTGTCACAAGGAGCTTTCAGCATGAGGAACATCCATCAGCGCTACGTGCGCGAAACCTATGACGACCAAGGGCTGCTCGAGACGTTTTCCGTGGAATGCCCTCCCGACTTCAACTTCGGCTACGACGTGGTGGACGACATCGCCGAGAACGATCCCGACCGCCGCGCCATGGTTTGGTGCAACCCCGAGGGCGAGGAGCACGTGTTCACCTTCGGCGACATGAAGGAGTGGTCGGACAGGACCGCGAACTTCCTGGCGTCGTGCGGCATCGGCCGCGGCGACTTCGTGATGGTCATCCTGCGACGCCACTACCAGTTCTGGTTCGTGGCGACGGCCCTGGCCAAGCTGGGTGCCGTCATGGTGCCGGCCACGTTCATGCTCAAGGAGCACGACCTGGAATACCGCCTGCAGGGTGCCGGCATCAAGGCCGTCATCGCCACGTCATGCGGCGACATAGCCGACGTGGTGGACAACGTGGCCGCAAGCTGCCCCACGGTGCAGGCGAAGATCCTGGTCAACGGCGCGGGCGGCGGCCTCACGCCGCGCGACGGGAACGGGGCGCTGGCCGTGGCCGCGGACGCGGGCCCGGTGGGCGCGGCGCTTTCGGGGCCGGACGGCGTGTGCGCCGCCCCGGGCGAGCGCGCGGGGTGGAAGGACTTCAATGCAGGCGTGCGCGCGGCCTCGGCCGATTTCGCGCGGCGCGAGACGGCGGCCGCCGAACCCATGCTCATGTACTTCTCCAGCGGCACGTCCGGCAATCCGAAGATGGTGCTGCACGATTCCGCCTATGCGCTCGCGCACCTGGTCACGGCCAAGCACTGGCACGACGTGCGCCCCGACGGCATCCACTTCACCATCGCCGACACGGGCTGGGGCAAGGCCGTGTGGGGCAAGTACTACGGCCAGTGGCTCATGGAGGCGTGCGTGTTCACGTACGACTTCGACCGCTTCCGCCCCTCGGAGATACTTTCGCTCATCGGGCACTACCGCATCACGACGCTGTGCTGCCCCCCGACGATGTACCGCCTCATGATGCAGGAGGACGTGGACGCCTTCGACCTCTCGTCGCTGGAGTACTCCACCACGGCGGGTGAGGCGCTCAACCCCGATTTGTTCGACTTCTGGAAGGAGCACACGGGGCTGACCATCTACGAGGGCTTTGGGCAGACCGAGACGCCGCTCACGGTGGCGAACCTGGTGGGGTCCACGCCGCGCTCCGGCTCCATGGGCAAGCCCGTGCCCCTGTACGACGTGGAGATACAGCGCGACGACGGCGGCCGCTGCAACACCGGCGAGACGGGCGAGATCTGCATCCGCATGGATCCGCGCCCGGCCGGCATCATGATGGAGTACTACCGGGACGCGGAAAAGACCGCCGAGGCCATCCACGACGGCTGGTACCACACGGGCGACACGGCCTGGTGCGACGAGGACGGCTACTTCTGGTACGTGGGCAGAAACGACGACGTCATCAAGTCGAGCGGCTACCGCATAGGGCCCTTCGAGATCGAAAGCGTGCTTCTGGAGCACGAGGCGGTGCGCGAGTGCGCGGTCACCGGCGTGCCCGACCCCGTGCGCGGCGCGGCCGTGAAGGCCACCGTGGTGCTGGCGCCGGGCTTCGCAGGGAGCGACGAACTGACGCGCGAGCTGCAGACGTGGGTGAAGCGACAGACCGCGCCCTACAAGTACCCGCGCATCGTCGACTACGTGGACGAGCTGCCCAAGACCGTGAACGGCAAGATCCGCCGCGTGGCCATCCGCCAGGCCGACGACGCGCCCCAAACTCCCGAGGGGCTGGTGTGACGGTGGCCGAAGAGAGTGCGGGGGAGAGCGGCAGGAAGGTCTGGGAGGGCATGCCCCGTCGCGTCGCCGCCGGATCCGGCGATCTTGGCGTGCGCCGGAAGGACCGGGAGGCCTGCGAGGGCCGCGCCGCCCCGGACGCCGGGGCCTTGGCGCGCCCGCCGTTCGCGCTGGCTCCCGTCACCGTGGTGACGGGCCACTACGGGGTGGGCAAGACCAACCTGTCGCTCAACCTGGCCTACGACGCCGCTGCCCGCGGCGCGCAGGTCACGCTGGTGGACCTGGACGTGGTGAACCCCTACTTCCGCTCGAGCGACCATGCCGACGCGCTCGCGGCGCAAGGCGTGCGCCTGATCGCGCCCGTGTTCGCCGGCAAGGGCTCGAACCTGGACGTGCCCAGCCTGACCGGCGCCATCGCGCCCGCCATCGAGGAAGCCTACGCGGCGGCCCGCCAGGCCGCGTGCGGCGGCGAGGCGGGGCCGGCTGCGGATGCACGCACGCCGGGCGGTTTCGCAGGCGGCCCGACGGCAGATGCGGTCGGGCCCACGTCCGACGAGGCCGCGGGTGTCCCGCCGGCCGTGGTCATCGTGGACGCGGGAGGCGACGACGCGGGCGCGACGGCGCTCGGCCGCTTCGCCGCCGACGTCGTGGCGGGTTCCTATGCGCTGCTGTACGTGGTGAACCGCTTCCGCAACCTCACCCAGACGCCGGTCTCCGCCGCCGCCGCGCTCCCGCCCATCCTGGAGGCGGCACACCTGCAAGCCACGGCCGTGGTCAACAACTCGCACGTGATGGGCGAGACCGGCTGGGACGACGTGCGGGTCGCGCTCGCGTTCGGCGACGAGGCGGCGCGCCTTCTGGGCCTGCCGCTGGCGTGCACGACGGTGCCGGAAGCGCTCGTCCGGCGGGAAAATGGGGGCGTTCCCTCCTTTATGGCTGGGCGGCGCGTCTATTCTGTGCAACGATACGTACGGGCCCCTTGGGAAACGTGAGCGCGGGGACGTATCCTGTCGAAGGCGGGACGCGGCCTGCGGGAGCAGGCGCGGCGGATGCGCGCGCGACGCCCAGGCAAGCCGCCCCGTGCGGCGAGACGAGAAAGGTGCGACATGGCTAGAATAATGGTGGACGAGGGCTTCTGCAAAGGCTGCGGCCTGTGCGTCGATGCCTGTCCGGTCCACATCATCGAGCTCGACCATGCGCGGATGACGCCCAAGGGCTACCATCCGGCGCACTGCGTCGACGAAGACCGGTGCACAGGATGCACGTCGTGCGCGCTCATGTGCCCCGACGTGGCGATCACGGTGGAGAGGTGAGCCGCATGGCAGAGAAAGTGCTCATGAAGGGCAACGAGGTCCTGGCGGAGAGCGCCCTGCGCGCGGGATGCCGGTTCTTCTTCGGGTATCCCATCACGCCGCAGACCGAGCTTGCGGCCTACATGTCCAAGCGCATGCCTCAGGAAGGCGGCGTGTACCTGCAGGCCGAAAGCGAGATCGCGGCCATCAACATGGTGTACGGCGCGGCGGCCGCCGGCGCGCGCGTC
>CAJFVW010000112.1 GCA_904420575.1 uncultured Gordonibacter sp.
CACCGACGTCTCCGGCCATCTGTCCTTCACCCCGCGCGTCAAGCGCGTGCTGGAAAACTCGCTGCGCGAGGCCATGCAGATGGGGCAATCCTACATCTCGACCGAGCATCTGCTGCTCGGCATCGTGCGCGAAGGCGACGGCACGGCCTTGGAGGTGCTCGGCCGTCTGGGCGTGTCGGGCGACAACGTGCGCAGCGCGCTCAACGACCTGGTGGGGCAAAGCCCGGTCTATGCCGGCCGCAACGCGTTCGACCCCATGGGCGGCTCGTCCGACAGCATGTTGAAGGAATTCGGCACCGACCTGACCAAGAAGGCGAGCGAGGGCAAGCTGGATCCGGTCATCGGCCGCGCGGGCGAGATCGAGCGCGTCATGCAGGTGCTTTCTCGCCGTCAGAAGAACAATCCGCTGCTCATCGGCGAGCCGGGTGTCGGCAAGACGGCCGTCATCGAAGGCCTGGCCCAGCTCATCGTCGCCAACCAGGTGCCTGACCTGCTGCGCAACAAGCGGCTTGTCACGCTGGACGTGTCCGCCCTGGTGGCCGGCAGCAAGTACCGCGGCGAATTCGAGGAACGCCTGAAGAAATGCATCAAGGAGGTGCAGGACGAGGGCGACGTGATCCTGTTCATCGACGAGATCCACACCATCATCGGCGCAGGCTCGGCGGAAGGCTCCATCGACGCGGCCGCCATCCTGAAGCCGCCGCTGTCGCGCGGAGAGATCCAGATCATCGGCGCCACCACTCTTGACGAGTACCGCAAGCACTTCGAGAAGGATTCGGCCCTCGACCGGCGTTTCCAGCCCATCACCGTGGGCGAGCCGAACGAGGAACAGGCCATCCGCATCATGGAAGGCCTGCGCGACCGCTACGAGGCGCACCATCAGGTGCACTTCACCGACGAGGCGCTGCAGGCGGCTGTGACGCTTTCCGACCGCTACATCCAGGACCGCTTTCTGCCCGACAAGGCCATCGACGTGCTGGACGAGGCGGGCGCGCGCATGCGCATCCGCAACATGACGTTGCCTAAGGAGCTGCGCGAGCTGGACGACGAGCTGCGGCGCCTCCGTTCCGAAAAGGACGCGGCCATCGGCGCGCAGAACTTCGAGCGCGCGGCCCAGTTGCGCGACGAGGAAGCCCAGCTGAAGGCCAAGCGCGAAGAGGCCGAGAAGAAGTGGGAGGAAGACGCCCAGAAATCCATCCATCAGGTGAAGGTGGAGGACATCGCCGACGTGGTGTCCATGTCCACCGGCGTGCCGGTCTCGAACCTGACCGAGGCGGAAACGGAGAAGCTTTTGCGCATGGAAGGCGTGCTGCACGAGCGCGTCATCGGCCAGGACGAAGCCGTGACCGCGCTTTCGAAGGCCATCCGGCGTTCGCGCAGCGGCCTCAAGGACCCGCGTCGCCCGGCTGGCTCGTTCATCTTCCTGGGCCCCTCGGGCGTGGGCAAGACGGAGCTTTCCAAGGCGCTCGCCGAGTTCCTGTTCAATTCGGAAGACGCGCTGCTGTCCTTCGACATGTCCGAGTACATGGAGAAGCACTCGGTGTCTCGCCTGGTGGGTTCGCCTCCGGGCTACGTGGGCTTCGACGAGGGCGGCCAGCTGACCAAGGCCGTGCGCCAGCGCCCGTATTCCGTCGTGCTGTTCGACGAGATCGAGAAGGCGCATCCCGACGTGTTCAACATCCTGCTCCAGATCCTGGAAGAAGGCAGGTTGACCGATGCGCAGGGACGCACGGTGGACTTCCGCAACACGGTCATCATCATGACGTCGAACGTGGGCGCGCGCGAAATCGCGCAGTCGGCACCGCTCGGGTTCTCTGCCGGGTCGGGCGACGGCCTTTCCGACAAGGAGATCAAAAGCCGCGTCATGAGCGAGATGAAGAAGCTGTTCAGGCCTGAATTCCTGAACCGCATCGACGAGATCATCGTGTTCAAGTCGCTCACGGAGGAACAGATCGGCCAGATCGTCGAGCTCATGGTGGCCGACCTGCGCGACCGCATGATCGAGCGGAACATGTCCATCAACCTGACGGAAGGCGCCACGCGCCTCATCGCCCGCGAAGGCACCGACGCCGCGTTCGGCGCGCGCCCGTTGCGTCGCGCCATCCAGCGCCTGCTGGAAGACCCGCTTTCCGAACAGATCCTGGAAGGCAAGTGGCCGGCCGGATCCATCATCGACGTGGACGAGAAGGACGGCGAGTTGGTGTTCGCGCAAGGGTCGGGCTCCGTTCCCGAGCCGCGGAAGCGCGACAGCCTGGCGCGCGACGCCGAGCTGCTGCTGACGAATTTCGACCTGGGCCATGCCGGCGTCACGAGCGGCGGCTCTCTGTCGGGCGGCGCGGCCGACTAGTTTATGGTTCCGGCGGCCTACGGCCGCCGGAACACGTCGACGCTGCGGGGCGTTCTCGCACCGAATCTTGCCTCTTGTGCGCTTTCTCTCGCGTGCCGAAGTACGCTCGGCCGCGCGGCGGGGCAATCTTCGGCACGAGAGCGCCCCTCGCTGACTTACTACGCCACCCTGCGCCGACAATCAGCCGACTAGGAACAGAACCGCCGAGAGCGTGCAGAAGCCGACGTGCGCGGCGTAGGGTCTCGTTGGCATCCGTCAGGCCGGCCAATCGTCATGGCGTTCCTTGTCTCTTGCTGATTTTGGCAGGAGGTAGGTTTACAATAGAACCAGCAAACGCCAGGACGTGGTCGGCGTCGCTCCCGCCGCCCGGCCGGACGGACACGTATTGGACGAAGGAACGGATGCGGACATGCCGAAGACCATAGACCCGGTGTATTCCTCCGAGGTGCTGAAGGCGCCCGAGCTCATGCTTGACGGCCTGGACTTCGACGCGCTGTCGAAGACCATGTGCAGCCTGGAGGGAGTGGTCGACAAGAACCCGCAGACCGCCGCCATCATCCTGGCAGGAGGCACGGGCGAGCGCTTCGGCAAGGAGGGCGGCAAGCAGCTGGTGGAGATCGCCGGCAAGCCCATCCTCACGTGGTCGGCCGAGGCGTTCGACGCGGTGGGGGACATCGGGCTCATCGTGGTGGTGTGCCCCGAGGATCGCCAGGAGGAGTACCTCAAGCGCGCCATCGACCCCTTCCCGTTCGTGACGCCGGTGGTCATGGCCCCTGCGGGCCCCAGTCGCCAAGAATCGGCGTTCTCCGGGCTGGAGTACGTGCCCGACACGTACGACTACGTGGTGCTGCACGACGGCGCGCGCCCGCTCATCTCGCCTGACCTCATCCTGCACGCCATCAACACCGTCAAAGGCAACATCGACTGCGACGGGGCCGTGGTGGCCCATCCAGCGGTGGACACCCTGAAGGTGGTGGAGAACGGGGTCATCATGGGCACGCCCGACCGGCGCGTCTTCTGGAACGCGCAGACTCCGCAGGTGTTCCGCACCGGCATTTACCGGCGCGCCCATGCCTCGGCGCTCTCCGACGGCTTCATGGGCACCGACGACTCGTCGCTCATCGAGCGGTTGGGAGGACGCGTGCTGGTGGTGGAAGGCAAGCGCGACAACATCAAGCTCACGGTGCCCGAGGACTACTTCATGCTGGCGGCGGCCGTGCGCGCACTGTACCTGAAGGACGCGGAGAAATGAATCGGCCGATGACCATCAATCCCACTGACCTGCGGATCGGGCAGGGGTACGACGTGCATGCGTTCGCGGAAGGGCGCAGGCTCGTTTTGGGCGGGGTCGACATTCCTCACGTGCGAGGACTTCTGGGGCATTCCGATGCCGACGTGCTGGCGCATGCGGTGGCAGACGCGCTTTTGGGCGGCATCCGCGGCGGGGACATCGGCAAGCTGTTTCCCGACGACGACCCGGCCTTCAAGGATGCGGACTCGCTGAAGCTGCTGGCCGCCGTGGCGGACAAGGTACGCTCGGAGGGTTTCGCCATCCTGGACGTGGACTCCGTCATAGCCGCGCAGGCACCCAAGCTCTCTCCCTACCGCGACCAGATGCGCGCGAACCTGGCGGAGGCCCTGGGCGTGCCGGTGGAAAACGTGGGCGTGAAGGCCACGACCACCGAGCATCTGGGCTTCGAAGGACGCGAGGAGGGGATATCCGCCACGGCCGTCTGCCTTCTCTGTCGATGTAGATAGCGTCCCCGTTCTCTCGCCGCATCGCAGGGCGGGACGGGCGAGTGCCGCGGCCTTCTTCGCGGGCGTGCTTTGCAGCCTGCGGCTTTCGCCGCGCCGCCCCTGTGTTACAATCTCCCCTTGACAGAAGGGCATCCATGAACATATTCAAAACCATTGGCGAGGACATCCAGGCGGTGAAGGAGCGCGACCCTGCGGCGCAGAACTCGTTCGTCATCTGGCTCACGTATCCGGGGCTGCACGCGCGCTGGTCGCATGTGGTGGAGCACTGGTTGTGGAATCACGGGCTGCGGAGTCTCGCGCGCGTTTCCTCGCAGTTCACCCGCTGGATGACCGGCGTGGAGATCCATCCGGCCGCCCAGATCGGCCGGCGGTTCTTCATCGACCACGCCATGGGCGTCATCATCGGCGAGACGACGGTCATCGGCGACGACTGCACGCTCTACCAGGGCGTCACCTTGGGCGGCACCGGCAAGGAGACGGGCAAACGCCATCCGACGCTCGGCAACAACGTGCTGGTGGGCGTGGGGGCGTCGGTGCTGGGCAACATCACCTTGGGCGACAATGCCAAGGTGGGTGGCGGCGCGGTGGTCGTGAGCGACGTGCCGCCCAATTCCACGGTCGTGGGCATCCCGGGCCACATCGTCGTGCGCGACGGCCAGCGCGTGGCGGCCGACGCCCAGGCGGCGGCCAAGCATCAGGAGAGCCTGCCCGACCCCATGGAAGAGGTATGCGAGAATCTGTGCGAGCGCATCGAAGCGCTCGAGCGGCAGATCGAGCGGCTGGAAAAGGAACGCGGACGACAGGCGGCTGCGCCTGCGGAGGTGCGACATGATTAGGATCTACAATACCAAGGAGCGGGCGAAGGCCGACTTCGAAGCGATCCAGCGCGGACACGTGGGCATGTACGTGTGCGGCCCCACCGTGTACAACCGCATCCACATCGGCAATGCGCGCACGTTCATCAGCTTCGACGTCATCCGCCGCTACCTTCTGTGGCGCGGGTTCGACGTGACGTTCGTGCAGAACGTGACGGACGTGGACGACAAGATCATCAACCGTGCGAACGAGGAAGGGCGTTCGGCGGCGGAGGTGGCCGCCGAATACACGGAGGCGTTCATCGCCGACATGCGGGCGGTCGGCGTGATGGATCCCGACGTGCGGCCGAAGGCGACCGAGGAGATCCCCGCCATGATCGAGCTCATATCCGAGCTGGTCGAAGGCGGGCATGCCTACGAGGTGGAGGGCGACGTGTATTTCAGCGTGCGCTCGTATCCTGGCTACGGGCAACTGTCCGGGCGCAACGTGGACGAGATGGAAAGCGGACATCGCGAGCTGCGCTCCGATGGGCAGGGGCTCGAAGACCGCAAGCGCGACCCGTTGGACTTCGCCGTGTGGAAGGCCGCCAAACCGGGCGAGCCGGCGTGGGAGTCGCCCTGGGGACCCGGCCGCCCGGGGTGGCACATCGAGTGTTCGGCCATGTCGCGCAAGTACCTGGGCCTGCCGTTCGACATCCACGGTGGCGGTGCCGACCTGGTGTTCCCGCATCACGAGAACGAGCGCGCCCAAAGCGAGGCGGCGTGCGGCTGCACGTTCGCGAACTACTGGATGCACGGCGGCATGCTGCAGATCAACGCCGAGAAGATGAGCAAGTCGCTCGGCAACTTCATGCTGCTGCACGACGTGCTGGAGGCCACGCGGCCGGAGGCCCTGCGCATGCTCATGCTGCAGACGCATTACCGCAGCCCGCTGGACTTCTCGGAAGAGCGCCTGGCGGAAGCCGACGCGGCGCTCGTGCGCATCGAGAACGCGGTGCGCGGCCTGGACTGGGCGATCGAACACGCGCAGGACGTGCCTTCGCCGCTGGACACGCGCGCGCTCATCGACCGCACCCGCGAGACGCGCACGGCGTTCATCGTGGCCATGGACGACGACTTCAACACCTGCGCCGCCCTGGGCACGGTGTTCACGTTCATCGGGGAAGTGAACGCCCAGGTGGCCGACAAGACCGTCTCCCTCACCGACGTCGCCGCCCTCAAGCAGGCCCGCCAAGCCATCGTGGACCTCATGGGCGCCCTCGGCATCTCGGTGGAGGCGCCCGCTGCGAGCGGGCCGGCCTTCCCGCCCGAGGTGGTGGCCTTGGCGAAGGAGTGGGCCGGATATGCCGGCGAAAGCCCCGCAGAGGCCGCCGACGCCCTGCTGGCCGCCCGCGCCGAGGCGCGGGCGAACAAGCAGTGGGACGTCGCCGACGGCATCCGCGACGGCCTGGCTGCCCTGGGCCTGGCCATCGAGGACACGCCGCAGGGCCCGCGGGTTTCGTTGGCCTGATGAGCGGTGGGACTGGCCGAAACCGGCGCTCGCCATGGGCGTGTCAGGGAGGCGGGGCGTGACCGAAACGAGGCTTGAGCTGCTCGCCCCGGCGGGCGGGATGGAGCAGCTGCGCGCGGCGGTGCGCTACGGCGCGGACGCGGTGTACCTGGCGACGGACCGCTTCGGCATGCGTGCGCGCGCGGCGAACTTCGCGCTCGCCGACGTGCCCGAGGCGGTGCGCACGGCGCACGCGGCGGGCGTGCGCGTCCATGTGGCCGTGAACGCGCTCATGGGCGCAGACGACGTGACGGCGCTGCCGACGTACTTCGAGGCTTTGGAGGCGGCGGGCGTCGATGCGGTCATCGTGGGCGATTTGGGGGCCGCCAGCCTGGCCGTGCGCCATGCGCCTCACGTGGCGCTCCACGTGAGCACGCAGGCGTCGGTGGCGAACGCCGAGGCGGCGCGCGTGTGGCACGGCCTGGGTGCGCGGCGCGTCGTGTGCGCCCGCGAGATGAGCCTGGAGGAAATAGCCCGCCTACGTGCGGATGCGCCCGCCGACCTGGAGCTGGAGGCGTTCGTGCACGGCGCCCAATGCATGGCGGTTTCGGGGCGGTGCCTCATCAGTTCGTATCTGACCGGCCGTTCGGGCAACAAGGGTGCCTGCACCCAGCCGTGCCGGTGGAACTACACGTTGGAGGAAGAGAAGCGCCCGGGCGAACACTTCCCGGTGGAAGAGGACGGGCGCGGCACGTTCATCATGAACGCGAAGGACCTCAACATGCTGGCCCACGTGCAGGCGTTGGCCGAGGCCGGCGTGGACGCGCTGAAGATAGAGGGCCGCAACAAGAAGGCGTTCTACGTGGCCACGGTGGTGAACGCCTACCGGCGCGTGCTGGGCGGCGCCGACGCGGCCGCGCTGGCCGACGAACTGGACACGGTGTCGCATCGGCCCTATTCGACCGGCTTCTACTTCGGCGAGGCAGAGCAGGCGGCAGACTACGACGGCTACGAGCAGACGTGCCTGCACGTGGCGGACGTGCAGGCGTGCGAGCCGTGCGGGTCTGCGGCGGGCGGGTCTGCGGCGGGCGGCTGGCGCGTGGTCGTACGCTGCCGCAACCGCTTCGCCGAGGGCGACCAGCTGGAAGTGCTGGTGCCGGGACGCGACGCGTGCGCCGTCACGGTGCGCGATCTTGCGTGGCTGCCGGAGCCCGACGAAGACGACGCGCACCCCGCCCCCTGTCCCGTGCCCGTGGCCAACCGCTCGTGCGCGCGCTACCGCTTTTCCCTCGACGCGGAGAGCGGCCCCTTGGAGCCCGGATGGTTCCTGCGCAGGCGCGCGTTCCGCCGTTCCGCCCGCCACTGAAGCGATGGCGACTTGCCACGCGCCCGTAAGGGGTTTGGCCTGCACCCGGCGCTAAACTGAACCGCACACAACCGTGCGGCACATCAGAAAGCGAGGTGCGGAATGCCTACCAACGACAATCGACATGCATATTCAGGAGCCACGCGCGGCGTGGCGGACCGGTTCAACCGTACGAAGATGGGCAAGGCGGCGCGCAGGAGCGGCTACGTCACGCCTGAAACGGTGACCATGTGGGCAGCCTACGTGGTCACGGTGCTGTGCAACCTGCTCTTCGAGGCCACGCGGCTGGGCGGCACGACGTCGGGCGAGGTGGCGAACCTGATGTACGTCTGGTTCATGCCCGCCGGCTACGTGTTCTCCATCTGGGGGCTCATCTACGTGGCGCTCATCGTGTGGCTGGTGCAGTACACGCGCGACGCCCCGAACCGCGTGAGGCGCTTCGGCTTCGTGGCCTTGCTGTTCGTTGTCAGTTGCGCGCTGAACGTGGCCTGGCTCGCCCTGTTCCACTTCCTGCAGGTGTACGTGGGGCTTTTCGTGATCGCTGCGCTCTGGGCCGTGATGGCGGCACTGTACGTGACCGTTCGCCGCACCATGAAGACCGCGGCAGGGCGCGTGCCCATCTCCATCTATGCCGCCTGGGTGACGGTGGCCGTGGTGGCCAACCTCACGACGGCCATCACGTGGGCGTTCGACGGCGGCATCCCGGTGCTGAACGAGCTGTCGACGCTGCTTTTGGTGGCAGGCGTGCTGACGGTCGGCTACGTCATGTACAAGCGTTTCGACGACCTGGCGTTCCCGCTGGTGATCCTTTGGGCCGTCATCGGCGTGGGCGTGCACGTGGCGGCGGCGTCGGTGTTGGTGGCCATCGCCGTGTTCCTGCTGGCCGCTTTTGGCGCCTTGGTGACGTTCGCGCCCATGGGCAAGCTGCGCGCGAGCATGGCGCATTCGCACTAGCGCGTCGTTTCGCCCTGCACCCCTTGCGGGCCGGGCGGCAGGAAGTCCTCGCCCGCGCTTCCTCGCCTCACCCCGGGCGGGCCGCTCGACGCTCGTTTCCTTGCCCCGCTTCCCGCGTTCTGGGGAAGCGGGGCCTTTCGTTTGCCTTATAATGGCGTCATGGTCACCGTATCCGACATATTCTCTGCATGCGCCTGCCCGCTTTCGTTCGAGATATTCCCGCCGAAAGGCGACCTCACGTTGGGCGCGGCCCGCGCGGTCGTGGCGGAGCTGGCCCCGCTTGCCCCCGACTTCGTCAGCGTCACGTACTCGGCGGGCGGCAGCGGCAACAGCCGTGCCACCGCCGTGGTGGCCGCCATGGTGCAGGAAGAGTTCGACATTCCCGCTGTGGCGCATCTCACCTGCGGCGACGCGACGGAAGAGACGCTTGGCGCCGCCGTGGCCGACCTGAGGGCCAAAGGCGTGCAGACCGTGCTGGCGCCGCCGCCTATCCAGAAGGGCATGTGGCCTGCTTCGACGCCCGCGCGAACATCGAGCACCTCAAGCAGAAGCAGGACGCGGGTGCCAGCTTCTTCGTCACGCAGCTGTTCTTCGACAACGCCTGCTTCTACCGCTTCCGCGAATCCGCCGAACGTGCGGGCGTGACGGCGCCCATCACCTGCGGCGTCATGCCGCTTATGAGCAAGGCGCAGGTGCAGCGCATGGTGTTCATGTGCGGCGCGTCACTGCCGGCCGCCCTGGTCAAGCTTGTGGCGAAATACGCGGACGCGCCCGACGACCTGCATCGGGCGGGCATCGAGTATGCCAGCGCGCAGCTGGTCGACCTTAAGGCCCATGGTGCGCGCGGATTGCATGTCTACACCATGAATCAGCCCGACATAGCGCGTGCGAACGTGGCGGCGCTCAAGGCTGCACGGTAAGGGCGGGTCGCGAGTCGGCTGCGGGCCAGGGCCGGTGGGTTGCGCCGGCAGTCTGCGGGGAACGCGGCTGTCTCTTCGTTTCGGAAACGCGAAAGGACGTTGCATGACCATCGAGCATGATTCCTTTGCAGGACTCGTCGTCAAGGACGACCATCTGCTGCATGTCCTGCGCGGCCAGGACATCCTGGTGCAGGACGGCGGCATGGGCACCATGCTGCAGGAGCGGGGCCTGGTGGACGACGGCGCTTTGCCCGACCTCCTGAACATCGAGGATCCCCAGGCTGTCACCGCCATCCATTGTGCGTACGTGGAGGCGGTGCGGAAATGGTCACGACGAACACGTTCGGCTCGAACGCCCGCAAGCTGGCCGGACGTGCGACGGTGGCCGAGGCGTACCGCGCCGCCGCGGAGTGCGCCCGCACGGCAGGCGCCCGGTACGTGGCCGGCGACATCGGTCCCACGGGCGCGCTTCTGGAGCCGTGGGGCGCGCTTTCCTTCGAAGAGGCATACGCCCTGTTCGCCGAGCAGGTGCGGGCGGCCGCCGATGCGGGGTGCGACCTGATCGTCGTCGAGACCATGTCCGATCTGCGGGAGGCCAAGGCGGCCGTGCTGGCGGCCAAGGAGAACTGCGCGCTTCCCGTGTTCGCCACGATGACGTTCGGCGAAGACGGCCGCACCTTTTTGGGCACCACGCCGGAAATCGCAGCCGTCACGCTGTCGTCGCTGGGCGCCCACGCCGTGGGCGTGAACTGCTCGCTCGGCCCGGACGAGCTGGTCCCCGTCGCCGAGGCGTTGGCGCGCTTCGCGCGTTGTCCCGTGATCGTGCGCCCGAATGCAGGCCTGCCTCGCATCGAGGGAGGACGCACGGTCTACGACGTGGGCCCGGACGAGTTCGCGCGGGCCATGGAGCGCGTCATGGCCCATGGCGCGAGCGTGCTCGGCGGGTGCTGCGGCACCACGCCGGCGCACATCGAGCGCTTGGCGGCGCTTGCGGCCGGCCGCACGCCGGTACCGCGCGCCTGCCGTCCCGCGTTCGTGGTGACGAGCGCGCAGAAGGCAGTCGTGATGCCGGAGGGGGAGCGCGGCTTCGCCCTCATCGGCGAGCGCATCAACCCCACGGGCAAGAAGCGCCTCAAGCAGGCGCTGCGCGAAGGGGACTTCGACTATCTGGTGGGCGAGGCGGCGGCCCAGCAGGAGGCGGGCGCCGACGTGCTGGACGTGAACGTGGGCCTTCCCGAACTGGACGAACCCGCCACGCTGCGCGCCGCCGTGGAGGCGCTGCAGGCCGCCGGCACGCTGCCTTTGCAGGTGGACTCGTCCGACCCCGCAGCCATCGAGGCCGCCGTGCGCGGATACGCGGGCAAGCCGCTCGTCAACTCCGTGAGCGGCGAGCAGGAAAGCCTGCGGGCCGTGCTGCCCGTCGTGAAACGCTACGGGTGCGCAGTGGTGGGCCTGACGCTTGACGAGGATGGCATCCCGCCGACCGCGGAAGGGCGGTTCGCCCTTGCCGAGCGCATCGTGGAGGCTGCGGAGGCGTGCGGCATCCCCCGCTGCGATGTGGCCATCGACTGCCTGGTCATGGCGGCGGCCACGAACCAGGACGAAGTGCCGGAGATACTGCGTGCCGTGACGATGGTGAAGGAGCGCCTGGGCGTGCGCACGGTGCTGGGCGTGTCCAACGTGAGTTTCGGCCTGCCCCAGCGCGATGTCGTGAACGCCACGTTCCTGGCCGCTGCCCTGGGTGCGGGGCTCGATCTGCCCATCATGAACCCGCTTTCGGCCCGCTACCGCGACGTGGTGGCCGCCTTCCGCGTGCTGGACGGCCAGGACCGGGGCGCGGTCGGCTACGTGGAGATGTACGCGCAGGCAGAGGATCCCTGCCTGGTCGCCGCGCGCGGCGGCGCGCCAAGTGGCGGCGCCGATGGGCGAGGCGGCATGGCGGGTGGCGGCGCGGAGGCAACGCGGGCCCCGGCGCCGTTGCCCGTGGCGGGGGAGCGCCGCGCCGATGCGCGCGCGGCGGCCACAGCCAGCCAGGTGGCGGTGACGCCCGCGCTTGCCGACGCGGTCGAGGACGTGCGCGCCCTGGTGCGGCTGATCCTGACCGGCCGCAGCGCGCCCATGGCCGAGGCCACGCGCGCGCTGCTCGTCGGTCACGACGCCCTCGACGTGGTGAACGGCGTGTTCGTTCCTGCCCTTGACATCGTGGGCGACAAGTACGAGCGGGGCGAGTTCTTCCTGCCTCAGCTCATGGCCTCGGCGGAAGCGGTCAAAGCGGGCTTCGACGAGGTGCGCGTCTCCCGCCAAGCCCGTGGAGGTGAAGGCGAGGGCGGCGCGGCTTCCGGCCAGGCCGTTCTTCTGGCCACGGTCGAGGGCGACGTGCACGACATCGGCAAGAACATCGTGCACATGCTGCTGGAAAACTACGGCTTCGCGGTCGTGGATCTGGGCCGCGACGTCGCCCCCGAGGCCATCGTGGCGGCTGTGCGTGAGCGAGGTATCCGGTTGGTGGGCCTTTCTGCCCTCATGACTACCACGGTGAAGGCCATGGAGCGCACGATCGCCCTTCTGCGCGAGCAGGCGCCCGGCGTGGCCGTCATGGTGGGGAGTGCGGTGCTCACGCCTGGCTACGCGCAGCGGATAGGCGCGGACTTCTATGCCAAGGACGCTGCGGAGTCGGCGCGCGTCGTCGCCCGGTTCTTCGGGGAAGGCGGGCGGTGAGCGGCCGCCCGGCGGCACTTTCTTGAAGTTGCAGGTGCAACCGGCGGCGCTTCTTGTTATGATAACCGACAAGGTTATTCTCGAAGGAAAGGGGCAGTTATGGGAACGAAGGCCGCGGAGGCGTTCGACGTATCTTACGACGGGCTGCCGACCTACCTGCACGCCAACCATTCGGTGTACATGGAGGTCGACGGCGCCACCTACTACCTGACCGATGTGAATGATCGGTACTGGCGCGTCCAGGACACCAGTCAACTGAACGAGAAAGGGCACTACGTCGACTGCAGCGAACTGGTGCCGACCGTCAGCGAGTTTTTGGAGCTGCCCTTCGCCGAAGGCAAGTCGATCAAGGACGTGTTCGACCAAGCCGTGTTCTACGCCTCGGAAAAGGCCGAGTAGCCGGCCGGGAAAAGTGCCTCCCGCCACAAGAAAGCCCTGGGGCACCCAGCGAGGCCTGCGGTGCGCAAGACGCCGAAACCAGCGTGCACGTGTCTGCGGAGCGCGCTCGCTACAACAATCTGCCTAGCTATCAGGGGAGCGGCTTTCGGCCGCTCCTTTCCTTTCAAGGGACCTTGACCTCGTCCGGCGCACCAGGCGTGGCCGACCGCGATCCCGCCCTGGCGCGCGAAGCACGGACGACCGCGACAACGCCCGGCGCGAGAAGCGCGGCCGGCCATGACCACGTCAGCGTCCACATAGCAGCGGGAAGGGAGCCACTTGCCCTCCGGTGCGTGTCGGAGATGCTCCCTTCCCGAGCCTTTGAGCGGTCCATGGCCCAGATTCCGGCGCTTCGGGCGACGACAGGCGTCGGTCAGCCGGCCATGCAGGCCGGAAAGATTCCGCGTCCAGAGCGCAAGCAACCAGTTCGGAGTCGACGGCTGCCTTGCGGCCTGCCAGCCTTGCAACTCTCCAGCCTCTCGGCCTGCCAGCCCTTTGCGGCCTCTCGGCCTGCCAGCCTTTTCGCTGCCATTCGTTCGGCGGGGTCTGGTTGACGGTGGCAGCTTGCGGCTGGTCGTCCGATGGTCGAAATCTCGGCTTCCCAAGGGCAAACTGCAATTTTTCACGGATATGTGAGTCGACGCCGAACATGGTTCGAGGATTTCGGCAATTGGAAGAACCGTGAACAGGCGTTTCGCCTGACTCTCGCGTTGCTGGGCGGCCAGGCCCCTGTCTTCCTTCGTGAAAATCCTCGCATATCCGGAAAAAACTGCATTGCTGAGGGAAACCGGTTCCATCCAGCCGCTTCGAAGGCGTCGCAGGAAGATCGCCGGTCCGCTCAGCCGCTTCGAAGGCGTCGCAGGAAGATCGCCGGTGCGTCCAAGGGCGGCCGGCCCCACATGCCTCCTGTCCGGACGACGGCTCCTGAGATCTGTTCCCTTTATGGCGTACAAGGCGGCCAGGGCTTGCCTCCCGTCGGACGGGGCTCCTTGCGTTCGTACTCCTTTCGTTCCAGAAACCCGTTCCCTATATTGTACAAATGTGCTATACTATGACGATGTTCGTTCAGATAGGATATCACTCCGCCCTCGGCTTTCTGAGGACGCTGGATGGCCCGCAGAAGGCCCTGCCCCTGCCTGTGCGCGGCAAAGGCACCCCCAGCGCCGAATCGCCGCGGGCGCCTGCAAAATCCCTGGTTGAATCGCTTTTGGAAGCATCCGGCCTTGATATCGAATCGCTGGTCGTTGTGCCTGACCTGGGATCGGACTCACTGCATCTCGTCGTGCCCGACGCCTCGTGCAGGAATCGTGTGGATGGCTGCTCGTTCCATGTTTGGAGGCCCCCTGGCTCGACGAAGTCGTTCTACCGGGTTGGGAGCAGCGTATTCGCAAGCTCGCTGGAAGCATGTTTCTTGCAGATGGCGACGCTTCTGCCCTTTGCCGATTTGGTGAGGGTCGGGTTCGAACTGTGCGGCCGTTATGCATTGTCGTCCCGCGATCCCCGAGGTTTCGAAACGAGGGCCATGCCCTTGACGACATGCGTCGCCTTGAGAGGGTATGTCGATAAAGCGCGCGGGATGCGCGGCAGCAAAAAGGCGCGGCAAGCCCTTGCGTTCGTTGCAGAAGGGTCGGCGTCTCCTATGGAAACGGCGCTTGCCATGCTGCTGTGCCTTCCTCGCGCACAGGGCGGCTATGGGCTTCCTCTGCCCTTGCTGAATCACGAGGTCGTTTTGCGATCCGCCAGGAAGACGGCATGGAAGAAGACGTATTGCTGCGACCTTTTCTGGCCCGAAGGCTCCTTGGCCGTCGAGTACGACAGCGACATGTTCCATACCGGAAGCAAGCGCATAGCCCACGACTCGAAGCGCCGTAACGCGCTTCTTTCTGCCGGCATCGCGGTCGTCACCGTGACGACCGCTCAGATCAAAGACGCCCGCGAGATCGACGAGATAGCGGTGGTTCTTTCCCAGGCTCTCGGCAGGCGTGCGAGGACGTCCATGAAAGGCCTCATGACGCGTCGCCATGAACTGCGTAGGCTCTTGTTCTCGCACGCGTCGTTCCCCAGCCCTGAAAGTGATGGCGCCTCAGGCGACGCGAACGCCTCGTACGAATACGTCGACCTGTGATCGCGCATTGTTGGCGAAGGCCTCGATTGCAGACGTGTCGCCCTTGACCTGAAGTAGGCTTCAGGTACTACGATGTCTTGCACATGGCAAGAAGCCTGCTGCTTGGTGCTATGATGCAAACAGGAAAGCGGGCGGCGAAGAAAGGGAGCGCGCATGCGGTACCGGAGATTGGGCAGGACGGGGCTTCAGGTAAGCGAGATCGGCTTCGGCGCCGAGTGGATGGGCAAGCCGCAGGAGGAGGTGGACGCGTTCGTCCGCGCCTGCGAAGAGACCGGCATCAACCTCATGGACGTCTGGATGGCCGATCCCGCCATGCGCAGCAAGCTCGGCCATGCCATGGCGGAGCGCGGCACGCGCGACCAGTGGATCATCCAGGGGCACATCGGCTCCACCTGGCAGGACGGCCAGTACGTGCGCACGCGCGACATGGAAAAGGTGCGCCCGGCGTTCGAGGACTTGCTGGCACGTCTGGAAACCGACCACGTGGAGTTGGGCATGATCCATTACGTGGACGACGTGGACGAGTTCCGCGGCATCATGGAAGGTCCGTTCATCGAATACGTGCGGCAGCTGCATGCGGCCGGAACCATCGGGCACGTGGGGCTTTCCACCCACAATCCCGACGTGGCGGCGCTTGCGGCGTCGTGCGGCGAGGTGGAGATGGTCATGTTCAGCGTGAACCCCGCTTTCGACACGCTGCCTGCCAGCAACGACATCGAGGTGCTGTTCGGCGACTACGACAACGACTACGAAGGCATGAATCCCGCGCGTGCGGAGCTCTACGCGCTGTGCGAGCGCGAGGACGTGGGCCTCACGGTGATGAAGGGCTTCGCCGGCGGGCGCCTGTTCGACGCCGCGCGCTCGCCCTTCGGCGTGGCGCTCACGCCGGTGCAGTGCATCCACTACGCGCTCACGCGGCCGGCC
>CAJFVW010000113.1 GCA_904420575.1 uncultured Gordonibacter sp.
CCTGCCGCACCGTCGCTGGCTTCAACACCTGCCGTTTGCATGGGCGGCACGGCCTCGGCGGCCAGCAGCGCGGCCCCGAACGCGCCCATCAGGTGCCCGTCGGGGTCGACCAGCACCTCCATTCCCAGCGCGTCCTCGAACGCCTTCACCACGCCGCGGTTCTTGCTCACGCCACCTTGGAACACCACGGGCGCGACGATCTTCTTGCCCTTGCCGACGTTGTTCAGGTAGTTCGTCGCCACGGCACGGCACAGCCCCGCGACGATGTCCTCGCGCGCGTAACCCACCTGGATCTTGTGGACAAGGTCGCTCTCGGCGAACACGGTGCAGCGTGCGGCGATGTTCGCCGGCTTCTTCGACGCGAGAGCTATCTCGCCGAACTCCTCCACCTCCACGCCCAGCCGGTGTGCCTGGCTGGACAGGAATGCTCCCGTTCCGGCGGCGCACAGCGTGTTCATGGCGTAGTCCACGGCGATGCCGCCCTCCACGCAGATGATCTTGGAGTCCTGCCCGCCTATTTCCAAAATGGTTCGCACGTCGGGATGCAGGTAGGTGGTGCCCACCGCATGGGCCGTGATCTCGTTCTTTATGACGGCGGCCCCCGTCATGGCGCCCACGAGCCGCCGCGCGCTGCCGGTGGTGCCCACGGCGCGCACGTGCAAGGCAGAATCGCCGATCTGGCTGCGCACGTCGGCGATCACGCGCCGAGCGGCTCCGGCCGGGTCGCCTTCCGTCCACAGATACGACCGCGCCACGATGGAGCGTCCCTCGTCGATCACGACGCCTTTCGTGGAGATGGATCCGATGTCGATGCCAAGATACGCGCTTGTCATGCTTGCGGAGCTCCTTGATCGGGGACGGACGCCAGCAGGCCCTTCTTCATGGCCAACATGTCGTAGAACGCTTCCAAACGGGTGTCCAGGCCGGTGTCGCTCGTCTGGGAGTCGTAGCTCAAATACAGGATGGGAAGGCCGGTTTCGCGGCTGATGCGCTGCAGCACCGGCACGCAGTCCACCTCGGGCGTGCAGCCGTTCGACTTCGCATGCACCACGCCGTCGAAGCCTTCCTGCGCGTACTTGAGCGTGGCGGCCACCGTCATGCTGGACGTGGGCCCCATGTCGTAGGTCAGATAGTCGCTTGCGCTGGCACGCAGGTTCTTCTCGTTGTAGCGCAGGTTGCGGTTCGTCATGTTCAGCATGCGGTGGACCTCCACGCCCATGTCCAGCAGCTTGCGCTCGAGCCTCAAATTGCTGTGCGGATCAACGGCGGTGAAATACTCGCCCACGATGCCTACGCGCACCGGGCGCACGTCCGTGCGCAGGGGCAGCGCGCGCAGGGCCTCCATGCCACGTCGGTGGACGTCGGCTATGTCGTGCTCGTTTTCGGCCGTGCGCATCTCGTCGTGATAGGCGGAAAGCGCGCGGGCGAACGACCCGCGTTCGCGTTCGCGCCCCGCGTGGGCCAAATAGAAGTCATTCGCCTCGTCCAGGCATTCGATCATCTTGAAGGCCGCCAGCATGCCGCGCACGCCGTGAGGCACCGACAGGTCGGGGTTGACCTTCTTCTTGCACACCTCGATGTAGTCCGTCAGCGGCTTGCCGGTCACCGTGGCGAAGTTCAGCATTTCGAATTCGTAACCCAGGTCGCGCAAGATGGATTCCTGCAATTCTCCGTAATACCCCAGGCGGCAGGGACCTGCGAACTGCACCAGCACGTCGGCTCCCAGCTCCAGCGCCTCGATGTAGTCGCCAAGGATGTGCTTGAAGGGGGCGCACACGTAGTCGTTGCTGTTGCGGCTGCCCAGTTCCACCGTGCGCCTGGTGGGCTCGGGAAGGGGCAGGTAGTCGGCGTCGAGCACCTGCTCCACGAAGAACTTGAACACGACGTCGTAGTAGCCATAGCGCAAAAAGGCCACCCGCGTGCGGGCATGCCGGTCGCGCTTGGGCCGGCGCTTTGGCTGGGGAAGCACCAGCTGGAAGGGGCGTTTCTTCTCGGTCGTGACGGCGATGCGGGCACGCCGGTCTTCCGCGTCGTCGGTGCGTCCCGGAAACGGCGCGAACGTCCGGCCGGCAAGCGGCCGGGAGGATGCGGGGTGCGGGCGCACGGGGAGCGGGTGCCCGGGCGATGCGGGGTCCTGCGGCGTGCTTTCGGGGGCCGGTACCGGCGCATCGGCTGTGGGAGGCGGGGGCGTTTCGGTCATCGGGCGTAGCCCCCTTTCTGCTGGTAGCGCAGGATGTCCACGAAGCTTTCCACGCGCGTTTCCAGCCCGGCGGTGCCGCTCTGCGCGTCGATGGTGAGGTTGAGGATGGGCTTGCCTTGGATGCAGCGCAGAATGGCGTCGTCGGTCATGGAGTCGGGTCCGCAAGGAAACGCGCTCGCCAGCACGATGCCGTCGATGCGGTCGTGCAGCAGGGTGATGGCGCCGACGAGCTCGCGGTTGACCAGCCAAGGCAGCGTTTCCGAGAAGTCGAAGCTGGCGCGCAAGGCCTCGTCGTGGTCGCACTCGTCGGCAAACGCGACCACGCACCCCATGCCGTCGAGCAGTTCCGCGATCTGCCCCCCGAAGCAGGGGTCGTGAGCCACGTAAGGATGGGCGACCAACAGGATGGCCAAGGGCCGTCCTGCACTTTGGCCGTGCGACGGCGCAAGCGAAGCCAGCAGCCGTTCCTGCTCGTGCGCGGCGGCGCGGTCTGCGCGCGTCTGCGCGCGCAAGGCTTCCTTGTACGCATGCTTTGCGTCGCGCGCACCCACGCCGAAGCGGGCCCCCAGGCTCAGAAACGCGTCCTGCATGCCGCTCTTTTCGCCCACCTCGTCCACCAGGCAGGACGCAATGCGCACGTCGCGGCCGTGAAACGTGTTCGCTACCAGGTCGGGCAGTGCCTGGAATTTCGTGCAGAAGCCACGTCGCCGCCCCACGTTGGCCAGGCTGGGAACGAACAAGGCGTCGCAGCGCCCGATCAGGTCGTCCACGTGGCCCAGGTACGCCTTCGAAGCCAGGCAGCATTCGTCGATGGACAAGGCGTCGCCGCGCGTCAGGATGTCCCTGTCCGTGGGACGGCTGACCACCGTCGTGCGGCCGATCTCTGCGAAAAAGGTCTGCCACAGCGCCGCATAGCGATAGTACAAGAGCGCGCGCGGCAGCCCCACCGAAGCGACATCGGCGTATTCAGGCTGGGGAAACAGCCCCAAGGGGTTCATGCGCGTCCTCTCTCTTGCGTGTTGTGCCGGCCAGGGCGGGCCTGCAAAGAGGAATCATACCACGAGAGGAGACGCCGGGCACGTCAGTCGACGGCGACCAGCTTCACCCAGTATTCGATGTCCTTGCCGGCGAGGGGATGGTTGAAGTCGAGCGTGACGACCTGGTTCTCGATGCTCACGACCTTCGCCGGGATGGGCTGCGCGTTCCTCGGCGAGGTCCATCCGATCGTCTCGCCGACGGGAAGGTCCTCCCCGTGAGGCACTTTGTAGGCGGGAAAGCTCTGAAGCGCGCTTTCGTCGTAGAGGCCGTAGGCGTCCTTGGCCTGGATGCTGACGGTGCGCTCGTCGCCGACCTCCATGGACGAAAGCGCTGCCTCCAGCGGCTTCATCACCTGATGGCGGCCGAGGGTTATCTCGTGCGGCTCGTCCTTGCCGTCGTCGAACACCGTGCCGTCAAGCAGGCTTCCCCGATAGAGGAAGCGCACGCGGTTTCCTGTTTGTGGCATGCCCACGCTCCGTTCTGTGGTGTGAGAAGCGAAGTTGAAGAAGGGTTAGTGCCAGCGCTGCGAGGTGAGGAAGAACCCTTCCACCGGCTTGATCTCGCTGTCGTCGTCGACCAAAGAGGCGGCCAGCTCTTCGGCGTTGCCGCATATCTCGCTTACAGGGGCTTTCATGTCCTCGCCCTCGTTCGTCTTTTCGGGGGCCTTCTTCTCGTCGTTCATTGCATCCTCCTCGTTGACCTGCATGAAGTGGGGCTGCCGATCCGCAGTGCGACCCATATCGCCCGCGCGGGACCGTGTCGCCTGCCCAGATCCTGATCGCGCTTTCGGTGTGGGCGCACCGGGATTCGTCGGCGACGGCGGCATCCCCGTCCGACACCGTCGATGGTAGTCGCTCGAGAGGTGCCTGCCTATCGTATGCCAGGCATGAGATTGCGTTGCCGATATCGAACCTCGCGTTCGATGCGCGCCCGCCCGCAAGCCGATATGGTTTCAATACGCGGCTTGCGTTCGTTCCGGGCGGCGCGAGGATCGGCGCGAAGGCGCAAAGGGATCGGATGGGCGGAGGACAGGCATGGTTGACGAGGCGTTGAGAGGCGTGCGAGCGGGAGGCGGTGAAGGAGGCGGCGAGAAAGGCCGGGAAGGGGGCCTGCGACCGGGCATGCCTGCCGGAACGTCCGAGCGGGAAGGCACTGGCGCGTGCCACCAGAACCCCCTGTTCGTAGGCATCGTGCTTTTAGTGGCCGGCGTTGCGGTCGCCATGATCCAATACAAGGTGCCCACCATCATGGCCCCGCTGATGGCGCAATTCTCCCTTGATGCCCAGACGGCCTCGTGGCTCATGTCCGTCTTCACGCTGGCGAGCATCGTCATGGCGATTCCGTCGGGCATGCTGGCGAAGCGGTTCGGTGCGAAGACCATGATGGTCGTCGCCTGCGGCATCGCCGTGGCGGGCTCGGTCGTGGGCCTGTTCGCAAGCATGGCGCCCCTGCTCGTCGTTTCCCGCGCCATCGAAGGGGCCGCCCTCACCATCCTGACGACGTGCGGGCCTCTGGTGGTGCGCCAGTGCGTGCGTCCGGACAAGATCGGCGTGGCCATGGGCGTATGGGGCATCTGGGGCTGTGTCGGGTCCACGGTGGCTGCGGTGCTGGTGCCCACGCTGTTCGAGACGGCGGGCTTTTCCGGGCTGTGGGGGGCGTTCGCGGTGGTGGCTGCTCTTGCTGCAGCGCTGGTGCTGGTGTCCATACGCGTGCCGAAGGACCCCGACGGCGACGAAGCCCCCGTCCCGCCCCTCGCATTCGTGTGCAAGGCACTGGTCAGGCGCGACACGCTTTTGTTCTTCGTCGGGTTCGCGGCCTTCAACGTATGCCTTCTGGCGGTGCTGACGTATGTGCCCACCATCCTGCAGGTGCAGGGCTTCGACCCCACGCTTTCGGGCCTCATCAGCACGGCTCCCATGCTGCTTTCGGTGGTGTCGTCGCCGCTGTTCGGGGCCGTGTCGGACCGCTTGGGGCGAACGAAGCCGCTTCTGGTCGCCTCGATGCTGGTCATGGGGCCGTGCACTTTCCTGCTTTACACGCAGACGGGAGCGCTTCTTTGGGTGGCGGTTTGCGTCATGGGCCTGGTAGGCATGGGCGGCATCGGCATGTTCCTTTCGGGCTATGCCAGCTTGGTGCCCGACCCTGCCTTGGCTGCCGGCAGTATGGGCGTCATGATCCTCGTGCAGGGCGTCGGGCAGTTCTTGGGCTCGTATCTGGTGCAGATGCTCTTGGGGGCGCAGCTGACCCAGTGGCTGTTCGCCGGTGGGGTGCTCATGGCCTTGGGACTTGCGGGGGCGGCTGCATTGCTGCTGTGCCGGCTGAGGTAGCCTCGCACTCCGTTTCGGGCATTTTCGTACCTGGGGTACGATGGTTCCCGGCGGTTGCAGGATGGTAAAGTGAAGACGAGGTTCGTTCGTCGCCGCGTCCCTTTTTCGACTTACGATATCTTACTTCGAGAATAATGGTGCGCTTATGCATGAGGGGGTTCATGTATGGAAAAGGCACAGGCGAAGTCAACGCAAAACGAGGAGTCATCCTCGTCGGCGGCACGGCCTATCGGCGAAAACGAAGAGGATTTCGAGACGGTCCTGCTCGATGGGTTCCTTGGATTCGGGCTCTCTCTGGGCAACGCCGCGCTCGTTCTGGTAGAAGTCGCGTGCCGCACGCAGGACGTGGTTTCCTGCGGGCTCATGGCTGTGTGTTCGGCCCTTGTCGCCTCGCTCTTGCTGAGATGCGGACAGCTGCTCACCGACGTCATCCAGTTCGGGCGCTCGCCCCGCCGCCGCGCTTTCTCGGAAGAAGCCGGTCGCGGCGAATGCGAGGCCGCCCTGCCGGACGGCAGGCGGTCGATGCGCGATACGTCTGCCACGACGGGAAGCGAAGCCGGGAAGGGGATTGCCGGCGAACGCGTGCTTGCCTGCCTGCACGCCGCGGCGTTCGTGCTGGCGGCGCTGTTCCTTTGGATGGGGGTCTCGGCGGTTTCCCTGGCATGCGCCAGCTGCGGTTTGGTTGCGGCATCGTTTCTGTACGGGCGCTTTCTGGTGGCCTTGGCGCGCAGGGCGCTCATGTTCATCGTCGATGCCCTGTTCATGTACGTGGGGGCTATGGCATTGGTGCTCTCGCAGGTCGGGTTTCCCACTTCGGGCGCCATGGTGTCCGTTTCCATGGCCGTGTCGGTGATGGCGACGCTGCTTTTCGGCTTCAAGCCTCATGGCGGGGGAGAGTTCGTGAGCGCCGCCGATTCCAAAGACCGCAGCATCAAAGTGAAGGGCAACAACCATACGCTGCTGCTTATCGGCTTCATGTTCGGGGCGGCCTTTCTCGCTCTCCTTTCGCCGTATCCACGCGAGACGGTGACGGCGGTGGTCGGGTCGGCCGTGGGTGTGGCGGGCATCCTCTCGCTCATGCTGCGGCAACTTGACGAGCGCACGTACAAGGAGTCGCTGAAAAAGAGCATGGCGTTCGTGTCGGCCGCCCTGCTGCTGCTTTTGCCGCTCGCCTCCGAAGGCCTGCGCCTTGTCATATTGGCCGCCTACCTTTGCTTTACCAGCCTGAACGTCATCGTGCTCTTGAACGCCGTCGTGGAGACCTCCCGTTTCGACATGATCTCGCCCGTGTGGCTGTTCGGCCAGGAAGGGTCGGTATTCTTCCTGGGCATTGCCCTGGGCGGCTCCTTGTCCGTGGCCGGTGCCGCACTGGGCGATGCCGTGGGCGCCCCCCTTGCGCTTCAGGTCATATGCCTGGTGGCCGTCGTTGTGTGCGCCTGGATGCAGATCAGGGTGAACTACCAGATATATCCGTTCGAGCCCGTCATCGAGATGGCGCTCGACGAAGAGACGCATGCGCAGATAGAGCACGAGGGCCGGCGGAAGGCCTTGTGGCATCGGAAGACCGAGGCGGCGTGCGAACGCTATCGCCTTTCGCCGCGCGAGCGCGAAGTGCTGGCGACGCTGCTCAAAGGACGGGACGCCAAGTACATCATGGACAAGTTCTACATCTCGCAGTCCACGGCGAAGACGCACATCTACAACATCTACCGCAAGTTCGGCGTCCATTCGCGCCAGGAGCTGCTCGACTTCATCGAAGGGATCGACCTGGTTGACGAAGAGCCCGACGCCACCGACGAAACCACGTCCTGACCATGACGCCCCGTCCGGCTCGCATGCGTTGCCAGGCGGGACGATGGTGCGCCGCCGCAGCCCTCATACCTGCGGTTCGAGGCGGCCGCGCCAGACGTCATCCTTTCGCAAAGCCCCGTTTTCCTCACACAGGGTCAATTCTCAAACTGCCTCGTTCGGATGGAAAATCACCGTGCCTCGAATTGTGCGGTTCGGGGAGCTTCGACGGTGCTGCAGGGGAATGCGCGGCACTCGCGGGACATAACGGGGCTATTCGATAAGGAGGACTCATAATGGCAATAAAAACCAAGAGTACCGACTCGGGATACGGATGGGCGATCCTTGCCGTCACGTTCCTTGCCGGCTTCACGGCGCCGGCGAACATGGCTAAGGTCACCGCCTTGGCGCCCGTCATCATGGGCCAGTTCGGCTTCGGGCCCGACGTGCTGGGCTGGGTCATCGCCCTGTTCTACGTGCTCGGCTTCGTCATGGCGTTTCCCACGACGGGGCTCATCAACAGGTTCGGCATCCGCAACGTCGTGATGGTCGCCATCGCTTGCGCGATCATCGGCTCGATCATGGGAGCGATGACGACCGACGTCACGGTCTTCATGGCCAGCCGCGTGTTCGAGGGCGCGGGCATGGGCGTCATGGGCGTGGCGGGCGCTTCCGCCATCGCGCCGTGGTTCAAGCCCGAGAAGCGCGGCCTGCCGCTGGGCATCTGGGCCATGTGGGTGGCGCTTGCCATGTGCATCTGCCCGGTGCTGTACGGGTTCATGGTGGACACCCTGGGCATGCCGTGGCAGGCGGTCTGGTGGGGAACGGTTGGCTTCGACGTCGTGGTCGGCATCCTGTTCTTCGTCGTGTACCGCGAGCCTGCCGACCCGCAGGCATCCGAAGAAGAGGCGCAGCCGCATGGCAAGGCGCAGTTCGGGCGCGCCTACAAGAAC
>CAJFVW010000114.1 GCA_904420575.1 uncultured Gordonibacter sp.
AATACGACGGCACGCTGAAGTACGACTTCGCCAACGACTGGGGATTCTACCGGGCCAGCGCAGGGGCCATCGTCGTCAACAAGGACGGCCGGCGCTTCGGCAACGAATCGCGCGCGTACGCCGTCTTCAACAAGGCGTTCGGCCGGTACGACACCGATCGGCTGGAATATGAGAACATCCCCGCCTTCTGGATCTGCGACAGCGACTACCTGCAGGCGGTCATGCTCATGGGCCAGACCAAGCCCGGCGACCCGCTGCCCGAATACGTGGTGCAGGCCGACACGCTGGAGGAGCTTGCCGGCAAGCTCGGCATCGACCCGCAAGGCCTCGCCGACGAAGTGGCCGCGTTCAACGCCAACGCCGCGAACGGAACGGATCCCGTGTTCCACCGCGGAGAGACCGAAGGCGAAGTGATCATGTCCACGGCCATAGCCGCCGATCGGGGCCTCGCAAATCCATGCCTCGCCCCTATCGCGACGCCGCCGTTCTGCGGTGCCGTCTACGTCCCCGGAACATGCGGAACCAACGGCGGCCTGAAAATCAACGAATACGCGCAGGTTCTGGATACGAAGGGCGAGACGATTCCAGGACTGCTCGCCGTGGGCAACTGCGCCGCAAGCTTCACGGGCGGCCAGTATGCAGGCGCGGGCATGACCTTGGGCGCGGGTTCCGTCATGGGCTACGTAGGCGTGCGCCACGCCCTGGGCGTCGAATAGACCTCGAACGGTCGGTAGCCCGCAGCCTTGCAGCGGTTGTGGGCTACCGACCCGAACGCAGCGGCACGGCTTTCAGTCTACGCCCACGCTGCCACCCATCACCCTACGAGGCCCTGCGCCAGCAAGGGCGCCCATGTCTTCACACCAGGCCGGGCCACCCTTGCTGGCGCAGGGCCTCGTAGGCGGCTACGGCCACGGCGTTGGACAGGTTGAGGCTGCGCAGGCCCTCGCGCATGGGAATGCGCACGCACCGGTGCGCGTACGCCTCGATCAGGTTCGGCGGGAGCCCGCGGCTTTCGCGGCCGAACACCAGGTACGCCTCTTCCCCGTACACCGCGTCGTGGAAGCCGCGCCGCGCCTGGCCGGTGAACAGGTGCAGCTCGCCTTCGCCATGCTCCTCGAAGAACGCCTCGGCGCACGGCCAGCGCACGACGTCCACCTCGCCCCAGTAGTCGCAGCCCGCCCGCGCCAGGTTCTTCTGCGTGAGGCGGAATCCCATGGGCTCCACCAAGTGCAGGCGCGCCCCCACGCAAGCGCAGGTGCGCGCGATGTTCCCCGTGTTCTGCGGGATCTCCGGCTCGACCAAAACGATGTTCAACCCCACGCCAACCCCTTCCAACCTAGCGAGCGAAGAACCCGAGGCTTAAATGGCCCAACCACGGCAATCATGCAGGTTCGGCCGGGCAGAAGGCCGGAAAACATGTCCGCCCACTCGATAAACCATGCGTGAGAGGGGTCGGCACGTGCCCACCAAGCGAGTTCCGCAGGAGCCGGACAGCCCAGTGGGCTGTCCGTGCGACCCCAGGACTGTCTGAGCGACTGGGCATGTGCCAACCCCTCTCACAGAAGCGCCTGCCGGGCCATTTCCGCCTCGAGCTCTTCCGTGAGCGTGAACCATTCCTCTTCCGCCTTCGCCAGCCGCTGCTTCAGCCGGGAATGCTCGGCCACGGCGTCGGACGAGGCGTCCTCGTTGATGTAGAAGTCCGGGTCGGCCATGAGCTCCAGCAACTCGGCCATGCGCGCGTTGTCGCGCTCCATCTGAGCGTCGAGCGCGGCGATGCGCTTGCGGTGGTCCTTCAGCACGGCATAGGCGCGGTTGCGGGCCTCGGCCTCGCGGCGCTTCTGCTCCTTGGTCTTCGGCGCGCTGCCGCGCGGCGCCGTTAGCTCGGCCGGCGCCGGGACGGCCTTGCGTGGCTCGCCTTCCCCGCGGCGGTTCGCCTTCGCGACCGTCTTCGCGCCGCCCGAAGCGCTTTTGCCCCCCGTGCCCGAGCCCGAACCCTTGCCGCCTGACGCCTTCCCTTTGCCGGAAGCGCCACGGGTGGAAAGGTCCTCTCCCATCACCTCGTCCACGAGCGAAGGCCCTTCCGGCGCGGGACCGTCCAGCTGCCCGCTCTTGAACAGGTAGTAGTCGTAGTCCCCGTCGTAGTTCGTCACCTTCCCCGGACACACCTCCACGATGCGGTTGGCCACTCCCCGGATGAGATGCCGGTCGTGCGTGATGAACAGGATGGTGCCCTCGAACGCCTTCAGGGCCTGTTCCAGGATGTCGGCGCTGGCGATGTCCAGGTGGTTCGTGGGCTCGTCCAGGCACAGCAGCGGCCGCGGCGCAACCAGCATCTTCGCCAGCGCGAGCCGGCTCTTCTCGCCGCCCGAAAGCACGCTCACCTTCTTGTCCACCGCGTCGCCCGTGAACAAAAACGCGCCCAGCAGCGTGCGCACCTGGCTGATGGTCCAGCCCGGCGCCACGCGGTCCAGCTCCTCGAACACGGTGTTGCCCGGATGCAGCTCTTCCAGCTGATGCTGGGCGTAGTAGGTCTTCGTCACGTGCACGCCGTACTCGATGGCGCCCGCATCGGGAGCCAGCACGCCGGCCACCATCTTCAGCAGCGTCGACTTGCCCGCGCCGTTGGGGCCCACCAGCGCCACCTTGTCGCCGCGGTACAGCGTGAAGTCCTGTCCGTCGTAGACGTCCTTGTCGCCGTAGCGCTTCACCAGGCCGCGCGCCTTGACCACGGTCTCGCCCGTGCGGGGCGGCTGCTTGAAGTTGAAGTGCACGGTCTTCTTCTCTTCGGGCAGCTGGATGCGCTGGATCTTCTCCAGCTTCTTCACGCGGTCCTGCACCTGCTTGGCCTTGGTGGGCTTGTAGCGGAACTTCTCGACGAAGGCCTCCATGTGGGCTATTTCCTCGGCCTGCTTGGCCGCTTCGGCGCGCAGGCGCTCCAAGCGCTCCTCGCGCGCCTGCAGGTAGGCCGTGTAGTTGCCCTTGTAGAGGTTCACCTGGCCGTTGTCTATCTCGGCCACGCGGTCCACCATGTTGTCCATGAACGCGCGGTCGTGGCTGACCACCACCACGGTGCCCGCATAGCCGCGCAGGAACCCTTCCAGCCACTTCACGCTTTCCAGGTCCAGATGGTTCGTCGGCTCGTCGAGCAGCAGCACCTCCGGGTTGCGGATGAGCAGCTTCGCCAGCGCGATGCGCATCTGCCAGCCGCCCGAGAACTCGCTGGTGGCGCGCGCCAGGTCGGCCTCCTTGAAGCCCAGGCCGAAGAGCACGCTTCTCACCTTCGCCTCGATGGTGTAGCCGCCCAGCGCCTCGTAGGCGTCGCGCGCGCGGCCGGCGGCGGCCAGCTGCGCCTCGGTGGGGTCCTCCCCCAGCTGGGCCTCCAGCCGATGCAGGCGCTGTTCGGCCTCCAGAACCTCCACCTGGGAGGACATGACCTCTTCGAAGATGGGGCGTTCCTCCATC
>CAJFVW010000115.1 GCA_904420575.1 uncultured Gordonibacter sp.
CAGGCCGGGCCGTACTTCGAAGAGGCGTCGCTCGTGTTCGTGTGCCGCAAGGCGTACGTCCAGGCCTTCGAAGAGCCCTGCTTCGTCGACCGCTCGCAGCTCGACCGGTGGTACCCCGAACGCGACCTGCACACGATGTACGTCGGCCTCGTGGAAAAGATGCTGGTGAAAGAATAGGGCACCAAAGAAAGGGGCCGGAAACGCAGCGTTTCCGGCCCCTTGGCTACCCATGCCTTTGCAACTAGGCATGCTTTCGGCTGGTGAACAGGTTGATCACGGCTATCAGCACGATCGAGCCCAGAAGCGCGACGACGAACGACCACAGGTTGAACCCGGTGAATCCTTCCGCGCCGAAGAAGCTCATGATGAAGCCGCCGATGAGGGCGCCGACGATGCCGGTGACGATGTTCTTCACCAGGCTGCCGTCCGTCTTCATGATCATTCCGGCCACCCAGCCGGCCAAACCGCCGATCACGATCCAAACGATGATGCTCATGACTGCCTCCTATCCGTTGCCGATCACGACACCATAGAGCAGCGGCGTCCACTGCGCGCCCGTGCCGCCGGAACCGTGGCCGCGCCGTTGGGGCCCTGTTGCACTCCAACAACCTTCGCCTTGATGGCGGCGGGCGCGGGGCCTTGACCCGCAACCCAATGGAACCTGCGTGCGCGTGGTGGATGCAGGCGGCTCCCGCGCCTTCGGCAGCGACACGGTATGGTACGATGGCAGGCAGGCGAAGGCGCGGTCGCGCGCCAGACGGCAGGCCGGCCTCGAGGATCGGCGGCGCGCCCAACGAAAGGACGGCATCGGCATATGCCCATCAGCAAAGCGGTCCTGGCCGCATTCAGGGCCGCGTCGCGGCTCAAGCCCGACGTCAAGGAGACCTACGAGGCACAGCGAGTGGCCGAGGAGGTGCTGGGCAAGCTGTCCTTGCCGAACCCCCGCTGCCGCATCGACGAGGCTTCCGCCCCCATGCCCGACGGCTACGCGGTCCCCCTGCGCGTGTTCACGCCGCTCGACATCGACTTCTCCCTCGCCTCAGGCCTCAAGGTGACCGAGGACTCGCGCGGCACCATCCTGTTCTTCCATGGCGGCGGATGGGTGAACGGCACCGTGGACTTCTACCTGGACGCCTGCACCACCATGGCGCTGCGACTCGAGCGACGCGTGGTGGCCGTGGACTACCGGCGCGCTCCGGAACACCGGTTTCCCCAGGCGCCGGAGGACTGCTACGAGGTGGCCCGCCAGCTGTACGCCGGCACGCTGCTCGACGACGTGGACGCCGACCACGTGGTGCTCTTCGGCGACAGCGCGGGAGGCAACCTGGCCGCCGTGGTGTCGCTCATGGCGCGCGACCGCGGCGAGTTTGCGCCGCGCACGCAGATGCTCCTGTATCCCGCGACGTACAACGACCACGATCCTGCGACCTCGCTGTTCGAATCGGTGCGGGAGAACGGTGAGGACTATCTGCTCACCTGGCGCGACGTCGTCGGCTACATGGAGCTGTACGTCAAGGGGCCAAAGGACTTCTCGAATCCCTACTTCGCCCCTTTGCTGGCGCCCGACCTGGGAAGGCAGCCCCGAACGCTCGTCGTCACCGCCGAATACTGCCCACTGCGCGACGAGGGCGAAGCCTACGCGGCCCGACTGGAACTGGAAGGCGGGGACGTCCAGTGCTATCGTGTGCTTGACGCCGTGCACGGGTACCTGCTGTATCCCTCGGTGTTCAACATCGTGAAGGACACGTACCGCATCATGAAGCACTTTCTGGATGGTGACGGGCTGGAGCAGGAGGACGAAGCGGCGTGGCTCGAGCTACTTGGTACCGACTAGACAACATCGGCAAGTTCTACTCGTCGCAGGCGGGCAGCGCTGCCCAGACGGTGTTCCGCTACGCAGCCACCCTTGCCGACGACGTGGACCCCGTCCTGCTGCAGTGCGCCCTGGAAAAGACCGTGGACGTCTTCCCCGGCTTCAACGTCTGCCTCCGCAGCGGCATGTTCTGGCACTACTTGGAACAGGCCACCACGGTGCCTGCGGTCACCCGCGAAGTGCTGCCCATCTGCTTCGGCCTGCACGTCGACGCGAAAAGCGTGCTCTTCCGCGTGAGCTACCACCAAGCCCGCATCAACTTCGAAGTGTCGCACATGGTGTCCGACGGGCGTGGCGCACTCAACTTCTTCAAGGCGCTTCTCTATGCTTATCTGCAGGAACGACACGGCGTTTTGGACGTGCCCGCAGAGTACGACGGCTCGGACCACCAGAAGACGGAGAACAGCTTCGACAAGTACTATGAACGCGACAAAGCCGCCCCCACGCCCAAGCCGTCCGTCTTCCGGCTGTCCGGCTGGCGCGACGCGTCCGATCCCACGTTCATCGAATACCACCTGTCCACGCATCAGGTGCTCTCCCTGGCGCGCTCGTACGGCGTGAGCCTGACCTCGCTCGTCATAGGGGCGGTCATGTGCGCCATACGCTCCGAGATGCCGCGCCGGGAACGGCACCGCGCGCTGCGCATCGACGTGCCCGTAGACCTGCGGCAGGTCTTCGAATCCACCACCACGAAGAACTTCTTCGGCCTGGCGTTCGTGTCGTACGTGCCCGGCGACAAGGACGAAACCTGGGAGCAGGTGGCGCGCCACGTGCATGCCCAGCTGCAGACGGCCACGCAGGCGGAAAACCTCAAGCCCCGCATGAACCGCATGATCGCCCTGGAGAAGAACCCCTTCCTGCGTCTGGCACCGCTGTTCGTGAAGGACTTCGTCCTGGAATTCGCCGACCGGCTGGCCGTGCGCGAGACCACCACGACCGTGTCCAACCTGGGACGCATCGCCATCGACGAGCAGCTGGCTCCCTTCGTGCGCGACATCAACGTCCTCACGTCCACCAACGGCATGAGCTTCACGCTGTGTTCCTTCGCGGACGACCTGAGCATCGGCATATCCTCGGTCTATGCGAACCCCGACGCTATCAAGAACTTCTGCCGGCTCTTTTCCGCGCAGGGAATCCCTGGGCGCATCAACATCAACAAGACGAGCGCGGAAGTGGCCGAAGACCGGCTGGAAACCAAGCTGGAGACGTCGGTCAAGCGCCTGGGCGGCAGGAAGGAGGCGCCGGATGAGACGGTGTGAGAAATGCGGCGTCGACTTCGCCGGCGACCTCGATCGCTGCCCTCTGTGCCAGGCCGGGCTGAACGGCCCGCCTGCACCCGCCGTCTTCCCGCGCAACGAGGTCAGGAAGTCGGGCGCGCTCGCGCTCAAGGTGCTCGCGTTCGCCACCGGCGCCTGCCTGCTGCTCATGCTGTTCTTGGGACGGCTGCTTTCGCTGCCGGCGGACATCGTGGTGACGGTGTGCCTGGGGCTGGCCGTGAACTACCTGTTCGTGCGCAACATCCTCGTGCACCGGCCGGACTTTCTGCGCGTGATCGTGCGCTACTTTCTCATCCTGCTCGCCCTTGCTGCCGTCTGGTTCGTGGTGACCGGGAACCTGGCCGTGACGACCTTCGTCATCCCCGGCATCTGCCTGGTGGCGCTCGTGTTCGACACCGTGCTGCTGGCGGTGTTCCGCGGCACGTTCGTCGCCCGCTACGCCAAGTACCTGCTGTTCGACGTCGCATTAGGCCTGGCCCCGTTGGCGCTGGTCGCGCTGGGGCTGACCACCTGGGACGTGCCGGCCTTCGTGAGCGCTTTGGTGTCCAGCGTGTTCTTGCTGTGGCTGCTCGTGTTCATGCGCAGACAGCTTCTGGCCGAGGTCCACAAGCTGTTCACTGCCTAGGAAGCCGAGAACGAAGGCGAAAGCGGGTCGCGCGCCGTGGCGCAGACAGGCGCAAGGAGGCCGCTAATGCGCGCGCCGTTCAGGCCTCTTGCTCGCCGTACGCCACCACGCGCCCCTTGCCCTTGCGCTTCGCATCGTAGAGCGCCTCGTCGGCGCGCAGGAACACGTCGCGGTACGTCGCGTCGCACGGCCTGGTGGCATAGACGCCGACGCTGGCGGTGACGGGCCTGTCCACGCCCTTGACCCGCATGTCCTCCACGGCGAGCCTGACCTGCTCGAGCTTGGCGATGGCCGCATCCAAGCCGATGCCTTTCAGGAACACCACGAACTCGTCGCCGCCGACGCGGCCCAGCACGTCGTCCTCGCGGAAGCTCGCGCGCAGCAGCGCGCCCACCGACTGCAGCACGGCGTCGCCCGCAAGATGGCCGTAGCAGTCGTTCACCTGCTTGAAGTCGTCGATATCCAGCACGGCGCACGCGCTGGCGCTGCGCACCCGGGCATCAGCGAGCGCCTGCGTGATGGCGCTTTTGGCGGCTGCATGGTTGTTGAGCCCCGTCACGCTGTCCCGCTCGGCCCGCGTGCGCAGCTCGCGTTCGTTCTGGATGCTCTCGATGAGCCCCACCAGATGCCATGCGCCCCCTTCGTCGTTCACGACGAACAGGTTGGCGCGGTACCATTGATAACCGTTGCCGTGGTAGTCGGCGCGATACTCTATCTCGACCCCGGCCTCCCCTGCGTTCACGCGCTCGAACATGCCGCGCACCGTGGCGAGGGAGCCCGGATGCACGACGCCTGCACGATTGGCCGAAAGGTTCTCCAGATAGTGGGTGATGACCTGCTCTTCCATGCCCTTCCCGGTGCGGTCCAGATACAGCAGCACCGTGTCCGACTCGGAATCGTAGTCGAAGCTGATCGCATGCGTGAGCTCGCTCAACAGGCGGTAGCGCTCGTTCTGCCAGGCGCGTTTGCGCTGCTCGCGCACCTCTTCGGTGACGTCGGACAGCACGGCGTACATCTCGGCCATGCCGCATGCACCGGGGATGACGCGCGCCTGCACGCGCACGTCGAACGGAGCGCCGTCAATCCGCCGTGTCCTCACCTGCACGTCGTAGTCCCCCGAAAGCGATGCGGCACCGCCGAGCCGCTCGACGGCAGACGCCATGTCGTCGAGCGTGAACAGGGGCTTTCCTTGGGCGATGCCCTGGTCGTACTCCGCGCGCGTGCAGCCGTACATCGCACAGGCGGCCTCGCTGACGAAAAGCGGAAAGACCGCACCGTCACGCAGCTCGCAGACAGCCACGCCCACGGGCAGCGCGTCCACCACCTGGGCCGCAACGCCCACGTGCGCAGGCGCCGCCGTCCCCCGCGGCTGTGGCTGCGAAGCCGCCCCTCGCCGTTCCTCGGATTCTCGATAGTCGCGTGCCATGACGGTGCCGCCCTTTCCGGCCGCGCGGCGCCCCGCGGCGCATCGACGGCCTTCGAGCGATTGTTCATCCCATTGTACCGCTCGCAAGCGCGACGAGCCAGCAGGAGCATGCCAGCAATCGTCAATCTATCTGCTCCTGCCGACGCTTTGCGTCAAACGCGGTCGCGCGGCATGGCCGTTTGGCCAGACGGCCCTGCGCGGCGAAAGACGCGGAACCTGCCCCACCGCCAGACGGCCCTGCGCGGCGGGCCCACTCCGCCGCAGGCCGTCCGGCTCAGTAGTCCTGCGCGGCGGGGCTTGCCATCCAGGCTTCGTAGAACGCCTCGTAGTCGTCGGCAAGCACGGCTTCGCGGGCGCGACGCATGAGGTCCAAAAGAAAGTGCAGGTTGTGGATGGACAGCAGGATGCCGCCCAGCATCTCGTTCTGCTTCACCAGATGGCGCAGGTAGGCACGGCTGTGGTTCTGGCACGTGGGGCACGTGCAGGCAGGGTCGAGCGGGCCGAAGTCGCGCGTGAACTTGGCGTTGCGCAGGTTCATGCGGCCGGTTGAGCTGAACGCCGTGCCCATGCGGGCCGTGCGCGTGGGCAGCACGCAGTCGAACATGTCCACGCCCTCGCGCACCGCGCGCACGAGC
>CAJFVW010000116.1 GCA_904420575.1 uncultured Gordonibacter sp.
CAAGTACATCCTCAAACGAATCCTCATGGTGATTCCCGTCTTGCTGGGTGTAACCGTCATCATCTTCCTCATCACGCGCGTGTTGGCCCCGGATCCGGCTCCGGTGGTTCTGGGCGAGCACGCCACGCCGGAGGCGATGGCGGCCTGGCGGGCGGACAACGGGCTGGACGATCCCATCTGGCTGCAGTACGTCAACTTCGTCGTCGGCGCGGTCCAAGGCGACCTCGGCACGTCGTACTACACCCATCAGCCGGTCACCCAGGAGATCGCGGCGCGCTTCCCCGCCACGGCGGAGCTCGCCATCTGCGCCATCATCGTGGCGGCCCTCGTGGGCGTCGCCTTGGGCGTGTTGGCGGCCGTGAAGAAGAACAAGGCAGCGGACAACGTGAGCATGGTCGTCGCCCTCGTGGGCGTGTCCATGCCCATCTTCTGGTCCGGCATCCTGCTGATCCTGCTGTTCGCCGGCATCCTGCACGTGCTGCCCTCCAGCGGACGCGTCTCCCCGCTGATGCAGCCCTACGGCGGAACCGGGTTCTTCATCATCGACACCATCATGAAGGGCGACATGGCGGCCTTGGGCGACGTGCTCGTCCACCTCATCTTGCCGACATTGGCGCTTTCCCTGTATTCCATGGCCATCATCACGCGCATGACGCGCTCGAGCATGCTCGAGACGCTGGGCGAGGACTACGTGCGCACGGCGCGGGCCAAAGGCCTCTCCAAGGGCTCGGTCAACGTCAAGCACGCCCTGCGCAACGCCATGCTGCCCGTGTCCACGGTCATCGGCCTGCAGTTCGGCAGCCTGCTCGGCGGCGCGCTTTTGACCGAAACGGTGTTCGCCTGGCCCGGCATCGGCAAGTTCGCCGTGGACTGCGTGCTCAAGAGCGACTTCCCCGTCGTGCAGGGCATCGTGCTTCTGGTGGCCGTCATCTTCGTCGTCATGAACCTGGTGGTCGACATCATCTACGCCTGGCTCGACCCGCGCATCAAGTACGGCACGAAGGAAGAGGGGTGATGACGGTGAGCAGGAACAAGCAGCTGGCGACCGAACCGGCCGCCGCCGTGGCCACAGTACCTGTCAAAGAGAAGCGCGAAAGCGTGTGGAAGGACGTGTTCGCAGGCATCGTCTCGAACAAGGCGGCGCTCGTGAGCGGCGTATTCATCCTCCTTCTGGCCGCCGTGGCCGTCGTCACCAAACTGTTCCCCCAGGTGTTGCCTTACGACCCGTACGCGCAGAACCTGAGCGAGTCGCTGCAGGGGCCCTCCTCCGCGCACTGGTTCGGCACCGACATGCAGGGCCGCGACATCTTCAGCCGCGTGCTCGTGGGCACGCAGATCACGCTCACCGTGGGCCTAGCGGCCGTGGCCATCTCACTGACCATCGGCGTGATCCTGGGCGCCGTGGCCGGCTACAAGGGCGGCAAGTGGGACACCGTCATCATGCGCGTCATGGACATGATGCTGGCCATCCCCTCCATCCTTCTGGCCATCGCCATCATGGCAGCGCTCGGGCCCGGCATCGAGAAGGCCGTCGTGGCCATCGGCCTGGTGTCCATCCCAGAATACGCGCGCATCGTGCGCTCCGAGATCCTGTCCATCAAGGAGAACGACTACGTGGCCGCAGCGCGCGTCATCGGGGACTCCAACTTCGCCATCGTGTTCCGCCACGTGCTCCCCAACGTGCTTCCGTCCATCATCGTGCGCGCCACGCTCGGCATCTCCACGGCCATCCTGGACGCCGCGGCCCTGGGCTTCTTGGGCCTGGGCGTGCAGCCGCCCGACGCCGAGTGGGGCGACATGCTGGGACGCGGCCGCAACGAGCTGTTCCGCGCCCCGTGGCTCATGATATTCCCCGGCCTGGCCATCACGCTGACCGTGCTCGCCTTCAACCTGTTGGGCGACGGCATCCGCGACGGCCTGGACCCCAAGGCAAGGAAGAGGTGATCGCATGCTGTTGTCAGTGAGAAACCTCTGCACCGACTTCCCCGTCAAGCGCGGCATCGTCCATGCCGTCGAAGACGTGAGCTTCGACGTGGATGCGGGCGAGATCCTGGCCATCGTGGGCGAATCGGGTTCGGGCAAGTCGGTGACCAGCCTGTCCATCATGGGCCTTCTGGGCGAGCCGGGGCACGTGGCCTCGGGCGAGGTGAAGTTCGAAGGCAAGGACCTGGTGGGGCTTTCCGAAAAGGACTACCGGCAGCTGCGCGGCAACGACATGGCCATGATCTTCCAGGAGCCCATGACGTCGCTCAACCCGGTGTACCGCATTGGGAACCAGATCGTGGAAGCCATCCGCACCCACGAGAAGGTCGGCAAGAAGGAGGCGCGCGAACGCGCCATCGACCTGTTGCGCAAGGTGGGCATCCCCTCGCCCGAAAAGCGCATCGACGACTACCCGCACCAGATGTCGGGCGGCATGCGCCAGCGCGTCATGATCGCCATGGCGCTGGCCTGCAACCCCAAGCTGCTGATCGCCGACGAGCCCACCACGGCCCTGGACGTGACCATCCAAGCGCAGATCCTTGACCTGCTGCGCCGCCTGCGCGACGAGACCGGCATGGCCGTGCTTCTGATCACGCACGACTTGGGCGTGGTGTCCGAAACCGCCGACCGCGTGGTTGTCATGTACTGCGGCCAGCTGGTGGAAGAGGCCGAGGTGCGCACCTTGTTCGACCATCCTCTGCATCCCTACACGCTGGGGCTTCTGAAGTCCATCCCCCGCCTGGAGGACGACGACGCGAAGCGCCTCTACATGATCAAGGGCACGGTGCCGAACCCCTTGGAAATGCCGCCGGGCTGCCATTTCAGCGACCGATGCGACTCGTGCATGGACATCTGCCGCACGAAGGTGCCGGACCTGGTGGACGTGGACGGCCACAAGGTCCGCTGCTTCCTGTACGAGGACGCCGACGGTCAGGCCAAGGACGCCTCTGCCATCGCCCAGGCGGAAGCCGAGGCGCAGGCCGACGCCGAGGCGGCGCGCGACGTGGAGGCGGCCTCGGCCCTTTTGGAGGCCGAAGAGTTGCGCGAGGCCGAGCTGACCGAAACCGACGGGACCGAGGAGGCGAACCGATGAGCGACACGAACGACGCCGCAACGCAGGCCACCGCCGTCCCTTCCCATACGGGCGAGGACGCGCAGAACGACGTCCTGCTGGACGTGCAACACCTCACGAAGCGCTTCGCTGCCGAGACGAACTTCTTCGGCCGGGCGACCTCGCACGTGCAGGCCGTGGACGACGTGAGCTTCCAGATACGCCGCGGCGAGGCGTTCGGCCTGGTGGGCGAATCGGGCTGCGGCAAGACCACCGTGGGCAAGATGCTGGTGAACCTGATCAAGCCCACGTCCGGCACCATCGTCTTCGACGGCCACGACCTCACGGCCATGAAGAACAAGGAGCGCAAGAGGTACTGCCGCGACATCCAGCTGATCTTCCAGGACCCCTATGCGTCGCTGAACCCGCGCATGCGCGTGGGCGACATCATCGCGGAACCCATCCTGACGAACAAGCTGCTGCCGAAAGACCAAGTGGAAGACCGCGTCAACGAGCTTCTGGAATGCGTGGGCCTGGCCAACTACATGCGCAACCGCTACCCGCACGAGTTCTCCGGCGGCCAGCGCCAGCGCGTCGGCATCGCCCGCGCCTTGGCCGTGAAGCCGAAGCTCATCGTGTGCGACGAGCCCGTGAGCGCCCTGGACGTGTCCATCCAGGCGCAGGTGCTGAATCTGCTGGACGAGCTGAAGGAGCAGTTCGGCCTCACGTATCTGTTCATCGCCCACGGCCTGAACGTGGTCAAGCACGTGTCCGACCGCGTGGGCGTCATGTATTTGGGCAAGATGATGGAGATCGCACCGAAGCAGGCGCTCTACGCCGACCCGTTGTCACCCTACACCCAGGCGCTGCTCTCCGCCATTCCCTCGGTCGATCCGGCGGCAAAGCGCGAGCGCATCATCCTTGAGGGCGACGTGCCGAGCCCCATCGACCCGCCGCCGGGATGCCGCTTCGCCGGACGCTGCTTCGCGAAGGTCGAGGGCTGCGACGCGGTGGTTCCCCCGCTCGTGGAAGTGAAGCCGAACCACCAATGCGCCTGCCACCGCTACGACGAGGGCGGCCCGGGAACGGCGCAGATCGACTGACCGCGCAACGGCGCCGGGCGAAGGCTTCGACACGTCAGGCCGCCCGGACAATCCCGACTAGCACGAGGGCCCCGCTGGGGCCCTCGCCTTATGGAGGGGCCGCTTAGCGGGCGCGTCCGGACGATAAGCCTCCCTTCCGAGCCCCTTTCGACCTGCGGGGCCGGGCCTCCCCCTTTCCGCACGCCCCGTGCGTTGCGGCGGCGCGCGGCCCGAGGCCGAGGCGGCGCAGCCGTGGCGGGCTGTCCTTTCAGCAACAACTGTCTGCGGAAGCGGTGGAAGGAGCAAGGCGGATGCGCACCGGGAGCGGTCCTTGTGAGACAATGGGGCAAACGCGGCACACGCATCCGAGGAAAGGCATCGGCATGGATTTGAGCATCGACCAGAAGCTGCACGGCTTCACCGTGCGCACGCGCGAAGAGCTGCCGGAGATCGACGGCACCGCCTTCGTGCTCGACCACGGCAAGAGCGGGGCGAAGCTGCTCTACCTGCAAAACGACGATACGAACAAGGCGTTCTCCATCTCGTTCAAGACGCCGCCCGCCGACGACACGGGCGTCTTCCACATCCTCGAGCATTCCGTCCTGTGCGGCTCCGACAAGTTCCCCGTCAAGGAGCCGTTCGTGAACCTGCTCAAGAGCTCCATGCAGACGTTCCTAAACGCCATGACGTTCCCCGACAAGACCATGTACCCCGTGGCCAGCACGAACGGCCAAGACCTGCTGAACCTCATGGACGTGTACCTGGACGCGGTGCTGCATCCGGCCATCTACCACAAACGCGCCATCTTCGAGCAGGAAGGCTGGCACTACGAGCTGGCCGGCGACATGGAGGCGGACGAGGGCGACGCGGTGGCGGGCGACGCGGTGGCCCAGACCGAGGCCGCGGACGGCCAGACGCGCCTCGCGCTCAACGGCGTGGTGTACAACGAGATGAAAGGCGCGCTCTCCGACCCGAACTCGGTGCTCTACGACGAGCTGCAGGCGGCGCTCTTCCCCGACACGGCCTACCGCTTCGAGTCGGGCGGCACGCCGCGCGCCATCCCCGACCTCACCTACGAGCAGTTCCTGGAAGAGCACCGCCGCCATTACCGCCTGGACAACAGCTACCTCACGCTGTACGGAGATGTGGACATCGACGTGGTGCTGGCTTTTTTGGACCAGGAGTACCTCTCGCCCGTCGCCGACGAGCAGGCGGCCGCCACGGGCATCGGGGCCGAGGGCGCGCCGCTGGGCCCGCACGAACTGGCGCTGCAGGCGCCCGTATGCGCGCTGGGCGTGGCGAAGAACATGGCGACCGCTCCCGAGAACGCCTGCATGGGGCTCGGCTACGTGCTGGGCACCGCGCGCGAGCGCACGCGCATGGTGGCGGCCGACATCCTGATCGACGCCCTCATGGGCTCCAACGAGGCGCCCCTCAAGCGCGCGCTGCTGGACGCGGACCTTGCCGACGACGCGCAGGCGTTCCTGGCGGACGCCCTGCTGCAGCCGTTCGCGGTCATCCAGCTCAAGGGCCTCAAAGAAGGGGCCGCGGAGCGCTTCAAGGGCGTCGTGGACGACACGCTGCGCCGTCTGGCCGACGGCGGGCTGGACCACGCGCTCGTGGAGGCGTCGCTCTCGCGCGCGGAATTCGTCATGCGCGAGCGCGACTTCGGCATGGCCGACGGCGTGGCGCTTTCGATGGCGGCGCTTTCGGGCTGGCTCTACGACGACGACCTGGCCACGTCCTACCTCAAGTACGAAGAGGACTTCGCCTTCTTGCGCCGCGCGCTCGAAGAGGGTTACTTCGAACAGCTCGTCCGCGAGGCGTTCCTGGAGAACGGGCACCTGGCCGAGGTGGAGGTGCGCCCCGTCGCAGGCGACGAGGACGCCTTCGAGGCCGAACGCCTGGCAGCCGCCGAGGCGGGCATGGGCCCGCAGGACTACGAGCGCGTGGCCGACGAAGAGGCCGCCCTGCGCCGGCTGCAGGAAGAGCCCGATCCGCCCGAGGCGCTGGCCACCCTGCCGCGCCTGTCCGTGGACGATCTGGGAGAGGCGCCCGAAGAGCCCGCGTACGGCTTGGACGACGGCACGCCCGTGCCCTGCCTGCGCCACCGCATCCCCACGCGCGGCATCGCCTACGCCTACCGCTACTTCGACCTGGCGCGGCTGTCCTTCGACGAGCTGCCCTATGCCACGGTGCTGGCCATCGTGCTGGGCAAGCTGGGCACCGACGAGCACACCGCCGCCGAGGTGGACACGCTCGTGCAGAGCAGGCTGGGCAACCTGAGCTTCTTCGCCGAGGTCCACGAGAACCCCGAAGACCGTTTCGACCTGCACCCCGTCATGGTGGTCAGCGCCTCGTCGCTTTCCGAGAACGTGGAGGACCTGGCCGCCCTGCCAAACGAGGTCGTGCTCTCTTCCGACCTGCACGACCTGCCGAAGATCAAGGACGCGCTCACGCAGAAGCGCGTCGGCATGGAGCAGGGCTTCGCGGCCGCCGGCAACAGCGCCGCCCTGGCCCGCGTGGCGTCCTACTACCTGCCCGCCGCCGTGGCGCGCGAGCAGCTGGGCGGCATCGACTTCTACCGCTTCCTCAAGGACCTGCTGGACCACTTCGACGAGCGCGCCGACGGCCTGGCCGCCAAGCTTGAGGACGTGGCGAACCGCATCTTCTCGGACGACCGCCTGACCGTGAGCTTCACGGGTTCCGACGAGGACTTCGAGCGGTTCTGGGAAGCCGGCGGCGCTCTGGGCCGCTTCGAGGACTGGGAGGCGACCACGCCCGAGGACGTGCGGCTTGACGTGCCCGCGCCCCTTCCGCGAAACGAGGCGTTCGTCGTGCCCACCGACGTGGTGTACGCGGCCACGGGCTACGACCGCCGCCTTTTGGGCCTGCCCTATTCCGGCACCTGGCTGGTGGCCTCGCGCGCGCTGTCGTACGACTACCTGTGGAACGAGGTGCGCGTGAAGGGCGGCGCGTACGGCGCCGGGTTCCAGGCGACGCGCGCGGGCGGCCTGCGGTTCTATTCGTACCGCGACCCGCACCTCGCCGAGACCGTGAAGCGCTTCAAGGGCGCCGGCGCCTGGCTTTCCGCGTTCGACCCGCAGGACGGCCAGATGGACGGCTACGTGGTCAGCACGGTGGCCTCGCTGGACGCGCCGCTCAAGCCGCGGGAGCTGGCCCGGCGCCAGGACGGGCACTTCTTCGCCCACATCGACGAGGCGGCACGTCTCAAGACGCGCGCGGAGGCCGTGCATGCCCGCGCCCAGGACGTGCGTTCCCTGGGCGCGGCCGTCACCGCGGCTGCGGCCGAGGACCTGGTGTGCGTCTTCGGCAACAAGGACGTCATCGCCGCCGAGGGATCCGGCCTCGCCGTGATCGACCTGTTGAACGAGCAGGCATGCTAGGCACGCGCGCGGTGCGGCGCTGACGTCGTGCCGTACGAGGGGAATCCGGAGAACGCTGCATGAAAGACCGAACCCTGGCGGGGCAGCCCGACGCCGCCCCGCCCACCGAGGTGCCTTTTTCGCTCTGGGCGACCGGGGCGGGCTTTGGCCTTTATCTGGCATGGGGGATGCTGGGCGCGTCGCCGTCCCTTCTGTCGCCAGACGTCGCCGCAGCCGTCTCCTTCACCGCCATCGGCTCCTTGGCGGAGCGCGCCGTGTGGCTGGGCTTCCTCGTCCTCTACGCGGCATGGGCCGGCATCCGGCGCGCCGCGCCCTATCGACGGACGCCCTTCGCCCTGGCGGCCGGGGCCTGCACGGCGCTGGGCACGGCCCTCGTCTTCGGGTGCGCGGCCGCCGGCGTGCGCGAGCCCGCCCTCTTCCTGCTGGCGAAGCTCCTGATGACCACCTCGGCCGTCTTCATCCTGCTGTGGGGCGAGCGCCTGTGCGCCTTGGACGGGAGGCAGGCGTTGCTGTGCGTCGTCATGGCAAGCGTCGTGTCGCTTCTCGCCGTATTGGCGGCGTCGCTGCTGCCGGCCATGCTGCAGGCCGCGCTCCAGACGGCTGCGCCCGCCCTGTCCGCCGCAGCCCTTGCGTTGCTGGAGACGCGGCCGGGCGGCGCAGGAACGCTTCCCGCCGACGCGGACCGCGCCGCATGCCGGGGCGAGGGCCGCCTGCCTTTGCGCGCCTTCGCGGGCATCGCCCTCTTCGGCGCCACCGTTGTGCTGTTGCAGCTGTTCAGCGAGGCCAAGACCGACCAGCCCGACGAGCTGCTCTGGATCCTCGCGGGACTGGCGGTGGACGCCGTGCTGCTGGCGGTGCTGGCGGCCAAGCGCATGGACGTGAAGGCGTCCTCGCTTTCGAGGTTCATCCTTCCGCTGCTGGTGGCCAGCGTGTTCTTGGTGTTCGCCACCAACTTCGGGCAGCAGGCCGTCGAGGTGTTCCTCATCGGCTGTGCCTGGATATACCTGAAGCTGTTCACGTGGATCGTCTGGCGGCTGGGGGCGCTGCGCGCGCCATGGCCCGTGGCCGCCGGCATCGCCTTGGGCCAGCTGCTGCTCACGGCAGGCACCGTCGCAGGCGAGCTGGCCTACGGCGCCTTGGTGGCCTTCGCGGTGCCGCAGCTGGCGGTCATGGGGCTCATCTGCATCCTGAGCATCGTCGTGGCGATGTTCTTTCTGGACACCCGCTCCGTGTCGGAACTGGCGGAGGAAGCGGCGGTGTTCGATCCCGAGAGCCGCGCCATGTGCGAACGCTGCGTCGACCAGGCGACCGCGCGGTTCGGCCTTTCGGGTCAGGAGCGCGCCATCGCCCTCATGCTGGTCCGCGGCGACGACAACGACGCCATCCGCACGGAACTGTTCATTACGAACAACACGCTGCGCACCCACCTGCGCAACCTGTACCGCAAGACCGGAACCCACAGCCGCGAAGAGTTGGTGTTGCTTCTCCGTTCGCTCTTCTGACGCGATGCGTTGGCGGGCAAGGCGGCGTCGGCGCCATCCCGTGGGCGGACGCGGGGGCCGGCGGCATGAAGGCGGGCGCGCCGCTCAGCCGCCGCAAAGCTGGCGGCTGAGTACGAGGCGGCAGGCCTGCGAGGGCTCGGCTGACCGCGCCCCTTCATCTCACCTGGGACGACGTCCCTCTACTCCATTCTTACTCCCGGCTTCCCGCCCGCCTACCCCGACTTTACCGCAAATCCTGCCCCGCCGCGCCCCCGTCGAAGGGCTATGGTGCGAAGCCGACGGCCGCCCTCAGGAATGCGGCCGCCCACATCCGTCACGAGGGGAAGGGAAACCATGGCTTCAAACATCGAGTCACCGAATCTGAGCAGGCGCGGGTTCGTCTTCGCAGCGGGAACGGCGGCGCTGGCCGCTGCCGGGGCAGGGCTTGCGGGCTGCGCGCCCGCCGCGACCAAGGAAGGCGAAGGGAACGCGCCCGAAAAGAAGGCCGTGCCCGACGTGTTCACCGACGGGACCTACATCACGCACGGAACGAGCATGCACGGCCCCATCGACGTGAAGACCGTCATCGAGGGCGGCGCGATCGCCTCTGTGGCGGTCCTCAACCACAACGAGAGCCGGGTGGTGGGCGAACACGCGATCGAGAAGATGCCGCAGCGCATCGTCGAGAGCCAGTGCGTGGACGCCGATGCTATCACCGGCGCGACCGTCACCAGCATGGCCATCAAGAACGCCGTCGTCGACGCCGTCATTGCAGCCGGCGGGGACCCGGACGACTTCTCCGGCTACGCGGCCCCCGCGCCGACGCCCCGGACGGTGGAGAAGAGCGCCGACGTCGCCATCATGGGTGCCGGGCCCGCCGGCCTCATGGCCGCCTGGGCTGCAGCCGAAAAGGGGAAGAGCGTCGTCATCTGCGAGCGCATGGGCTACACCGGCGGCTGCACGCCCATCACCGGCGGCGGCATCTACACGCAGGAAACGCAGCTGCAGCGTGCATGGGGCCTCGACCTGGTGCCCGAGACGCACAGCACCATCGAGCACCGCCTGGAGATATACGCCGGGCGCATGCAGGCCGAAGACAACCCCTACTACAATCCCGACATGCCGTTCATCCGCACGATACTGGAATCGTCCAGCCGCGCCGTGGACAAGATGCTCGGCATCGGCGTGGCCTTCTGCCCCATGGGAGAGTCGGCCGTGCCGCTGTTCGCCCCCGGCGACTTCCAGATCGGCGGCAAGTTCGCCATGGAGATCGTCACGCATTACGTCACCGCCCAGTTGGGCGTCGAGATCATCACCGAGGCTCCCGTGACCGCTCTCGACATCCAGGACGGCCGCGCAGTCGGGTTCACGGCCGAGGGGGCCGACGGCACCGTCTACGAGGTAACGGCGAAGGCGGTCGTCCTGGCAAGCGGCGGCTACATCATGAATGACGAGCTCATGCACGAATACCAGCCCGACGACCTGAAGTTCCCCCTCATGGGGCCGCCCTGGGCCACGGGCGACGGCATGCTTCTGGCCAAGGATGCCGGGGCAGCCTGGATCTGCATGGACAAAGGCGTGACGAGCCATTACCATGCCGGGGTTTCGCTGGCAGAAACGTCCTACATCCATTACTGCGTGCCCGGGGTGGTGGTGAACGGCAACGGCGAGCGTTTCGTGAGCGAATCCATTTCCTACATCGTGGCGCTGCGCAAGTTCAAGGAGGAACCGACGACCGACTTCTACTGGGTCTTCGACGATCCGGCCAGCTACGGGCTCATGCCCAACGGCAACGCCTCACGCATCGACTACTCGTTCTTGCTGGAGACCGGCGACATCGTCAAGGGCGAGAACTACGAGGACCTTGCCGAAAAGACGGGGCTTTCCGGACTGGTGGCCACGTTGGACACGGTGAACGACTGCGCCGTCAACGGCGCCGAAGACCCCTTCGGCAACGAGAACCTGCCGGCCTTGCAGCTTGACGGCCCCATGTACGCGATGAAGATACTCCCGACCCCCTACATCGCCCAAGGAGGAGTGAAGGTGGATCTGAGCGGGCACGTGCAGCGCGAAGACGACTCCCTGATAGAAGGGCTGTACGCCGTGGGCGACGTCACCGGCGCATTGGAGAACCGCGACGGGGCCGACTACATGATCGGCCTCACGCAGGCGGTTGGCTATGGTCTCGTCGTAGGCGAAACGGTAGCAGCCGACCTGGGGTGACAAGGGCCACTTCGGCCACCTCGAAGGAAAATCGGAAAGAAACATGGCTTTGACGGGAGGGACCGTTCCTTGGGGACGGTCCCTTTGATCGCAGGTGCCTGATTGCGGGGAATCGCCCCGAAAATGACGGTAACGGAGGATTCGGGAAGGTGGCGCCGCCCGAAGGGACGTAGCGGTACCGTGCGACCTGCGGCTTTGCGGGAGTGCAGGATGGCAGTGCGATTCTTGCTGCGGCAGGGTTTCCCAAGACTCGGGTTGGACGCCAGTTTTGGGTGCCTGCGGAACATTTTCCCCGATTCCTGCATTCCGAGCAGCAGGGCGATGCGGGTCCACCAAGAGCACGCATGGTGACGCATTGCTGAACTGGGGTTTCGCCACACGCTTGCATCAAGACCATAGCAAGAGGACGCATGGCGCTCCCGAAACATGCAGGAATCGAGGAAAATGTGGCATCAATCACGCTGCGAACGCCCACGCAGACCCGCCATCGGAGAAGCTTGATCCAAGTCTGCCCGCCCTGGGATAGGCCAGGGCTTGGTTCGTCTGTCCCTTTGAGCAAGTCGTGGGTTGGCTCGCCCGTCTCAGTGGATAAGCCTGGGCTTGGCTCGTCCGCCCCATTGGGCAAGCCTCGGTCCGAGTCCGGCCTATCCGGTTTCGGGCCGGACGGACCTTCGGGCATGCCTCGCTGCTCACAAATATCGACATTCGCATCCCCCTTCATCCTGTTTAGAGATAGAATATGCCGTTGGAATCTAAATAAGGCGGAAAGCCTTGACGTGGTTCGTCTAAAATGATAGTAAAGTAGTATCAAATAGGCGAGGGAGATACGGAGACACGCACAGCCATGTTGGAACTCAGAAACGTCACGTTCGAGGTGCCCGCCGCCGGCGGCGAGGGCGCACCCAAGCGCATCATCGACGATCTGTCGCTCACCATTCCCGACGACCGCTTCACGGTCATCACCGGGCCCAACGGGGGCGGCAAGTCCACGCTTGCCAAGCTCATCATGGGCGTCGAAGTGCCCACGAGCGGCCAGATCCTGTTCGACGGCGACGACATCACCCAGCTGTCCATCACCGAGCGCGCGAAGCTGGGCATCGGCTACGGCTTCCAGCAGCCCGCCCGCTTCAAGGGCATGAAGGTGAAGAAGCTTTTGGACATCGCCGCAGGCAAGAAGCTGCCCATGCTGGCCTGCAACGAGTACCTGGCCAAGGTGGGCCTCTGCTCGGCAAGCTACCTCACCCGCGAGGTGGACAAGAGCCTTTCGGGCGGCGAGGTGAAGCGCATCGAGATCGCCACCATCCTGGCGCGCGACCCGAAGCTGGCCATCTACGACGAGCCGGAGGCCGGCATCGATCTGTGGAGCTTCGACCGCCTGACCGAAACGTTCCGCGACATCCACGAGGCGCGCGACGGGCGCTCCATCGTCATCATCTCGCACCAGGAGCGCATCATCCAGCTGGCCGACGAGATCGTGCTTCTACGCGACGGCCACGTGGAGGAGACCGGCACGCCCGACGAGCTGTTGCCGAAGCTGGGTTTCGTGGCCAAGGGCATCCCCGGCTGCCAGCTCACCGAGCCCACCGAGCTGCACCTCACCGAGATAGCGACAACCTGCTAAGGAGGCCATCATGGCTGTGGATCTGTCCCCCATCGACGAGAGCCTGCTCGCCGAGATCGCCAACATACACGGCATGCCGAAAGGCGCGTTCAACATCCGCAAGGACGGGCAG
>CAJFVW010000117.1 GCA_904420575.1 uncultured Gordonibacter sp.
CGACTTCATGGCGGCCGTGCTGTCCAGCTACATGGGCAACACCGACCGGCTCATCCGCTACATCGCCAGCTGCAACCATTCGGGCATACCCGTTCTGCCCCCCGACATCAACTCGTCCAACGTCGAGTTCACGCCGGTGGACGAAGGCGTGCGCTTCGGGCTGGTGGGCGTGCGCGGCGTGGGCAAGAACGTCGCGGAGGAGATCATCGCCGAACGCGAGGCCAACGGCCCGTTCACCAGCCTGCACGACTTCGTGAACCGTCTGGATGCCAAGTGCTACAACCGCAAGACGCTCGAGGCCCTCATCAAGGGCGGGGCGTTCGACTCGACGGGCTACACGCGCAAGCAGCTCATGTACTTCGTGGACGAGACGCCGCTTCTGGAGGGCGCCTCGAAGCGCCAGAAGGACCGCGACCGCGGCCAGGTGTCCATGTTCGACCTGTTCGGCGACGATCCCGATTCGGGTTTCGAGGAAGAGGTGCCCGAACCCGACGGCGTGGAGTGGGACAAGCGCACGAAGCTGGCCTACGAGAAGGAGATCATGAAGATCTACGTCTCCGAACACCCGCTGCAGCCGTACGAGGGCGTCATCTCGCGCATGACGAAGTTCCAGCTGGGCGACTTGGCCGAGCGCACGAAGGAGATCAAGTCCGCGGTGTTCGTGGGCATGGTGTCCGGCGTGGTGACGAAGCTGACGAAGCGTGGCACGAAGATGGCCACGTTCAACCTGGAAGACACCACGGGGCACATCGAGTGCATCTGCTTCAAGTACGAAGAGAACGCCGAGGCCATCCAGGAAGACGCCATCGTCAAGATCAAGGGCAAGTTCGAGCACAACGACCGCGGCAACCAGATCATGGCGTTCGAGGTGGAGGCCATCGAGCTGAACGAAGAGGACGTGCGGCCGTCGCACCTGGAACTCAAGGTGTCGTCGTCCGAATTCGACCAGAGCCGGTCGCTGCGCCTGAATCGCATCCTGCAGTCGTATCCCGGACGCGACGGCGTGGTGCTGTTCGTGCAGCAGGCCGATGGCCGCAAGTTCCGCGCCGAGCTGCCCGTGTCCGTGGACGCCCGCAGCCCCGTCATGCGCTCGGAGATACAAGACCTGTTCGGCCACGCCGTGCTGACTGCTTAAACGTTCCGCCGGCCTACCGGCCGGCAGGTCGGGCCGACGCTGCGGGAAGCCGTGGCACCGGATCTTCGCGCGATGCCAAAGGCTTGCGTATCGAAGTACGCGGCGCCTTCGCCATCCCACGAATCTCCGGCACCACAGGCTCCCTCGCTGGTTTACTGGCGAACCAGTGGGATTTTTTGGGTGAGGGGTCTTTTCGAGGCGCCGGCAACGGTTTGGCAAACGAGGTGAGGAAATCGGGAGGTTCCGCTTCGCGGCGGAACCTCTTTCGTTTATGATAGCGCCTATGACTACGGAAACCATGACACAGACCAAAGACGAGGCCGTCCCTGCACGGGGCGCGGCTTCCTCGATGGAGGCCGCGGGCGCCTCTGCCCCGTCCTCCCCCAAGGACGCGACAGGCTCCGTCAGGCGCACGGCCCTGCGGGGCGACACGCCGGTGCGCAACCACACGCTGGGGCTCACCGTGTCCTACAACGGCGCGCCGTTTTCCGGGTTCGCCCGCCAGCCCGGCCAGCTCACGGTGCAGGGCGAGATAGAGCAGGCGCTGGCGCTGCTGTTCAAGCGCGACGTCGAGACCACGTGCGCCGGCCGCACCGACGCGGGCGTGCATGCCTTGGGACAGGTGATGAGCTTCGATGTGGACGACGTGGACCTGCGGGGCCGCTCGCTTCCCAGCCTGCGCCGCTCGCTGAACGCGCTCACGCACGACGCCATCACGGTACGCGAGGTGGAGCCCAAGCCCTTGGGCTTTTCGGCCCGCTTCGACGCCCAGGCGCGCGAATACCATTACCATCTGTGCGTCGACAGCACGAGCCCCATCTTCATGAAGGACTTCTCCTGGTTCGTGCCTGGCGGCCTGGACGTGTTCGCCATGGAGGCGGGCGCGCGCCATCTCATCGGAGAGCACGACTTCAAGAGCTTCTGTCTGGCCGCCTCGGCCGAAGGCAAGCCGACCCATCGCAACGTGCGCGAGATATCGTTCCACCCGGAAACCGTGATGGGCGAGAACATCCTGGCCATAAAGGTGGTCGGGAATGCGTTTCTGCACTCCATGGTGCGCACGATGGTGGGCACGCTCGTCATGGTGGGGAAGGGGCAGCGCGAACCCGACTGGGTCAGAGAGGTGCTGCAGGCGTGCGACCGGCAGGCCGCCGGCGAGAACGCGCCCGCCCAAGGCCTCGTGTTTTGGCGTGTGATATACTGACACGCAAACCAAGCCTATTTTCCCCGAGAAGGCCTTCCATGTTCGGAAACACCACGGAAAAGCGCATCGTGCGCGAAGCCGACAAGATCATATCGCTCAAAGAAGACGTCGATGCCCTGTCGTGGGGCCGTGTGCTGGAAATCGGCAAGCGCCTGCAGGACCTCGAGTCCGAAGGAGAGGCGGGGGATCTGGCGCGCGAAGTGGTGACCATCGCTCAGTCGAACCTGTCGCTCGAGGTCAAGCTGGGCATCGACCCCGTGCCTTCGAACGCGGGCACCATGGCGTCCGGCGTGAAGGTCATCGAAGGCGGCCTGGCCGAAGCTGTTCTCATCGAGCAGCGGGAACGGTCGAGCGGCGGCCACGACGGGCACGCCGAAGACATGGCGGAGCGGAAGGCGGTCCCTGGACCGAGCAGCGGCCCGACTGCATGCGGGCCGGAATCCGCCACTGCGGAAGACGTGCGGGCGGTGTTGCCCTCGGCCGCGTTCAGCACCTTCGACGAAGAGCTGGACGCCTTCTTCGACGACCCGTCGCAGCCGGCGCCTGCGGCCATCGACGGCTTGCTCAAGAACGACGCCGCGCTTGCCGAGGACGCGGGCTGCGGAGACGCCGAAGATGAGTCTGCGGCAGAGCGGGTCCTATGGGAGCCTGAAGAGACCGCGGAACGGGAGCCGCAGGCGGCTGCTCCCGTGCCCGAACCGGCCGCCGAGCCTGCAGACGGGCCGACGCCTGCGCCCGAACCGGCCGCCGAACCGATGCCGATGCCGGTGCCCGAACCCGTGCCGGAGGCAAGGGGTGCGTGTGCGTCAGTGGCGGAACCCGCGCCCGAACCCGCGCCCGAACCGGCCGCCGAGCCGATGCCTGCGCCCGAACCGCCCGTCGAACCCGCGCCCGATGCCACGTCGGAGCCTGCCGACCTGGAGGAACATGCGTCCCCGGCGCCGGCGAAGCAGAAGTTCGCGACGTTCCGCAGCCTGTACTCCAGCCGCGACGGCGCCTTGTGCCTCTATGAGGACGAGCAGGGCCACATCGTGGCGGTGGACGCCTCGAAGCTGGTATGAGACCGGTCCAGGACCCCAAGGCCACAGGCCTTCTTTGCGGGAAGCATCCCCTGCCGCGCTGCTCCGCCGGCGCGTCGCCCGCCACCCACGGCGCTCCCGCCGGGGCGGCTCACGTATTGGCATTCCACGATTATTGGCTATAATCCAATACCAACGAAATTCGTCGTGAGAAAGGTTCGCGCCCCCATGTCGTCATGCTCCATGCCCGGCCAGGTGCGTCGGGTGTTCAAGGACGCCGGCCGCGTCTGTCCCGTGGACTACCGCATTCCCGCCGACGCATTCGCCGGCGAGCCGGCGGACGCGTGCGACGTGCTCTACGTCGTGGGCGGGCTGTACGGCAATCCCTTCGCGCTTGATGCGCTGGACGCGCTGGTCGGGCAGGAGCGGGGATCGGTGCGCGTCGTTCTGAACGGCGATGCGCACTGGTTCGACAAGACGGCCGAGAACTTCGCCACGCTCGAGCGCCGCATGGCGCGCTACACGCCGCTCGTGGGCAACGTGGAGGCCGAGCTGCGCCGCCAGGTTGACGTAGGCGTGGGCTGCGGCTGCGCCTATCCCGACTGCACAGGGGACGACGCGGTGAGCCGCTCGAACCGCATCCACAAGAAACTGTCCGAGGCCGTCGACGCCCATCCGGAGCTCAAAGGACTGCTCGTCGGTCGCCAGGCCACCGCGACCGTGCGGGTGGCCGGCAAGAAGGTGGCCGTCACGCACGGCGACGAGCGGCTTGTCGGCGGCTGGGCCTGCTCGCGCGAGTCTTTGCAGGACGTGCTGCGCCAGGACGAGCTCGACTGCTGGATGGCGGACAACGGCGTTGACGTGCTCGCCACCACGCACACGTGCGCGCCCGCGGCGCTCTCGCTCGCACGCGGGCTCGTGGTGAACAACGGGGCGGCGGGGCTGCCGAACTTCGCCGGCCAGCGCTTCGGCCTGGTCGTGCGCGTGGCGGCCACGCCCCATCCCGACGCGCTGTTCGGTGCCGAGCGAGACGGCGTGCACGTGGAGGCCGTGCCGCTGCGCTACGATCACGACGCCTTCCTCGCCTGGTTCGACGGGCTTTGGGAGGCGACGAGTCCCGCGGCCGTGTCGTACCGGTCCCGCATCGTGGACGGCCCGGACGACCGCTTGGAGGATTCGCTGCTCGGGGGCTTCACGCGCGGGCCGGCGGCACGCGTCGAGGCGCCGCCGCGGCGTGCGCGTGCGACGAAGGAGGACGTCGAGCTGGCGCTCGCGAAGCTCGTGTACTTCGAGGACGTCATGGACGACGACGCCTGCCTGCGCACGGTCGACGAGCCTTCGACGATCCAGGTCAACGTCGGCGCACGCTGCAACCTGGCCTGCGCGCACTGCCATGTGGAGGCGGGCCCGCACCGCACGGAGGCCATGGACCGCGCCACGTTCGAGGCCGTGCTCGCGGTGGCGGCGCGGCCCGGCATCGACACGGTGGACGTGACGGGCGGCGCGCCCGAGATGAACCCGCACTTCGCCTGGTTCATCGAACAGGCTTCCCGGGTCGCGCGCGTTATGGTGCGTACGAACCTCGTCATCCTGCGCGACCCGTCCTGCGCCCCGCTCGTCGACCGCTACGCCGAGCTGGGCGTGGAGGTGGTGGCCTCGCTGCCGAACGTCCACGCCGCGCAGGCCGAGCAACAGCGCGGCAACGCGACGTTCGATCCCTCCCTCGCGGTGTTGCGCGAGCTCAACGCCCGCGGCTACGGCCGCGACGGCGCGCACGTGCTCGACCTCGTGTTCAATCCCCAGTGGCCTGTGCTGCCGCCCGACCAGGACGAGCTGGAGGACCTGTACCGGCGCCGCCTGGCCGAGCTGGGCGTGTCGTTCGACCATCTGTTCGCGGTGGCCAACAACCCCATCGGCCGCTACGGGGCGCACCTCGTCGACACGGGCGAATTCGACCCGTACCTCGACCTGCTCATCGACGGTTTCAACCAGGAGGCGTGCGCCGGCATGATGTGCCGCGGCCAGCTGTCCGTGGGCTGGGACGGGCGCGTGTACGACTGCGACTTCAACCAGGCCCTCGGCCTGCCCACACGTCGCGAGGACGGCGGCGACCGCACGATCTTCGACTACGCAGCCGACCCGACACTGCCGCTTGCGCGCGCGATCCGCTTCCGCAACCACTGCTACGCCTGTACGGCTGGCAGCGGCTCCAGCTGCGGCGGCACCATCGTGCAGGGGTAGCGCGCCGGCATCCGCTGTGTGCGTCCCGCCGTGCGCGGCCGCTCCCGTTGCGCCCGAACTGCCGCGTGGTCACGCCGGCACGCTTCGCTTCGCTTCGCGAGCGCCGCCGCGCGTCCTCCCGCGCCGCCGCACGCCCTTTGCGACGACTTGCGAAAAAGACTATTGGAATATGACGATTATTAGATATAATCCAATAATTGCTAGGAAACAATGTTTATTGCGCGTGCGTGAGCAGGATGGTCGGGCGCTTCGGCACCCCGCGCGTTTGAGGCCGGTGGGTGCAGTGACCCTTGCTTCTTGGCGCATGGCCGTCGATTGGAAGGAGCGTGTCGCGTGGATTCGACAACCGGGATCTTTTTCTGGGCATTCCTCGTCGTGTACGGCGTGGTCATGTTCCTGCTCTCGCCGAAGACCGTCTCGCTGGGCGGGTTCTTCAAGGGCGAGGACAGGCAGGGCCGCGCCGCCAACCCCTGGATGATCACCGCATCCATCTTCATCGCGTGGATCTTCGCGAAGTCGGTCACGAACGCCGCGAACATGGGCGCGAGCTTCGGCATCGTGGGCGGCATCGGCTATGCCATGTACTGGCTCTGCATCCCGCTGACCGGCTGGGCTCTGTACCGTCTGCGCCGCAAGTTCAAGGCCACCAGCATGGTGGGCTTCCTCACCGAACACTACGGGGTGTTGGCCGCGTTCTGCTTCTCGGCCGCCATCCTCGTCCGCCTGTTCAACGAGGTGTGGTCAAACACGTCGGTCGTGGGCGCGTACTACGGGGAGTCGGGCTCGACGCCGTTCGTCGTGGCGGCGCTCCTGTTCACGGCCATCACGGTGGGGTACTGCTGCTGGGGCGGCATGCGCGGCTCCATCATCACCGACGTGGCGCAGGCCATCCTCTTCGCCGTGCTGCTCGTCGGCGTGCTCGTGTGGATCGTGCCACAGGACAGCCCGGTGGACTACGTGACGTCCGGCGCGTGGTCGCTCGAGGGCGGCGTGGACTTCATCATCGGGGCGGGCCTGCAATGCCTGAGCTACGGCTTCCATGACGCCGTGCTCACCGACCGCGGCTTCATCTGCGAAGAGAAGAAGATGCTGCGCAGCTTCGTCGTGGCGGGCCTTTTGGGCTTCCTCGCCATCGTGCTGTTCTCGCTCATCGGCGTGCACGCCTACCTGAACGACATGAGCACGGCGGGCTCCAGCGCGCCGGTCGTGGTGGCGCAGAGCCTGGGCATCGTGGCGTTCTTCATGATGGCCGTCATCATGATAGCCACGGCCGGATCCACGCTCGATTCCACGTTCAGCTCTCTCGCCAAGCTCGCGGCGCGCGACCTGCCGGGCATCCTGGGCAAGACCCCCAGCATGAACCCGCGCATCATCGGCATCGTCTTCATGATCGTCTTCGGCATCGTGGGCAACCTGCCCATGATCATGGGGGCAGACATCATCGCCGCCACCACCATCTCGGGCACGATGATCATGGGCCTCGGCCCCGTCTTTCTCATGCACGGCGTGGTGAAGCCCACCAAGGTGGGCTTCCAGCTGGCGTTCTGGATCGGCATGGTCCTGGGCATCGTGGACACGGTGGCTCCGGCTGCGCTCGGGTTCATGGACATCGGAGGCGGCTCGTACGCGAACTTCCTCGGCGTGAACCTGTGGGGCGCCATCGCCTGCTGGGCTGCCTACCTCGTGCCGGGCCTCGTGGCCCAGGCAGCCGATAAGCGTGCCGGCATCGAGCCTGACTGGAAGGGCCTTTCCAAGAAAGAGCTCGCGCGGCTGGACGCCGACGCGAAGCGCCGCGAGCTGGGGGGCGACGTGCTCGATCCGGAGGATCTGGCCCCGACGGGGGCGTAAGGCCTCCAGGCCTCGGCCGCACTCGGGTTCCCTTCGCAATGCGAAAGCGCCCCGGCCCGTCGGGACGCTTTCGCTTGCCTGCACATGCCCCACCGATCCGCGGGCTCGCCGTCGGCGCAGAGCCGCCGCGCGGCGTGCCTCCATTCTTTTCCGCGCCGCCCTGCGCACGCGACGGAAGGCTCCTTCGCCGCAAGCGAAGGAAACGCCCCGCCGTTTCCTGCGTCCTGTTTTGTTGCCGATATCCGACATTGCGATGACGCAGAGAGTGTTCCCGTATTACAATGACCGGTATGCTATCAGAAACAAAACGAGCGATCGGGGGGCGTCGGTCGTCCAAGGCGGGTGGCACGCGGGCCGGCGAACGGCAGGCCCCGGCATCCCGCAGGGCCTGAAGGGCGCTCCCGAAAGGGGCGATGGCCGTGCAGGCGAAAACGATGGAGCGGGACGCCGACGAGAAGCCGGCACTCCAGGAAGAGGAGTTCCTGAGCGGCCGATCGCTTTTGGTCGCTGCCGGCTTCAGCTGCTTTCTTGCGCTGCAGACGTACTGCGGCCTCAGCATCGCGCTGCCTTTGGCGCTAGGCCACACCCAGGAATACGCGGTGGTCCTGCGCATCGTGTCCATCCTGGCCGTCATCGTGGTCTACGTGGTCGGCGACGTCAAGGCCGACTGGGTGGCGTCGCACTACGCTTCGGTGCTGGTGCCGGCCGTGGCGTTGGGCATCGTCCCCTTCGTCGCGAAGGCCGCGGTGCTGAGCTTCGGCTTCGACCTGGGTATGGCCGCTCTGGTCACCTGGGCGATGCTGGGCGTGAGCTTCGCGGCGTCCGGCTTCCTCTGGTGCCTGATCATGAGTCAGAACTCGTTGCGGCAAAACGTGCTGACCGTGGCGTTCAGCGCCTTCTTCAGCGTCATGATATACGTGGCCACGTGCGCCGCCGAGCCCAAGCAGCTGGGGCTTGTGGGCATGGCCATCGTGATCGTCGCCGAGCTGGCCATCTTCAACCAGCTCGTCAAGGGCGTGCCGTGGGACGGCCCCGTCGCCGAGGACGACGACGGATCGTTCCGCGAGACGGGCCCCGAGATGTTCTGGACCGCCTGTCATAGCGCCGTGTACGGCATGGTGCTCGTCGTGACGGTCGCCCACGGCCTCAAGGCGGCCCTCGTCGTCGGCGCCTGCGGGGCTTTCGGCGCCCTGCTGTCCATCATGGCGAAGCACTGGTCGCTCAACCGGCTGCTCGCCAGCCGGCAGGTACAGCAGCTGTCGCTGCCGTTCGTGGTGGCCACCTTGCTGCTGATCCCCTCGTGCGACGAGGCGGGGCTGGTCGTCTGCGCAGGGCTGAACACGTCGCTCAACGCGTTCTCGATGGTCCTGAAATGGTGCGAGGCCAGCGAGATGAACCAGGAGTTCAGGCTGCACGCCATCAGGCGGTATGCGAAAACCGGCATCCCGACCTGGCTGGGCATGCTCGTCGGCACCGTGCTCGGCTGGTACGTCTTCATGCGCCAGCCTTCTCTGGGCGACGGCGAGCACCTGGTGCTCGTCGGGTTGAGCTTCCTGCTCTTGCTCTCGTTCGCCTTGTTCAGCCTCGGGGAGACGAGGAGGTTCGACTTCGCGTCCCTGGGCGCCGGCGGCGTGGTGCCTGCCGGCAGGGGGTCGGACGGCTTCTTCGTGCAGTCGTGCAAGAAGGTCGCGCTCGAGCATGGCCTGACGCCTCGCGAGACAGAGGTGTTCATCCTTCTGGCCAAGGGGCGCAACGCGGAATTCATCGAGAAGGAACTGGTCGTCAGCCACTCCACCGCCCGCTCCCACATCTATAACATCTACAAGAAGCTGGGCATCAGCTCGCACCAGGTCCTCATCAACATGGTGGAGGACCGAAAGCGCAAGTAGCACGCGACCGTCGCGCCTCCCGCGGGTTTTAGTCTCCATCCGGGCAGCACCGCCCGAAGCTTGCCGGCGACCTCGCGCGCCCCGCGGGCTTTCGTCCTGCCCGGAGCAACACTCGGGCGCAGCCTGCCGGCGACCTTCGGGTGCCCTGCAGGTTTTCCCAGGTCAAAATCAAACATCAGCCTCGATGCATGAGACGTCCGGCGTCGTTTCAGCGCGCCGCTCTGATGATTTTCCACCCGCCCGACCGCATGGTGGGGCCATGGTTCCAAACGGCTTCGGGCCGTTTCGGGGGGCGAGTCGGAAGGGGGTGGGCATGGCTTCTCGCCGCTGACGTGTGCGCGTTCGCGCAGGACCGTTCTGTCCTATTCGAAGGAATGGCAAGGAGGATCCATGGAAGACAAGGAGAAGCAGTCTGCCGTTGCGGCACCGGCTTCCAGCACGGGCAAGAAGCCCTTTTATGGCTGGGTCGTCGTGGTCGCCTGCGGGCTGGTGTACCTGCTGTTAGGCTCGTTCGCCCTGAACGCGGGCCAGATCGGCATCCCGGTCATGGTCACGCAACCGGACATCATGATGGACCGCACCCTGGTCGGTCTTGGCTTCACGGTGTTCATTCTGTTCCAAGGCCTGTTGGCTCCCCTGATCGGCATGCTGGTGTCCAAGAAGGGCGCCCGCGTCTCGATGATGCTGTCCGCCATCCTGCTCATCGTCGGCGGCATCCTGTTCGCCCAGTTCGGCGGCTCGAGCACCATCGCCTACTTCCTGATCTTCGGCGTGCTGCTCAGCGTGAGCGGCGCCATGGGCTCGCAGGTGCCGTGCCAGACCACCATCAGCATGTGGTTCGTCAAGAAGCGCGGCATGGCCATGGCCATCATGATGTCGGTCATGGGCATCGTGGCGTTTCTGGTGCCGCCGGTCGTGAACTACGTCATCCAGGCGACGGGCACGTGGACGTCGGCCTTCTACGCCGTTTCCGGCGCGGCCGTCGTCGGCCTGGTCATCGTCGTGCTGTTCGTGCGCAACAAGCCCGAGGACAAGGGACTCGTGCCCGACGGCTCCCTCGACGTTGCGGCCGACGAAGGCGTCGCCGAAAAGAAGCAGTCCGTTTCCAAGGTGTACAAGGCCAAGGAGAGCAAGACGCTCAAGCAGGCGTTCAAGACGCCGGCGTTCTGGCTGTTCATCGGCGCAGCGCTGCCGCTGTACTTCGGCTTCAACGTGAACGTCTCCGCCGGCGTGCTGCACTTCTCCGGCATGGGCATCGACCCGGGCATCGTGGCGTTCGGCCTTTCGGTGCAGGGCATCGTCGCGCTCATCGTCCGCTTCCTGATAGCCCCCCTGATCGACCGCATCGAGCCGGTGCGCGTCCTTGCGTTCGCCGGCGTGGTCATGGCCGTCTCTATGTTCATCGCAAGCTTCTGCGGCCCCAACGACACGGCGCTCATGTTCGTGTACTTCGTCTGCATCGGCTGCGGCTGGGGCATCAACCTGGTGTGCGCGCCCACCTGCTTCGCCAACTACTTCGGCAACGAGAACTTCTCGAAGATCATCGGCTGGGTGCTGCCCATCTTCAGCATCATCGCCGGCATGATCCCCGTGATCGCCGGTGCCGCGTTCAGCGCCACGGGCAGCTACAACATGGCCTACATCGGCATCGGCGTGTGCTGCGTGATCGGCGTGGCGTGCTCGCTTCTGGTGCGGTTCCCCAAGAACGCCTAAGGAGCCTTGCCGGCATGGGGCGCTGCTCCGTGCCGGCCCGCCGCCCGAACAGGAAGGGGGGTGAGGCGGGAAGGCAGTTTGCTTTTTGTCCAGACGAGGCAAGAAACGAAGCAAAGGAGATGCAATGGCACTAAAAAGAACGAGGACGCAGTGCACGACCTGCCATGCGCGCTGCGGCGTCATCGTCTACTCGGACGAGAACAACCAGATCGTCAAGATCGAAGGCAACCCCGACAACGTGAAGTCGCACGGCGTCATCTGCGGCTCGGGCATGTCGGAGCGCGAGATCCACAACAACACGGAAGGCCGCCTGCTGTATCCCATGAAGCGCGTGGACTGGGACCCGAACGGCGAGCGCCATCCGGAAAACCGCGGCAAGAGCGAGTTCGAGCGCATCACCTGGGACGAAGCCATGGACATCATCGCTTCCGAAAGCATGCGCATCAAGGATGAGTACGGCCCCGAAGCCATCATCACCGGCCAGGGAACCGGCCGCGTCTCCAACCACTGGCACTGCCGCCTGAACTCGTCGCTCGGCCTTGAAGGCTGGAGCCTCGTTCCCACCCACGTGTGCCTGATGCCGCACATCCTGCCGAACGCCTTCACCTTGGGCATCTACAGCTCCGCAAAGGGCGACTCCCGCAACGCGAACTGCATCGTGGCCTGGGGCGAGAACCCTGCCATGCAGACGACGTGGGCCAAGGAGGCCTACGCGAACCAGCGTGCCGGCAAGACCAAGCTCATCGTCATCGACACGCGCTACCAGGACATGTCCAAGCATGCCGACCTGGCCATCCAGCCGCGTCCCGGCACCGACGGCGCGCTCGCGCTGGCCATCATCCACGAGGTCATCGAGCACAAGTGGTACGACCAGGACTTCGTTGACAAGTGGACGTACGGCTTCGACGAGCTGGCCGAACGCGTGAAGGACTGGACGCCCGAACGGGCCGCCGAGGTCTGCTGGATCACGCCCGAAGAGGTCCGCGAGGCCGCGCGCATCATGGGCGAGAACGGGCCCGTCGCCATGAACATCGGCCTGGGGCCGGGATGCATGCACACCAACGCCATCCAGAACGGCCGCGCGACGGCCTGCCTGCAGGGCCTGCTCGGCCACATCGACGTCAAGGGCGGCGTGCCGGTGAACCTGTCGTTCTCCGTCATGCTTGACGACAAGATCACGCTGTGGGACGGCGCCAAGGATCCCGGACGTGCCGACCTGTTCACGTTCGGCGGCGAGGAGCATCCGCTGTACAAGTCGTTCGGCCGGTCGAACGACCCGCATGCGGTGTTCCAGGCCATCATCACGGGCGAGCCGCGGCCGGTGAAGGCGTTCGTCGCCATCGCCAACGACCCGCTTCTGTGCTACGAGAACACGAACCTCACCTACCAGGCCATGACGTCGCCCAACCTGGACTTCATCGCGGTCAAGGACTTCTACATGTCGCCGACGGCGAAGCTGGCCGACCTGGTGCTGCCCTCTTCGGACTGGGCCGAGCGCTGCAGCTACGACGAGGAGATCGACGGCAACCTGCTGCTCACGTTCGACCAGGCCGTGGAGCCTCCGGGAGAGTGCTGGGACGACTGGAAGTTCTTCCTGGAATGGGGCAAGCGCATCGACCCCGAGCATTGGCCATGGAACGACACCAAGGAAATGGTGCTATGGCGCCTGAAGGAGTTCTACGACCTCGACCTCACGTGGGACGAGTTCCAGGCCGAGGACTACCGCTCCACCGAGCCGGGCGGCAAGAAGGGCGAGTACATCGAGAAGAAGTACGAGAAGGGCATCATGCGCCCCGACGGACAGCTGGGCTTCCCGACGCCCACCGGCCGCATCGAGTTCTGGTGCGACGCGCTGGCGCAGTTCGGCTACGATCCGCTGCCCGACTTCACCGAGCCGCTGGAAAGCCCCATCAGCCAGCCCGAGTTGGCCGAGGAATACCCGCTCATCGCCGTCACCGGACACCGCGTGTACTCGTTCTTCCACTCCGCGTGGACGAACATCCCGGCCCAGCGCAAGCTGTACCCCGACCCCTTCGTGCTCATCCATCCCGACGACGCCACGAAGTACGGCATCACGGACGGCGAATGGGTCACCATCACGTCCCCGCGCGGCCACATCATCTCCAAGGCCGAGGTGTCGCGCGAAACGAAGAAGGGCGTCGTGTGCGTGCCGCGTCCGGCCTGGCGCGACGACTGCCCCGAACTGGGTCTTCCGGGCTACGGGTGGGACAAGGCGAACGGGAACATCCTCGTTCCGTCCGTGCCCGCCGAACCCGGCTATGGCGCGACGGCCATGCGCTCGTCGCTGTGCAAGATAGAAGCTGGAAGGGGTGATCTGTGATGAGTCGTGTCAATGGCGAGGGCATTGCCCTCATGCACGATCTTGACGACTGCAACGGTTGCTACGGCTGCGAGGCCGCCTGCCGCGAGACGCACCGCTATCCGTACGACGAGGACTGGATGCGCGTGGTGCGCCGCAAGCCGTTCCTGGTCGACGGCAAGCTGCGCCAGTACCACCTGGTGGCGCCCGTGCTGGACAAGTGCCGCGTCTGCTACGACGAAGACCCGAACCCGCTGTGCGTTTCGGGCTGCCCGACGCGCGCGCTCAAGATAGGGCCGTTCGTCGAGATAGCGAAAGAGGCCGAAGGGCGCCACTGCGCCATCTTCACCGCCTAGCTGATCGATCGATCTCGGATGCCCGCCGGCGAGGCGACGTCGGCGGGCATGCCGCACATGCTTCACGGGACATGCGTACTTCCCTTTCCGTCAGGCTTGGCAGGGTAGGTCGGACGGAGACGGAACACGGGCAGGGCGAAGGGGGGACGGCTCCGGCCGCATCTTCGTACGCCCATTCTCAAAGGAGGAACAATGGCGGAAACTAAGAAAAGCGGGGCATTCTTCACCCAGGGCTGGATACAGGTGGTCATCGCCTTCGTCGTGGCCATCGTCACGCAGGGCTTCGGCCTGTACAGCTTCAGCATCCTCAAAGTGCCGATGACCGAGGCCTTGGGCGCCCAGCCGGCAGAAGTCGCGCTCGGCTTCTCCATCTACGCGTTGGCTGCAGGCTTCGCGAGCCTCATCGTGGGAGACGTCATCAACAAGATCAAGCTGCGCGGCTCCATGCTGTGCTCGGCGGTCCTGTTCTCGGGCGGTTTCCTGATCCTGGGCTTCATGACCGAGCTGTGGCAGGTCTACGTCGCCTACATCGTCATGGGCATCGGCTCGGCCCTGGGCGGCATGGTCATCCTCTCAGGCATCCCGAACAACTGGTTCAACAAGCGCCGCGGCATCGCCGTGGCCATCGTGTGGTCGGCCATGTTCCCAGGCTCGCTCATCGTGGGCCAGCTGGTGCCGGCGGCCGTGGCAGGCGGCAACTGGCAGACGGCCCCGATGGTGCTTGCCGGCATCGCCTTCGTCGTGCTCGTGGCAGGGGCGTTCTTGCTGAGGTGGCAGCCGCAAGAAGTGGGCCTTCTGCCCGACGGCATGACTGCGGAAGAGGCCGCGGCGCAGGCGGAGACCGCCGGTGCCGCGAAGCTCGTCGGCCTCACGCGCGGCGAGGCGCTCAAGACCTCCACGTTCTGGTTCATCGCCATCGCCTTCGCCCTCATCGGCATCGGCGAGCAGGGCCCCTTCCAGAACTTCCCGACCTACATCGTCGGCAACGGCTTCGACCTCGCCGTCGCCGGCTCGTTCATGACCGTCATCTCGCTTTCCGGCGTGTTCGGCAAGCTGGCCTCGGGCGTCATCATCGACTTCGTGGGGCCTCGCATCGCCTACTGCATCCTGAACTCGCTCGCCGCCATCGGGCTGGTGCTGATCATCTTCGTGGGCGACAGCATCGTCCTTTTGTTCGCGAGCTCCATCCTGTTCGGCGTGGCGCTCAGCTCGTCTGCCGTGTGCTTCTCGTCGGCTACGGCCATGTACCTGGGCCCCAAGCATTTCGGCGCCATCTACGGCATCGTGTTCTTGGGCAAGCCCATCTGTGACGCCATCGGCGTGCCGCTGGTGGCCGCCGTGTCCGGCACCGCCCTCGGCTTCAGCGGCGCGTTCGGCATCTGCGCCTGCTTCGTGGCCGCTTCCACCGTGTGCATGTTCATGGTGCGCAAGAACAAGAAGCTCGTCGCCATGGAGGAAGAGGCGGCGCGCGAGCTCCAGGCGCAACTGGCCGTCTCGTAGGAAGGGAAGGCGGAGGCTCCAAGACGGCGCGACAGGCCGTCTTGGAGGGAAGGAAGGCTGCGAGGTGGCTTCGGGCCGCGTTGGCCGCGCGCGGGAAGAGGCGGCAGAAAGGGCTTGTGGAGCAGCCGGCCGCCCTCGCAGCTTCGAAGCGGAGCCTGGCGCGTTCTCGCCGGGCTCCGCCTGTGGCGGCGCGCGCATGGCGCAACTGGACGCACGACGAGAGGAGCGGGGCATGGAGGCGGTGTATGCGGGGGTGCCTTGGGCGCTTTCCACCATGTTCTCACTGACAGGCGCAGGCGCCTTCATGGCGATGGCCGTGCTTGCAGACGCGTTTCCCGCCGAAGGGAGGCGCCTTGCGAGCATCGACGCGCTCTCCCTCATGCCGAGCCTTGCGGTCGTGCTGGGGTGCGTCGCCGCGTACTTCGCGCTTCAGGACGAGACGGCGGCCGCGTTCCTGCTCCGCGGCGTCGACGGTGCCGCGCGCTATGCCGCGGTCGGCGCAGCCGGGGCGTTCGCCGTCGCGGCGCTGGCGTACGGAGCCGTGGCGGTTTCGGGGAGGATGCCGTCACGGCTCAGGAAGCCGCTTTTGCGCACCGTCGGGCTGCTGGGGCTGCTGTTCGTCTGCGCGCTTGCCGCCGCGCACGTGCTGGCCGGCGATCCGGTCTGGGCTACGGCCGCGACCCCTGCCCAGATGCTCGGATGCGCGCTTCTGGGCGGTTCGGCGCTTGCCGCCCTGCTGTTCGAGAACGCGGGCGCCTTGGAGGGGAGGGGGGCGAAGGGCGTGCTGGCGGCCTTCGCGGCGGCCGGAGCCGTGCTGGGTCTGGGAGGCCTGGCCGCGCACGTCGCCATGGTGCTGGGCACGGCGGGGGCGGCGGGCGTCGAACTCGTGCGCGCCGCCTCGACCCATGTCGCCGTGGGGGCGCTCTGTCTGGCCGCCACGCTCGTCTTCACGCTGATGGCCCTCCGCCTGAAGGAGACGGGCTATCACGTCGTCATTGCCGTGGCCTGCGCGTTCGTAGGCACGTTCTGCGTGCGCCTGGCATTCTATGCCTTGCAGGTCTCGGCGTTGTAGGCGCCGCCTGGCGGCGCGGGCGGCTTGTCGTTTACACGGCCGCTGGCTTCTCCGGGACCGTACGGTCCACGAAGTAGATCCGGTACCACAGAAGGAACATCGAGATTATCCAGATCTTGCGGGAGCGGTCGGCGCCTGCCTTGTGCTCGTCGAGCAGCCGCATCAGCTCGTCTGTGTCGAAGAACCGCGCTGCCAGCTCGCTCGTGAACTGCTCTTTCACTTGTTCGTAGTACCGGTCCTGCCGCAGCCAGTTCACCATGGGCACAGGAAAGCCCAGCTTCTCCTTCTGCGCCCAATCCTTGGGGATGGCGCGCTCGGCGGCCTCGCGCAGCGCGAGCTTCGTCTGCTCGCCGTTCGCCTTGAGGCGCGTGGGGATGGTGGCCGACACCTCGAACACGCGCTTGTCGAGGAACGGCACGCGGCTCTCCAGCGAATGGGCCATCGACATCTTGTCGGTCTTGAGCAGGATGTCGCCCACGAGCCAGA
>CAJFVW010000118.1 GCA_904420575.1 uncultured Gordonibacter sp.
CCCGCTCATCTGGGCGGTGCGCCGCATCCTGGCCAACATGAACAGCACCGAGCGCGCCATGGACATGCTCATCAAGTCGCTCAAGCAGACCGACACGAACCAGGAGTTCCTCATGCGCACGGCCAAGAAGGCCCAGCATGGCAAGTCGGACGACAACCTGGAACTGTAAGCGCCCCCTGAAGCGCCCTTGCAGCGCTCCCGCACGCCCGCTCCAGCCGCCCGCGCCGCCTCTTGGCCGGCACGGGCGGCCGTGCGTCGCGGCGACCGTAAGCCGTGCGTTCCGGGCACGGCGCGGCGCTGGCGGGCAAAGCAGGCGCACGCCCGCCCTTTCCCGCCCCTCTGCCGCCCCTTTCCGGCGTCCTTTTCCGTGAAGAAAGGGAAACCCCTTTCCTGCCGCGCCGCCCGGTGCGGTAGTATGGTTCCCGACCCATTCGTAAGGAGGGAATATGTCCCAAGACAACAACTGGCAGCAGCAGGTGTGGCAGCAGCCCCAGCCGCAGCCCCAGCAGCCTCAGCCGGCGTACCCGCAAAGCGCCTACGGCCAGCCCCAGCCGCCGAACGTCCCGTCCCCGCAGCAGAAGAAGAGCCGCGGCTGGATCGTCGCGCTGGTGGCGGTGATCCTGTTCTTCGCACTCATGTTCTTCGGCCTGGCGTCGTGCACCAGCGCTCTCGCCTCGTTCGGTTCGATCGGGTCGCTGGCCGCGTCCTCGTCGTCGGACCTGGACTACCTCTCCCATGACGCGGTGGGCGTCATCACGCTCGACGGCACCATCCAATACGACGGCACCACGTGCAGCCCCGAGGGCCTGAAGGCGCAGCTGGACCGCGCCGAGCAGAACCCGCACATCAAAGCGGTCGTCCTGCGCGTGAACTCCGGCGGCGGCACCGCCACCGCGGGCGAGGAGATGGCCGAATACCTGCGCGAGTTCTCCAAGCCCGTCGTGGTGTCGAGCGCCTCCATCAACGCGAGCGCCGCCTACGAGATATCGTCGCAGGCCGACTACATCTTCACGGCCAAGACCACGTCCATCGGCGCCATCGGCACCGTCATGCAGGTGACCGACCTTTCGGGCCTCATGGAGAAGCTGGGCATCAGCGTCGACAACATCGCCTCGGCGGACAGCAAGGACTCCAGCTACGGCACGCGCCCGCTCACGGAAGAGGAGCGCGCCTACTACCAGGCCATGGTCGACCAGATCAACGAGTCGTTCATCGAGACCGTGGCCCAGGGCCGCGGCATGGACGTGGAGGCGGTGCGCGCGCTGGCCACCGGCCTCACGTTCACCGGCATCGATGCCGTGGAGAACGGCCTGGCAGACGAGCTGGGGACGCTGGAGGACGCGACCGAGAAGGCGGCCGAGCTCGCCGGCATCTCGTCGTACGACACCGTGAACCTGGAGCCGGACTACGGCGACCTTTCGACCTTGCTGGGGCTTCTGTCCTCATCGCAGTCGTCGCAGGACGTCTCGGCGCTCTTGAACGAAGGGGAGAAGCATGGAACCCTCGCCCAGTAACGCCTCCGGCCGCGTGGAGTGGCCGCGCCGCGCCGTCGTGACGGCCGGCATGCCCTACGGCAACAAGGCGCTGCACTTCGGCCACATCGGGGGCGTGTTCGTGCCCGCCGACGCGTTCGCCCGTTTCCTGCGCGACCGCATCGGGCCGGAGAACGTGCGTTTCATCAGCGGCACGGACTGTTTCGGCTCGCCCATCGACGAAGGCTACCGCAAGCTGGTGGAGTCGGGCGCGTTCGAGGGCACCATCGCCGACTACGTGCAGCGCAACCACGAGGCGCAGAAGAGGACGCTCGACGCGTACGGCATCAGCCTGTCGGCGTTCGAGGGCTCGGGCATCGGGCATGCGGGCGACGTGCATCAGCTGATTTCGGAGAAGTTCATCGAGAAGCTGCACGAGAACGGGTGGCTGCACCTGCAGTCCACGCTGCAGTTCTACGACGCGCAGGCCCAGACGTTCCTGAACGGGCGCCAGGTGGTGGGACGCTGCCCCGTGCAGGGCTGCAAGTCGGAGCACGGCTACGCCGACGAGTGCGACCTGGGGCACCAGTACGCGCCTGCCGACCTCATCGCCCCGGTGTCGTCGGTGACGGGCACCGTGCCGGAGATGCGCCCGGTGGAGAACTGGTACTTCGACCTGCCGGCCTTCGCCGACTTCCTGCGCGCCCGCGTGGCCGAGCTGGAGGCCGACCCCGAGGTGCGCCCCATCGTGCCGCAGACCGTCAAGGAGTTCTTGGCGCCCCCCGTGGTCTACATCAAGAGCGAGGCCGAAGAGGCCTATCGGGCCGTGGCCGACAAGCTGCCTTCGCACCGCTTCCGCGCGGCCGAGGAAGGCAAGCAGAGCTTCGAGATAGAGTTCGACACCATCGCGGAGCGCGACGAGGCGCGGCCCGTGCTGACGGCGGCTGGCATCCGGTTCCGCACCAGCAAGACGCTCGTGCCGTTCCGCATCACGGGCAACATCGAATGGGGCGTGAAGGCCCCGGTCATCGACGGCGTGGAGGGCCTCACCGTGTGGTGCTGGCCGGAAAGCCTGTGGGCGCCCATCTCGTTCACCATGGCGGTGAACGACGAGTGGGGGCTGCCGCGCACGAGCTGGCGCGACTTCTGGTGCTCGCCCGACGCCCAGGTCTACCAGTTCATCGGCCAGGACAACCTGTACTTCTACGGCGTCGCGCAGCCGGCGCTCATCGAGGCCCTGCGCCCGGGCGACATCCTCGTGCCCGGCGAGACGGACCGCCCGCTGCGGCAGACGACGCTCGTCGCCAACCACCACCTGCTGTTCGGTGCCAAGAAGGCTTCGTCGTCGGGCGCGGTAAAGCCGCCCACGGCCGACGAGCTTCTGGACCACTATACCGCCGAGCAGCTGCGCGCGCACTTCCTGGCGCTGGGCCTGGATCAGCGGTCGGTGGGCTTCAAGCCCAAGCCGTACGACCCGGACGAGAAGAAGCGCGACGACCCGCGCGTGGCCGACCCCGTGCTCAAGGAAGGCGCGCTGCTCACGAACGTGTTCAACCGCCTGGCCCGCAGCTGCTTCTACGAGGCAGGCAAGAACTTCGACGGGTACCTGCCCCTCGGCGCGCCCACGCCCGAGGTGGTGGAGCGCGCGCACGAGACGCTGCGCGCCTACGACGAGACCATGCACCGCGTGGAGCTGCATGCGGTCATGTCGCTCATGGACGACTTCATCCGGTTCGCGAACAAGCACTGGACCGAAGGCATCCGTCAGGCCGAGCTGGCCGACGACCAGGCGGCACGCCGCCAGGTGCTGGTGGACTCGTTCTATCTGCTGTGGGTGGCCACGCTGCTCATGCATCCCGTCGTGCCCTTCGGCACCGAGAAGATCTGCGACTACCTGAACTTCGAGTTCGACGAGTTCTTCAGCTGGAACTACGATTTCGAAGGCATGGACGAGCTGTGCAGCGCCGGGGAGATCACCGAGGGGCGCCACCGCGTGCGCGACCTGCCCCCGCGCTTCGATTTCTTCGAGAGACATCCCAGCCAGGCGAAGTAGGGGAGCGGGACGGCGATGGAAGGCAGGCGGCATACCCAGATACATCGGCGGCATGCGCCGTCCGGCGCCGCGCCCGCACGTGCGCGCGGCCTCGGCCTCCTGCTCGCGCTCGCCGTCGTGGCGGTGGTGGCCGTGGCAGGCGTCGCATGGGTGGCCGGGCTCGCCGGCAACCCTGCAGCGGGCGGCGCGGCATCGCCCGAGACGCCCGCGTTCCCGCAGGACCCGTCCGGCAAGCTGGCCGGCGCGACCGAGAGCGTGGACGAGAACGGCGTCGTGCACGGCACCACGCCTGCCGGCGTGGACTACCTGCTGTGGGGGCGCGGGCAGGCAGGCGCCCGGCCCGACCGGGTGACGCTCGTGGCGGCAGGCGACCAGATCGGCACCGACCAGGTGCTCGAGCTGACGGACGCCGCAGGGGGCGCGCCGGGCGACGGCGTCTACGACTTCACGCCGTTCTACCAGGAGGTCGCCCCGTTCGTGCAGGAGCGCGACCTGCGCTTCGTCAACCAGGAAACCGTCATGGCCGGCACGGACGAGTACGGCTATGCCGGCTACCCTAGCTTCAACACGCCCGACGCGGCGGCCGACGCCTTGGCCAAAACCGGCTTCAACCTGGTCAACCTGGCCACCAACCACGTACTGGACTACGGCGTGGAGGCAGCCGAGCGCTCGCTCGACGTATGGGACGCCTATCCGGGCATCGTCTGCGCCGGCAGCTATCGCAGCCAGGCCGACCGCGAGACGGTGCGCCTGGTGGAGCGCAACGGCATGACGTTCGCGTTCCTGGCCTTCTGCTATGGCGACAACTACTTTCAAGAAGACCTTCCGGACACGTGGCATCTGTGCGGCTTCGACAAGGCGGCCATCGAGGCCGACGTGCGTCGCGCGCAGCAGGTGGCCGACGCCGTGATCGTCGCCATGCACTGGGGCACGGAATACGAGAGCGAACCCGACGGCCAGCAGCTGGATTATGCGGCGTTCCTGGCCGACCTGGACGTCGATTTGGTGCTGGGCACGCATGCGCACACGGTGCAGCCCGTGCGCCTCGTGCAGGGGGCGTCGGGCAACGCGGTGCCCGTGGTCTTCGGCCTCGGCGACCTCGTGTCGGGGTGGGGAAAGGTCGACTACATCCTGAGCGGACTTTTCACCTGCGATTTCGTGCGCGTGTACGATGAAGCGGGCACGGACGGCGGTTCCGGGGACGCGGGCACGGACGGCGCGGAGGGCGTGGCAGGCAGCTCTGGGGACGCGGACGCAGCCGCAGACGACGCCACGGCCCGCGCGGCGGCCGCCGCCGCGGCGGGTGCGGCCTGGCACGTCGAAGTGCGCAACCTGGCCTGGCATCCCGCGATGGAGTGGTCGGACGGCGGCCCGGTGCGCGTGCGCTTCCTGGCCGACATGGACGAGGCGACCACGAACGCCAACGTGCGCGCCCAGGAGCTCAACTACGGCCAGCCGAGCATGGAGGGCGTGAACCTGTACGCCTATGTGCGAGAGAAGACGGACGCCACCGTCACGGAGATCCCGGTCGTGTGGTGAGGGCGGCGCGCCGCCCCGGCTTTCGGGCGGACTGGTGGCCGGGGCGCCTTTCCGGGCGCCGGCGCACAGAAACGGGGGCGGCGGGCATAACGCCCGCCGCCCCCGTTGCGTCCGTGCGGTATTTCGCCTTACGCCACTTCGAACAGCAGCGTGGCGGCGAGCGGGGACACCTCGCCGTCGGCGGTCTTCGCGCGCACGGTCATGCGGTAGTCGCCTGCGTCCTCGAACGTGGTGGTGAACTGCCAGTTCACCCATTTGTCCGCCGTGGCTCCTTCGGTCGCGCACGACGTCCAGGTGGCTCCTCCGTCGAAGGAGAACTCCACTGCTGTGACGGGGCTGCCCAGATCGTCGGCCACGCCTTCGAACGTGATCTCGTCCCCGGCCTTGAACACGCATCCGTCGGAGTAGTTGAGGACGTTCACCTTGTTGCGGTAGCACGGGTCCATGCCTTGCAGCACGGGCTCCTCGGCCTCCTGGGTCAGCTCGATGTCCACGATGTTGCGCGTGAAGTAGCGTGCCACCGTTTCCGGCATCCACAGCTGCAGGCTCGAGCCGGCGCTTGACGAAAGCTCCTCGCCGTTCACCTGGTACACCAGAAGCGCGTTCTTCTCCAGCGCGTACTGGAGCGGCAGCGGCTGGCCGAAGCCGTCGGCGCCGTAGGCCGTCACCGTGTTCACGCCGTCCTCCAAATCGGCCATCTCCACCACGGCCGACAGCGGCACGCCCATGACGCGTGCCTGTCCGAAGGGCGCCCCGGTGGCGCACGAGCATGCCATCAGCGTCTCCTGGCTTTTGTCTTCGGCCAGTTCGCGCACGTCGATGGTGAAGCTCTTCTTCACGTTGCCGCCCACGTTCACGTAGAAGTTGGCCACGCCGCCTTCGGATTCGGCCAGCTCGACGGCGGGCTTGGAGCACATGGACGTGAGCGCCGTGCCGAACACGTTGAACAGCTCGTCGTTGGGCGTGGTGCCTTCCTGGTTGAAGGCGAACGCGCCCTCGACGTTGGCAAGCCGCACGTAGGGTGCGTCTCCCTGGTCCAGCAAGCGCGCCAGAACCTCCTGGTCGTTCACGACGTGCGTCGTGGCGGACGGGTCCGCGCCGGCGGTCTGGGGCGGCGTGGCCGCGACCGCGCTTCCGGCCGCCGTCGCCGCGCCGAACATCAGCAGGGCCGATCCGGCCACGCCGCCGGCAAGCTTCTTGGTAATGTTGAAAGCCATGGCGTCCTCCTTACTCGCTCTTCTCGTCGGACGGGGCCTCGGCCTTCGGGGGAACCAGCGCCGCGCTCTCGAGCACGGTGGTCTCCTCGGGGCTGGGCAGCTTGTCCTTGGCGTTGAACATGACGGTCTGGGTCTCGAAGCTCTGCTGGCCGCTCTCGGTGGTGGCGCGGACGGTCAGGCAGTAGGCGCCTTCCAGTTCAGGCGTGTAGGTGAAGCTCCACCAGACGAGCTTGTTGCGGTCGGTGTCGCCCAGGTCGTACTTCGTCCACGTCTTGCCGCGGTCCATGGAGAACTCCATGCTCGCGATCTTCTCGTCGAACGCGTCGACGTAGCCGCCGAACGTGTGGGGCTGGCCGTTCTGCACCAGAAGGCCGTCGGGCACGCCCAGGATGGTGGCGTTGGGATGGTTCATGGCCACGCCGTCCTCGTTCTGCCAGCCGTTCGGGTTGCCGGCCCACTTGTCGGTGTAGTCGATGTCCTCGTCGGTCACGTGATACGTGTCGATCTGCTTCGAGTTGATCTGCGCGTCGACGCCCTCGACCCAGTTCGTGCACGGGTAGCCGCGCGTCGCGTCCAGGTACTCGCCGCCGATCTTGTACACGAGCAGGGCCTCGTTCGCCTCCACCTTCGACTTGGGGAAGGCGCGCTGCGAGCTGCCGTCGGCACGCAAGGCCTTCACGCCGGTGGTGCCCTCCTTCATGCCGCCGGCCTTTTCGATGAGCCAGCCCACGGGGATGCCGGTGATCTCGGTGTTGGTGGCGCCGCCGCCGCCGACCGGGTTCCAGTTGCACACCATCTTCGACGTCTTGGTCACCACGACGCCCGCGGCCTCGGCCTCGGCGATGAGGTCGGGCAGCTTGGCCGTGTACGGCTCGTTCACGCTGCCGTCCACGGTGATGGTCCACTCGTCGAAGAGGCTCTGCGGCATCTCGAGGTCAAGGCCGTTCACGCCGGCGCCATGACGCATGTTGTCGTAGTAGGCATGCATCCAGTCGTAGGAGAACACGCCGTCTTGGCCCTGGGTCTTCTCCTGGTCGATGGAAAACTCGCCTTGGACGTTCTCGACGTCGTTGATGCCCCACAAACGGTCGTACTTCGTGAGGTCCCACAGCTCCAGCCCTTCGCCGTTCTCGGTGGCGTTGTGGCAGGACATGCAGTCGCCCTGGTAGTCGTTCGCGAACTCCGCCTTGTTGCGGGTGTTGTAGTGCACGGCGTGCATGAGCGTTCCGAACTCGTACTGCTTGGCGATGTAGCCGGGCGCGTACGAATGGCAGAACAAGCACTGCTGCACGGTCATCTTGTTGTCCAGCTCGTCGTTCCATGCCACCGGATGCTCGTAGGGAAGGTTCTTCAGGAGCGCGTTCATGTCCGCATGGCACGACTCGCAGCCGCGGTTGTCGGCGTCGAGCCAGTAGGTGTTGTACGAGTTGCTGCCTGCCTGGATCTGCCAGGCGTCGGGGTTTACCGCGTACTCGGTGGGCGTGCGCTGCACCATGTTGCCGTCAGGCAGCGTCCTGATCTCGGGCGCGTATTCCTCGGCCACCTGGTCCCAGCGGTCCCACAGGTTGTCCAGGTACTCCTTGCCCGGGTAGAAGTCCTCGTTGATGTCGGCGTTCGTGGTCCCCTCGGCGCCGTCTATGACGGCCTGCTGCTCGGGCGTGAGGCTTTCTTCCTGCGAGGGTTCCTGCCCCTGCCCGGCGTCCCCGCCCGATGTGCCCGGGCCGCTTTCGGCCTGCTGCGGCGCGCATCCTGCCGCGAGGCCGACCGCGCACACGGCGCAGGTCGCCGCGATGATGAGGTGTTTGTTGAATCTCATCGGTCCTCCTCTTCCTTCGGTCCTGGTCTTCGTCCCGCCCCTCCTTCGCCCTGTCGCGGCATGCAATGGGCCGTGCCGCGCTCCTTCCCCCTTTCGTCCGTTGCGGCGGAGTGGACGGCGAACCGAGCCATCGTAGGGCACACGCGTCGGCCCGGGCCATCCCCGAGGGGTCGTAATTCCTGTAAAAGCGGCCCTGCAAGGCATCGGACATTTTGGTGGATGCCCCTGCGACCTTGGGAAACGTTTCGAAGCGGTGCGACCCGTTTGCAAGTTGAGGGGTGCAGGCGAGCCGCGGTCGTGCGATAATGGGAAGCGGTTTTCGGGAGTCGGGCCGCAGGGAAGGGGCGCGGGGGCGCTATCGGGATGACACGGGGCAAAGGCTTTCACATCAACGCGTGCGTGGTGCTGGCGGCGTGCGGGCTGGGTCTCAACCTGGTCTGGTGCACGCTCATGGGCCACACGCTGGGCTTTCTGTCGTCGGCCTCCGGCATGGAGAACTGGACGAATCCACGGCTGTTCTTTCTCGGCGGCATCCTCGTGTCGGCGCTCGCGTTCGCCTGCGCGCCGCGCTTCCTCAAGCATGCCGACGGGGTGCTGAGGTTCGTGCTGCCGCTTCTGGCCGCGTTCGGCACGGCCTGCTTCGGCCTGTCGTATCACCAGACGTTCTTCGAGGCCTCTGCGCTTGCCGTCGGCGGGCTGTTCGTCGCGGGCGTGTGCTATTTCTGGCTCGTCGCGCGCTACATCCTGCTGCTCGCCCGCACCCAGGGCTGGGTCTGCACGGTCGCCAGCATCGCGGGCGGCCTGGTGGTGAAGCTGCCCCTGCTGTTGCTGCTGACCTCCTATGCCACTCCCGACGTGCAGGTGGCCGTCGCCATGGTCGTGCCCGTGGCGTCCGCGCTCGTGTTCGAGGCCGCCGTCGTGGCGGCCCGGCCGGCCTTCGGCGCCGACGCGGGGGAGCAGGCGGAGAAGGGGAACGCCGGCGCGCCCGTCAGGCACACGGTCTTCGGCGTCTCGTCGCTTCCGCGTCCGTCCGTGGCTGCGTCGCAGGCGGACCGGCGTGCCGTGCTCATCCTGCTCGCCGTCGCGGCCGTTGTCCTTGCCGTCATCCGGTCGGTGAGCTACCTGGGCATGTGGGGCGACACGAACGCCAACATATCGACGGACCAGTTCCTGCTCTTCGGCATCGTGGTGCCGGCGGCGTGCGTGGCGGCGTTCGCCTACGTCGCCGTCGTGCGCATGGCCGACACCGCGCTCACGCTCCGTTTCCAGCCGGCGCTCCTGCTCATCCTCGTGGGCCTGTTCGTCGTCGCCATCCAGGCGAGTCCCGGCGCCGAGTTCCTGGGGTTCCTCACCGAGGTCATTCAGATCGACGAGCTGTTTGCCCATCTGCTGTTCTGGGCCGTCGTGGCCTGTGCGCTCGAGGTGCTCGACCTGCCGTCGTACCGCGTCATGGGGTTTGCCGGCGCCGTCTACGCCTTCGCGTCCATCGCCTGGGTGCTGTTGCTCAGCACGGCGGCCATCGTCGACACGCTGCTCGTGATGCTGGCCACCTACGCGCTGGTCATCGGCGCCCTGTATGCCACGTGGTTCGCCGGCCGAAGGCAGGCGGACGAGGCACGCCCCGCCGAAGGGGAGGCCGCGCCCCTTTCGGAGACGGTTGCAGACACCTGCCTTGAGATCGCGCGGCGCTACCGGCTCTCTCCGCGCGAGACCGAGGTGTTCACGCTGCTCGCGCAAGGGCGCACGCGCTCGTTCATCCAGGAAGAGCTGGTGCTGTCGGACGGCACCGTGAAGACCCATGTGACCCACATCTATGCTAAGCTGGGCGTCCACGACCGCCAGGAGATGATGGACCTTATCTGGAACTAGGGGCGCGCCGCCTTGGTGGTCGGGCGGGCTTGCTGCCGCGAGCGTTCCGAGGCGCATGCGGGAGCGCCCGTCCGGGTTCGGATGACCTTTTCGGCGACCCCGTTCGAGAAGAGGTGGAGTATGGAGGGGAATCGCGAGGGTTCGTGTTCTTGGACCTCTTTCGGGTTCGTAGTGCTCATGCTCGTGTATCAGCGAGTGTACAGCTTCTATACCACGATTCCCATGGACTACCAAGCGCTGATCGGCTTTTCCTCTGCAGCGGCGTGGATCGCCATCCTCGTTCTCGACCGTTTTGACCGGGGATCGACCGGCTTTTTCTTCGTCGTTTCGCTCGCCTTGCTTTTGGCTGCGTTCGGAACCCAAGAAGCCTACGTTGCAATGTTCGCCCACAATGTCGAAAACGCCTTTTTGTTTGCCGCCTCTTCGGTGCTTTTCGCCTGCGGGTTCGCGTTGTACTGCCGGCTGTGGCTGTCCGTTTTCCAGAAAAAGACCTTGCGGGCCACGCTCGTCTGCCTTTCCGGCTCGTCTGCCCTTTCGTCGGCGGTCGCCTGCCTGCCGCCCATCGTGCTCGGCCTTTCCTCGTCGGGAAGCGTTCTCGCCTTCGTCGTCCGCATCGGCGTGGTGGCCGTCTCGTTTTACTGTTTGCGCAGGGAGCTTCGTCTCGATCCCGTTGCAAACGAAGTGGCTTGCAGGCAGGCGGCGCCCGTGCGCGAAGTGTGGGGCGCCATCAAGCTGGTCGTGGTTGCTGCTTTTGCGGCCCGCTTCGTGCAAGGACTGCTCGTCATGAACGAAACCGGTTACCGCGAGTATGGAGCCTATGCCCTTCTCGTCGCCTCGCCGCTCGTTTCGGCGGCCGTCATCGCCTTTGCACGCAAGCTCGGCTCGAATTCCGGTTCGATCGCTGCGTTCTATTGGGTGCTTGCCACCTGCTCCATCGTCGTGCTGCTCGTGGTGGCCGCCGTGTCGGACAGCTCCATCAGCTTCCTTTGGGTGCTCCTGTTTGCCGTGTATGCCCAAATCGACGTGGCCTTCATGGGCATTCTCGCCTCGGTTCGCCTGGTGTTCGGTGCCCCCTACCTGCCTTTGGCCTGTGCCCTGTTTTGTCTCAAGGACCTCCTGTTCGCCGCAGGGCGGATCCTGCGCGATCTCGTCGACGTTCCCGTCGGGTGCCTGATATGCGTGATCGTGCTTTTGGCAGTGGTGGTCTTCGAGTTCGTCGTGTACCTCTTGCAGACCCTCAAGAACCCGCACGGCAACGACGAGCCTCCCTCCATCCCCGCAACGCTCTGTGCCTCCATTGCCGCACGGTACGACCTCACCCCACGGGAAAGCGAGGTGCTTTACGCGCTTTTGCAGGGCCGCAGCTACACGAACATCGGACACAGGCTCTTCATTTCGAAGTCTACCGTGAAAACCCATGCGAACCACATCTATTCCAAAATGGGCGTGGGCACCCGCGACGAACTCATCGACCTCCTTGAGCCGACAGGCAAGGGCGGCCTTGCCTGACCGGACGCTTTCTTCGGGTCATCCGGGTTGTCGCAGGCTTTGGGGCGTCCGCAGGGAAGGCCTTGCGTAGCCCGTCTTCGATCAGGCATGACGTGCGGTCTCAACCCTTTGGGCGACCCTCTGCCGCGCAAAATCGAACCTTTGGGCCATGGCGCGGGCCCGCCTTTCGGCCTATGGTCGTCCGCGAAGCGCCCGGGCCTCGGCACCGGGCGGAAAAAGGACGGAAGGCAAGCAAGGAAGGAAGGGGAAACATGGCCCACGTAGGATCCAGCTTGACGAGAAGAGGCTTTCTGACCGGAGCCGCCGCAACCGCCGCAGGTGGCCTTCTGGCGGGAGGGATGCTGGCCGGATGCGCCCCGCAGGAGAAGGCGCCTGCGGATCAGAAAGGAGCGGCGGGCGCATCCGAGGCGGACCTGTCCGCCGAGGTCCGGCAGGCCCCGTCGAAGCTCAATCCGCAAAGCGACGACTACCGGGGAAACACCACCGATCTCGCCACCTTGTTCTCGGGCGTCAGGATAGGCTCGCTCGAACTGTCGAACCGCATGGTGAAATCGGCTGCGGGCTCCGACACCCAGGGCAACGAAGACGAGATCGTCGCCTATTACCGCAGCTTCGCGCAGGGCGGGATCGACTTGGTGTGGATGGAGGACTGCGCCGACAAATACGAGCATTTCCCCAACGCGCGCGCCCAGTCCATGGACAAGGTCCCCTTCGAGCGCATCGCCGACGCCATCCACGAAGAGGGCGCCTACGTGGGCTATCAGATATCCTGCATGGGCATTGCGTTCAGCGGCACGCAGAAGGACTCGTCGGGGCAGTTCGCCTCGGCCGTGGCGGGAGATCTGACGCGCGAAGAGATAGGCCTGGTCGTGGCCGATACCGTTTCGGCCGCCAAGACGCTCAAGGACAAGGGGTTCGACGCCGTCGAGATCAACGCGGCCGGCAACAACCTCGGGCAGTCGTTCTTCTCGCGCATGCGCAACCACCGCGACGACGAGTACGGCCCGCAGTCGTTCGAGAACCGCGCGCGTCTCGTCTGCGAGATGATCCAGGGCATCAAGGAAGCGTGCGGGAGCGATTTCGCGGTGCAGGTGCTCATCAACGGCATCGAAGAGAACGACCAGGCGCTCGGCGACAGCTCCCTCATGACCACCGTCGAAGAGAACCTGGAGATCGCGAAGATGCTCGAAGCGGCCGGCGCCGATTCCTTGCACGTGCGCCTTGGGCCTTTGGGCATGCACGTCTGCCAGTTCGCGTCCGACCTGTACTTCACCGGTTACGGCATCGACGGCACCACCGCCTATGGCACCCAGTTCGACTTTTCCCGGCATTGGCAGGGAAAGCTCATCTCAGAGTACTCGGGCTGCGGCATGATGCTCGACGTGGCGCGCGAGTTCAAGGACGCCGTCTCCATTCCCGTGGGCACCGTCACGTACATGGACCCGGCCCATGCTCCCGATCTCTTCGAGGCGGCGCTTGCGGAAGGCAAGGTAGACTTCCTGCTGATGAACCGTCCGCTTACGGTTGACCCGCAATACGCGAACAAGCTCAAGGAGGGGCGCATCGACGAAATAGCGCCGTGCACTCGCTGCCTCCACTGCCATTTCGACTACGACGAAGAAGGCAACACCTACGAGCATTGCCGCGTCAACGCGTGCACGCAGCGCGCCTTCCGCGACGACATGCCCGAGGGGTTCGACCTGCCGCCCGTCGGCACGGTCAAAAACGTCATGGTCGTTGGTGGCGGCCCCGCTGGCATGGAGGCGGCGCGCATCGCGGCGTTGCGAGGCCACAACGTCACGCTGTACGAAAAGAACGGTGCCGTTGGCGGGCTTCTCGACTTCGCGAGCACCGTAAAGGGCCCGCATGAGAATCTGAGCGATCTGCGCTCCTATCTCGCACGTCAGCTCGAAGTGGCCGGCGTGGACGTGGTCACCGGCACGGAAGTGGACGCGTCGTTCATCGCCGATCAGAAACCCGATGCGGCCATCATAGCCGTTGGTGGGGTTCGCGACACCCTGGAGCTTTCAGAAACGACCGGCACGAAGGTGATCCCCCTCCCCGATTTCCTCACTGCGGAGATCGGCAGCGAGGTGACGATCGTCGGCTCGAACGCGCAGGCGGTGGACGCCGCGCTGTACCTGATGGCGCAAGGCAAGCATGTGACCATGGTCACGCCCGATTCCATGGACCAGTTCGACAAAGGACAGTCCAATTGGGTCAAGACCTTCGTCAAGCCGATGCTCCTTGCGCGCGGCATGCGCATATGGCCCCATGCCGAGATCGTCTCCGTGGGCGACGGCGAGGTGACGATCGCCGGCGAAACGGGCGCGGAAATCACCCTTTCCTGCGATGCCGTCATCGAGGCGATGGACATGCTTCCCAACCCGTCGCTTGGCGAGGAAACGTACGGCATCGAGGTGCATGTCGTCGGCGATGCGGCCAAACCTTGGAACATTGCCGAAGCCATAGCTGCAGGCAATCTTGCTGCGCGAGCGCTTTAGAGGCGCCATGTCGCATCGGGCGAGCCGCGAACGAGGCGCGCCCGATGCGCGCTCTCGGTCGTAGCCGCGGGTCGCCGAGGCTCTCGTTCGCCTTCCCGGTGCGGCCTCCTGCGGCGCTATAGCGGCGAGACGGGCTCGTCGCCTTTCACGCAGGCGAGCGGGACGCGCGAACGCAGAAGCGCCATCCAGCCGACGAGCGCCCCGACTACGGACACGATCGCCAGCACGCCCACGCCAACGATGAAGTTTGACCACGGCAGCATGGCCAGCAGCATGCCGATGCAGCCCAGGGCGGCGTGCATGCAGTTCATCAGGGCCGAGGCGGTTCCTGCGTCGCGCCCCTGCTGCTCGAGCAGGATGTTCAGGCTGTAGGGGCGGATGCTTGCCGCAGCGAGCGCCAGCACGGCGAAGCAGCCGCAGAACAGAAACGGGCTCAGGTGCCCGGCCACCGCCATGACCGCGCCCGCGCATATGACGGCCACGAACAGCAGGGTGGTGAAGCGCCGCACCGTCATGCCGCGCTTCGAGGCCGAAAGCCACACCGCCGGCCCGGCCGCCATCACCGCCGCGGCTGCGGCGAAGAACAGGCTGTAACCCACCTCTCCCACGCCGAAGAAGTCGATGTAGATGTAGGAGCCGACGGAGACGTAGGCCATGTACGGTATCTCGAAGATGCTGCTGACGACGAGGAAGACGAAGAAACCCGGATCGCGCGCCACCACGACGAGCCGCCCCAGGGTGCTGGCGAGGCTGCCCCGGTACCTGTCTTTCCCGTCGAGCGTCTCGCTGAACAGAAGCGAAAGGGCCAGACAAGCGACCCCCACCACGGTCAGCACCCAGAACGTCCCGCGCCAGTCGGCCACCGCCAAGACCGCCGTGCCCGCCATCGGCGCCACGATGGGCCCGATGACGAACAGCACCTGGATGAGGGCCAGTATCTTCTCGCGCCGCTCCATCTCGAAGGTGTCCTTCACCACGGCCGTGCACACCGTGCTCATGGAGCCTGCGCCGAGCGCCTGGACGACGCGCACCGCGATGAGCGCCTCGATGGAGGGGGCCAGCGCGCAGGAGACGCTGCCTATGCTGTAGAGCACCATCCCCACGACGAGCAGGGGTTTGCGCCCGTACTTGTCGCTCAGGGGGCCGAAGACGAGCATGCCCACCGCAAAGAACAGGTAGTAGCCCATGAGCGTCAGGTTCACGGTGGCCGTGTCGGTGTCGAAATAGTCCGCCATGTGCGGTATCGACGGTGTGTACATGTCGAGCGAAAGCGGCGTGATGAACGAGGACACCACCAGCAAGACGAGCAGCCCTCCCGCGCGCAGCCGAGGCTGCGGCTTCAAGAGCCATGACTTCAAAGCGCTTTTCATTCCCATCGCCCCCCTTGCCGAACGCACGGATGTCCTTCCCCGGCAATATATGCGTGCGCGGCTATGATATTTCGTGCGCGGCGGGTGGGGAAGGGCCATTCGGCGGAAGGCTCCCTAGGGAGTCCTTGGGGGAGGCCTTGGGGAGGCTTGGGGGCGCCCCCCCCCTGTACCATCCGGGATGCGCGGCGGGTCCGGGGCCGTTTGGGGACGCGTGTGGGCTTCCCGTGCGGACGTCGCTTGCAAATATGCGTGGGAGTGGTACAATTCAACAGTTTCTAATGACGCATGCTCGTGCGACCTGGCGCCGCCAGTGGCCAACCGAAAAAGGCTGCGGATGCCGGGGATGACCACGGGCAGAGGACTAACGAATGGAGAAAGCAATGACGAAAGTCAGCATCACCACGCTGCTCGATGCGGGCAGCCACTTCGGCCATCAGACGCGCCGCTGGAACCCCAAGATGAAGCCCTACATCTTCGGCAGCCGCGGCGACATCTACATCATCGACCTCAAGCAGACCCTC
>CAJFVW010000119.1 GCA_904420575.1 uncultured Gordonibacter sp.
AAGTGACCGAGAGGCCGAAGGTGCTCGCCTGCTAAGTGAGTATGCCCCACAAGGGCATCCAGGGTTCGAATCCCTGCTTCTCCGCCACGGAATTCAAAAGCCCCCGCGCCTCACGGCCGGGGGCTTTTTGCTCTATCTGCCTCGCGCATGGGAACGCTGCAGACGTCCGAATGGCAGGCAGCCGCTCACTTCTTTTTGTTCTTGCCGCTGCGGAAGATCTGCTGCAGGACGGACCAGGGGAAACGGGCTTCGCGGGTCGTCTTCATGGGCTTGTGGCGATAGTCGGGATGGCGCTTCAGAAACACGGCGTTGCAGATGCGCGTGACCACCAGCCCTATGAGGGTCGTTGCCAGGAAGCTGACCGACAGGTCCAGCACCGCCTCGTTGCTTTCCAGCAGCGCATAAAGCGTTACCAGCAGGAAGAAGGCAGACAGGATGCCGGTGAGCCAGGTGAACATCTTGATGAGTATCTCCTTGGCACGCGACGGAGAATACCGGTACGTCGCCACCAGGTACACGATGCCCGCAACCACGGCCAATACGATGAGCAGGGGCACGATGCGCGAAAGCCGTGCAATCATCATGTCCGCCTCCTCTCATCAACAATCCTGGCTCCGCATTGCTTCAAGTCCAACGCCGCCAGCCCTCGCCAACCTAAACCACTAGAACTGCACCTTGGGTGCCACGTCCGAACCGGCAACGGCGTCGAAGCTCTCACGTGGCGAAAAGCCCATCATGCCCGCGAACAGCACAGCCGGGAACGTCTGGATGGCCGTGTTGTACTTCATGACCGTGTCGTTGTAGCTCTGGCGCATGTAGCTGATCTTGTCCTCCGTCGAGGAAAGTTCGGCCTGCAATTGCTGGAAGTTGGCGTTGGCCTTCAGGTCGGGATAGGCTTCGGCGACCGCGAACAGGCTCTTCAGCGCGCCGGTGAGCATGTTGTCGGCCTCCATCTTCCCGGCCGGCGTGCCCGCGTTCGCCACGGCGGCCCGGGCCTCGGTCACTTCGTCAAGCGTGCCGCGCTCGTGCGAGGCATATCCCTTGACGGTTTCCACCAGGTTGGGAATGAGGTCCAGACGGCGCTGCAGCTGCACGTCTATCTGCGCCCAGGCGTTGTCCACCATGTTGCGCAGCTTCACCAGGTTGTTGTACAGGGCGATGGCCGCAACGACCAGCACCACCACGATCACGATGACCGCGATCAAAACAATGTCCATAATTGCTCCTGTCCCATTGCTTTCAATTGCGTTTAGGGTATGGCCCGAAACGCCCTATAGCCGCAGCGCCGCGCGGGCGCCGTCAGGTTCTGTGCGAGCGCTGTCGGCAGTCGGCCTTCAGCTGAGTCTTCGCCATTCGCTTGCGATGCCTATAGTACCATCTTGCAGGCCGCGCCGCGATTCCTGCGCAACGCTTTTGGCGAAACCGTCATGGCACGATGGCGGCCTTGAGCGAACCGAACGTCGTGGAACGCGCCCACCAGCCTTTCGCCTGGGCGGCCGCCGTCAGGCGGCAGGCTTCGTTCACGCCGTTGACCATGGCGAACGTGGTCGACCCGCTGCCGCACAGAAGCACGCCCTCGACGCCGGGCTGGCTTTGCAGCCAGGCCTTCACCTCGTCCAGTTCGGGCATGAGCCGTTCGGATGCCGAAGCCAAATTGTTGAACAGAGGCACATCGGACGCGCAGGTCGTTTGCTTCGCCTGCCAAAGGCAGCCTTCGTCGATGGGAAGCGGAGCTTCGTCGAACATGCGGTACGCCTCTGCCGTGGACACGCCTTTCACTGGCCTGACCAGCACAAGCGAGCGTTTCATAGGCTCGAGCGCATGGTCGAACCGCTCTCCCGTCGCATCGAAGTATGCGCAACCCCCGTGCAGGAAGAAGGCCACGTCGCTGCCCAGCCGATGCGCCACGCGCTCCAGCACAGGGTCGTCAAGCGCCATCCCCCACAGCCGCGCCGCGCCCAGAAGCGCCGCTGCGGCGTCGGACGACCCGCCGCCCAAACCGGCCTGATGCGGGATGTGCTTTTCCAGCCGCACTTCCAGGAAGTCAGGCTCCGTGCGACCTACCTCATGGGCCAGCGCGTCGATGGCGCGAAAGACGATGTTCTCGGACGCGGCCACCGACAAGGGGGCCAACCCTTCGCGCGCAATGCATTCCACACGTACGCTTATGTTGTGAGCAGGGCCCGCAAGCGCGACCGCTTCGTCGCCGGAATCCGCGGGAGCGGTTGCGCGGCGCAGATACAGCACGTCGTGCAGCGCAATGGCATGCAGGATGCTGACGGCTTCGTGATAGCCGTCCTCGCGCCGGTAGCCGATGCCCAGGAACAGGTTCACCTTGGCCGGCGCGACGAGCTTGACGGTGCCGGGGCCTCGCCATGCGTCGCCGGCCTGCTGCACGGCCTGAGCCGTAGCCACCATGTCCACCGCGGCGTTTTCGTTCCTGCCGCCGTTGCGGCTTTCGTTGTTCCGTTCGTTCATTTCTTCCTCTTGTTTGCGAAAAAGGTGCTGATCATCGTGGCGCATTCCTCGGCGAGCACGCCGGGCGTCGCCTCGAACACGTGGTTCAGTCGCGCGTCCTGGTTGATGGCGTACAGGGTTCCCAACGCTCCGGCCTTACCGTCGGAAGCGCCGTACACGCAGCGGTCGATGCGCGCCTGATGCATGAGGCCGGCGCACATGATGCACGGCTCCAGGGTCACGTACACCGTGCAGCCGGTCAGACGCCAGGCGTCCAACACGCGCGCGGCCTCCTTCATGGCCAGGAATTCGGCATGGCCGGCAGGGTCGCGCGTGGATTCACGCAGGTTGCACGCGCGCGCAATCACGCGTTGGGGCGCAAGCGGGCGGCGCGTGGCCGGGTCGATGGGCTCGTACACCACCACGGCGCCAATGGGCACCTCTCCCAGCGATTCCGCCCGTCGTGCCTCATCCAAGGCCATGCGCATGTAGTCCTCGTCGGTCATGAAGCGTATTATATGGCATGCCCGCCCCGCTCCCCTTCTTCGACACGAAAAGCATGCTTGGCCGCTTCGGCGCTGCGCGTTTCTGTGGTATCCTTTACGGCACGATCTGCCCTGCGAGAAGGAAACGCGCGCGACCATGTGCCCGCGCGACTTGCAGCGGCTCACTTCGCGGAGGCGTGGCCGAGTGGTTGAAGGCGGCAGTCTTGAAAACTGTTGTGCCGCAAGGTACCGTGGGTTCGAATCCTACCGCCTCCGCCAGCATGCAACCGAGTAAAATTCTCGACTCGCCTTGTCTTTTTCATCAAAGCCGAGTTTAAATCCAACGTTAGTTTTACCTCGATTTTGCTCATTCGATGATACCCGGCCGAGAAGCGAGACGTTTTAACGACTGAGCGTCGACGCCGTGCTGTCGACGAGCGAAGCGGGCAGCGGAGCCAAAGATCCCTCAAATTGAAGCGAGGGCCGGACACCTGCAAACCGTGCGCCGCTCGCAAACGGCGCACGGGTCTATGGGCAGATGCAGCGCCTGGCCGCTACCGGTTCTCTATCGACACGTAGGGGCGCTTGCCGCTGCGGGTGCTCTTGTAGGCGGGACGGATGATGCGCTTGCCGGACACGATCTCCTCGAAGCGATGCGCCGCCCAACCCGACATACGGGCGCAGGCGAACAAAGGCGTGAACAGGTCTTCCGGAATGTCCAGCAAGGAATAGACGAAGCCCGAGTACATGTCGATGTTCGCGCACATGTCCTTCCGCGTGCCCTTTTCCTGCAGGATGACCTCGGGCGCCAGCCGCTCGATGCTCTTGAGCAGGTTGAATTCCGCCTCGCTTTCCGTGCCCACTGCCAGCTTCTCGGCGAACTTCTTGCAGATAATGGCACGCGGGTCGGATTTCGTGTATACGGCATGGCCCATGCCGTATATCAGGCCCGTCTTGTCGAAAGCCTGCTTGTTCACGATCTTGGCCAGATAGGCAGCCACTTCGTCGTCGTCGTCCCAGTGCTCCACGTTCTGCTTGATTTCCTCCTGCATGGCCAGCACCTGATGGTTCGCTCCGCCATGCTTCCAGCCTTTGAGCGATCCAATGGCTGCGGCATAGGTGGAATAAGGATCCGTGTCGGCCGAGGTGAGCACGTGTGTGGTGAACGTGGAGTTGTTGCCGCCGCCATGTTCCGCATGCAGGCACAGCATGATGTCGAGCATGCGCGCCTCGTCGGCTTCGAACTGACGGTCGGGACGCAGCATGGACAGGATGGTTTCCGCCGTCGACTGGCCGGGGATGAAGCGGTGCATGATCATGGATTCGCCGTTGTAGCGCGCGCGCTTGGCGTAGTACGTGAGCACCATGATGCGC
>CAJFVW010000120.1 GCA_904420575.1 uncultured Gordonibacter sp.
AGGTCCTGCTCCTTGGCCATGCGGATGGACACGGGGCAGAACTCGCCGCCCAGGCGCTTGCAGCACAGCTCCTGGCCGCAATGGCCCAGGCCGCCCACCATGCGGGCCTCGTCGCGCACGCCGATCTGCCGCATGTCGATGCGCACGTGGAAATGCGCGGCCAGCTTGCGCACCAGGTCGCGGAAGTCCACGCGCTCCTCGGCCTCGAAGTAGAACACCGCCTTGTCGCCATCCAGCAGGTACTCCACCGACACGGGATGCATGTCGGCGTTCGCCTCGGCCGCCATCTCCTTGAACACCGGCAGTGCCTCGGCGCTCCTGCGTTCCATCTCGTAGGCGGCCTCCACGTCCTCGTCGGTGGCCAGGCGCCGCACGGGCTTCAGCGCGGTCTTCAGCTTCTTGACGTCGGCTTCTTCGGCCTCGAAGACGTCGCCGGTGGCCTCGCCGAACTCGGTGCCGCGCGCCGTGGTCACCACGACGGCGTCGCCTTTGCGTATGTCCAGGTCGCCGGGGTCGAACCACAGCGTGCGGGGATTGTAGAACAATTTGATCGGTGCTACCCGAACCATTGCGATACCTCTCTGTCTCTATCAGGCCACGTTCCCGGCATGGGGCCGGCTCTGGCCGAACAGCGCGTCCTTCACTTCGAACAACAGCGCGTCGATGCAGGTTTCAGGGGATACATTATACGAGATCGCCTCGTCGCAGCTGCGCACGGCGCCCAGAGCGGCGGCCGCACGCGCCTCGTCGGCATGCAGGGCCGCCTCTTCGATGGCCGCGCGCGCGTCCACGTTGATGACCAGCTCGGGCGTGCCCGCGCACACCGCCAGCACGTCGCGCAGCCACGAGCGGACGATGGCGGTCAGCTGACGCAGCGACTCGAAGCTCTTGGCCGTGAGCGCCCGCTTGTTGCGCGCCTCGATCTGCCGGATGGCCGACTTCGCCAGGAAGTCCGCGTTCTCGGCCAGTTCCTCCTCCTGCGCGGCGCGCACGACGTCGAGCGGGGCCTTTGCCAAGAGCACCAGGTCGGCGGCTTGGCCGACCACGTCCCAGTCGTCGGCAAGGCGCAACGACGCCAGCGCCTCCAGCACGCGGGAGCGGAACGCCAGCCGCTCGTTGGACTTCAGGAACTCGATGCCGCGCGTGACGGACCCGTCGCAGGCCTCGATGGCGATGCGCGCCTTCTCCAGCGAGGCTCCCGTGTTCTGGCTGAGGATGCCCGCCGCCTCCGTGGCCGGGATGTGGCGGAACGGCACCACCTGGCAGCGCGAGAGGATGGTGGGCAGCACGCTTTCCCGCGTGCGCCCCAAAAGGACGAGCACCACGTCGGCCGGCGGTTCCTCCAGCGTCTTGAGGAACGCGTTGGCCGCGGCCGTGCCCAGCAGGTCCACCCGGTCCAGGATGTAGACCTTCTTGTCGGCCTGGATGGGCGCGTACGACGTGTCCGTCACGATGTCGCGGATCTGCTCCACCAGATAGCCGCCCGCCCCTTCGGGAGCGAAATAGCGCACGTCGGGATGCTTGCGGCGCATGACGCGCCGGCACACGTCGCAGGCGCCGCAGTTGCCGCCGCGCGGGCCGCGTGCGCCCTTCGGGCAGAGGATCGCCTGAGCGAGCGCATAGGCGGCCAACGTCTTGTTGGAACCGGCCGGCCCGGTGAACAGGTACGCGTGGCTCACGCGGCCGTTCTCCACCGAGCTGCGCAGGAAGTCGCGCACCTGGGGCTGGCCGAGGATGTTCTCGAAGGCGTCCGCCATGCGCCGCCTAGCTTCCATCCAAGACGCGGCCGTCCGCGGCGGGCCGTGCCGCCGCCGGGGCGGGCTTCGCGTCCGCCGCCGGGGCGCTGTGCGGCACGCGCGCGTCGAGCGGCGCGAAGAACGCCTCGTCGCAGACCGAGGCGTCGGCCATCCAGGGGAACAGGTCGACGAGCTCTTGGAACACCGTGGCGGACGTGACGGACTTGCGCACGTCGGACACCACCACGCGGATACGGCCGGGCTCGGCTTCCGCCATCTTCAGGAAGCCCTCGTTCACCCGGGCGTGGAAGTCCTCGCCCGCCTGCTCCAGTCGGTCGGCGCCCGTGCGGTGCGTCGCGCGGCGCAGGCCTGCGCGCGTGCCGGCGCCGCACACCAGAAGGATGGTGCGGTCGGGCACCAGGCCGCCCGTGGCGAACGCGTTCGCCTGCTCCACGAAGTCGCGCGGAAGCCCGCGCCCGCACACCTGGTAGGCGATCGTGGAATCGGAGAAGCGGTCGCACAGCACCACGGCGCCCCGTTCGAGCGCCGGCTGGATGACCTGCTTGACGATCTGCGCGCGCGCCGCCTCGTAGACGAGCAGCTCGGCTTCGTCGGACATCTCGTCGTTGGCAGGGTCCAGCACCAGAGCGCGCAGCGCCTCGCCGATGGGCGTGCCGCCCGGCTCGCGCAGGCACACGACCTCGCGGCCATGCGCGCGCAGCGCCTCGGCCAGGAAGCGGATGTGCGTCGTCTTGCCGGCGCCTTCGCCGCCTTCGAACGTTATGAAGATGCCGCGCTCGGCATCAGGAGATTGTTTCGGTTGCTGTGCCACGTACGATCAGGAGTCCTTTTCGATTGCGTGAATCGACGAGCCGTCGGGGAAGCGAGTCTCCCCGGCACGCGAGGCCGTCGCAGACGTCATGCGCCGTACACGTCGCGGCCCCGAACGTCGATGCCGACGAACACGGGAAACTGCACGACGTCGATTCTTCTCAGCGCTTCCGTTCCCAGATCATCATAGCTTATGGTGTGCGAACTTTCCACGCACTTCGCAAGAAACGCAGCCGCACCGCCCACCGCGGCGAAATAGACCGATTCCGTGTCGATGCACGCCTGGCGCACGGCCTCGGACCGACGTCCCTTGCCCACCGTGGCCACGATGCCCGCACGGTGCAGTTCGGGCGCCGCGAAATCCATGCGCGAGGCCGTGGTGGGCCCCACCGCCCCGAACGGCCGTCCTGCCGCCGGCGGCGTGGGCCCGGCATAGAAGATGGTCTGCCCGGCAAGGCCGTACGGCAGGCTCCCCCGTTCGTGCAGTTCTTCGAGCAGGCGGACATGCCCAGCGTCGCGCAGCGTGAACAGCGGCCCCGTGAGCGTGCACGCGTCGCCCACATGCAGCGTGCGGGCCACTTCGCGGGCAAGCGGAAGCTCGAGATGCCTGATCTCAGGCATGGGCGCCCCCTTCGTCCTGTGCCGCAAGTCGCCCCTCCGCCGCAGGCCGATCCCCCACCGCAGGTTGGCGCGGTGAGTCAGCGAGGGCTTCCGTGGTGCCGGAGGTCGTGGGGATGGCGGAGGCGACGCGTACCTCGGTACGCGTCGAACAGCCCAGTGGGCTGTTCGATCCCATACTATGCGCCCGAGCGGGCGCGCCCTGCTCGGCGAAGCCGAGGCAGGGCATTTCGGCATCGCCGCGAGATCCGGTGCCACGGGAGACCGCAGCGTCGGCTGGTTCCGCTGGCCGGCAAGCCAGCGGAACCGTGGCGCGCCGCATGGCCGAGCATCCCATGTTGATGGCGACGGGGAGCGCCGCTATGTGGCAGGGAGCCGTGGCCACCCGCACGGCGAGCGCCGTCTGCGTTCCCCCCAGGCCGCCGGGCCCCGTGCCCGTGGCGTTCACGGCCTCCAGCAGCTCGTCTTCGAAGGCCGCCAGGCGCCCGTCGGCGGCCGGCTCGTCCACCGGCCGCATGAGCGCGCGCTTGGCAAGGCCGGCCACCTTGTCGAACGTGGCGCCCACGCCCACGCCCACCACCAAAGGCGGACAGGCGTTCGCGCCCTTTTCGCGCACGCAGCGCACGACTTCGGCGACCACGCCGGCACGGCCCGCCCCCGGCGGCAACATGACCACGCGACTCGCGTTGTCCGACCCCCCGCCCTTCAGCATGACGTGCAGGCGGGCTGCGCCGGGCTCGTCCACGGGATGCAGGTCGCAGAACGCCGGGGTGTTGTCGCCGGTGTTCGTGCGGTCGAACAGCGCGTCGCGCACCACCGACTTGCGCAGGCGCGCCTCGCCGTAGGCGCGGGCAACCGCCGCGTCCACGTCGGCGAACACGTCCCCGCGTACACACACGTCGGGGCCGATCTCCAGGCTGACCCACACGGTGCCCGTGTCCTGGCAGAGGGGCACCCGGTCGTTTTCAGCGATGCGGGCATTCTCGCATAGCTGGTCGAGCACCACCCGCCCGCGCGGATGCCCCTCGACGGCCTGCGCCGCCTCCAGGCCTGCGCGCACGTCGGGCGGCAGCACGCAGGCGAGCCGAGGAATGGCCGCCGCAACCGCCGCGGCCACCTGTTCCTTCGTGATGATGCGTTCTTCTCTGGTTTCCATGAAACGAATTATAGCGCAAGCCCGGGCGAAAGCCTCCCCGGTTCGCTACGCTGACTCCAGGTCTACAGGCTCTACAGGCTCTACAGGTCCGCCAGGTTCGCCAAGCCGGCGCGCACGCTTTCGGCGCTTGCCTGCAGGGCGGCCAGCTCGGCGGCGTCCAGGTCGAACTCGACGATCTCTTCCACGCCGCTTCTCCCCAGGCGCGTGGGCACGTTCATGTACAGGTCTTCGATGCCGTACTGACCGTCGATGTGCGCGCACACGCTCATGACCTCGTGGGTGTCGCCCAGGATGGCCTCCACCATCTTCGCAATGGACGCGCCGGGCGCATAGTAGGCGCTCCCCGTCTTCAGCAGCCCCACGACCTCGGCGCCGCCCTTGACGCAGCGCTGCACGCAGGCCGCCACGGCTTCCTCGTCCATGAGCTCGGTGATGGGCGTGCCCTTGACCGTGGTGAAGCGTGGCCAGCACACCATGCCCTCGCCATGGGCGCCCACGGCCCAGGCCTCCACGTCGGCCGGTTCGCAGCCCAGCTGCTCGCACACGGCGAACGACAGGCGCGCGGAGTCCAGCACGCCGCCCATGCCCATGAGGCGGTTCGCCGGCACGCCGCTCTCGCGATACGCGAGCGTGGTCATGACGTCCAGCGGGTTGGTCACGCACACGAACACGGCATCGGGAGAGGCCTCCAGGGCAGCCCCGATCACCGACCGCATGATGCCGGCGTTCACGCCCAGCAGGTCCTCGCGGGTCATGCCGGGCTTGCGAGCGATGCCGGCCGTGATGACCACCACGTCGGAGTCGCGCGTGTCGGCGTAGTCGTTCGTGCCGGTCACCCTCACGGTGAACTTCTCGACGCTGCGCATATGCATCATGTCGAGCGCCTTGCCCTGCGGCAGGCCCTCGGCCACGTCGACCAGCACGACGTCGGCCAGGTTCTTGGATGCGATGATGTGGGCCGCGGTCGCGCCGACGTTGCCCGCCCCGACGATGGTTACCTTAGGCATGTTGTCTCCTTTGCTTCGATCTTCATAGGTCAGTATAGGTCAGCGAGGCTTCTCGCAGCGCCCGACGGAACCTAATGCTTCTTCGCGGCCGGCTTCTTGGCCGGGGCCTTTTTGGCAGGGGCCTTCTTTGCGGCGGGCCTTGCCGCGCCTCGGGCGCCTTTCGCGGCCTTCTTCTCCTGCTCTTCGGCCTTGCCGGGGCAGTCGAAGTTCGGGCAGAGCTTCCAGGGCCCGCGCGCGGTGGTCACGATCACCAGGGGCGCACCGCAGTGTTCGCACACCTCGCCCGTGGCCTCCAGCCGGCCGTTCTGCGGCAGCGGGTAGCCCGTGTTGCACTCCTCGTAGTTCTCGCAGCGGATGAAGCGCTTCAGCGTGCGCGGGTTCTTCTGCGCCACCAGCTTCGCTGCCTTGCCGGCCGCCTTGCACGCAGGGCACTCGCCCACCACCACGTCGGGCTCCTGGTTGGTCGCGCAGTACGGGTCGATGCAGATGGTGCGCGGCTTGGAGCGGAACGCCGTCACCTTCACCTGCGGCATGCCGCAGGTGGGGCACGGGTCGGGCAGCGCCTCCACCTTGCCCTGCGGCAAGGGGTACGTCACGTCGCAGTCCGGCCAGCCCGCGCAGCCGATGAACATGCCGCGCGTCTTCTGCGACGCGCGCAGCTGCAGGTCCTTGCCGCACTTGGGACACTTCCCCACGTAGGCGTCGGCGGCCACGGCGTCGGCCAGCGCGTCCTTGACCTCCTCGGAATGCGGAAGCAGGCTTCCCAGCTGTTCGGCCAGCAGGTTGCGCGAGGTGGTGACCACGTCGTCCTTGGTGGCCCGGCCTGCGGCGATGCTGTCCATTTCCGCCTCCAGCTCGGCCGTCATCTCCGGATGCGTGATGTGCGGCGCGAACTTGTCCAGCGCGTCGCACACGGCCATGCCCAGCTGGCTGGGCTCGATGGGGTCGTTCTGGATGTACTTCACCGTGTAGAGGCGCTCGATGATGGAATGGCGCGTGGACTTGGTGCCCAGCCCCAGCTTCTCCATTTCCTGGATGAGCTTGCCCTGCGAATAGCGCGCCGGAGGCTCGGTCTGCTTCTTCGTGTTGGTGGCGCCGTTGAAGGCGACGGCCTGCCCTTCGGACAGGGCCGGCAGCTGCTCGTCCTTCTTGAGGCCGTAGGGGTAGATGGCGCGGAAGCCCGCATGCGCTAGCACGTCGCCGCGCGCGACGAACGTCTCGCCCGCCACGTCCAGGGACACGCGCGTGCCCTCCACCACGGCCGCTTCGGAAAGCGTGGCCAAGAAGCGGCGCGCCACCAGGTTGTACAGCTTGTATTCCGCCGGCGGCAGGTCGTCGGGCGTGGCCGCGTTCGTAGGATAGATGGGCGGATGGTCGGTGGTCTCCTTCTTGCCGCGCGTCGCCGTGAGCTTCGGTTTCGCCAGCAGCTCCCTGCAGTACGGCGCGTAGGCGGGGTTGGACGCGATGCGCTTCACGGTTTCGGCCAGGTCCAGCGACGGGGGGTACACCGTGTTGTCCACGCGCGGATAGGAGATGTAGCCGTCCATGTACAGGCTTTCGGCGATGCGCATGGTGCGCGCCGGGGAAAGCCCCTCGGCCGAGGCGGCCGCCATGAGCGAGGTGGTGTTGAACGGCGCGGGCGGCGCCACCGTGCGCTTCTTCTTCTCGATCGACGCCACGCGCGCGGACGTGGCGCCCTGCACGTGCGCCATGACGGCCTGGGCCTCGGCCTCGCTCTTGAAGCGAGCCGTGGCGTGCGGCGCCTCGAACGCGCCCGGCCCGTCGCCGGCCGTGGGGCCGCTGGCCGCATCGGCGTCGAAGGCGCCCTTGATCACCCAGTAGTCTTCCGGCTTGAACGCCAGGCGCTCCCGCTCGCGCGCCACGATGAGGGCGAGCGTGGGCGTCTGCACGCGCCCGGACGACCTCACGTTGCCGTAGCCTGCGAACTTCACGAGCGTCAGGTAGCGCGTGAGCACGGCGCCCCAAATGAGGTCGATGTCCTGGCGCGACGCCCCGGCCGATGCCAGGCAGTCGTCCATTTCCACCAAGTTCGAGAACGCATGCGTGATCTCTTCCTTGGTGAACGCCGAGTAGCGCGCGCGGGACACCGGTGCGGTGGCGTTCACATCGCGCACGCACGACAGCGCGTCGGCGCCGATGAGCTCGCCTTCGCGGTCGAAGTCGGTCGCGATGACGATGGAGTCCGCCTTCTTCGCCAGGTTCTTGAGCGAGCGGATGATCTCCTTTTCCTTGGGAAGCTTCTCGATGGGCGCG
>CAJFVW010000121.1 GCA_904420575.1 uncultured Gordonibacter sp.
CTGGCACCGGTCAGGTCGTTGAACATCGTCGTCTTGCCGCAGTTGGGATTGCCGGCAAGCGCTATGCGAGTTCCCATGTCCACCCTTTCTAAAGTTAACTGTAACTAACTATATACCAATAAAAACGCGCTTCTCCGCGCTTGTTTGGCCTTCCTTGGCAGTGTCCGGCGGATGCGGCGGTTTTGACGCCGCATCCCTACCCTACCAGAATGGTTTCGGCCTCGTTCTTCCGCAGCGAAAGCTCGTAGCCACGCACCGTGACCTCGATGGGGTCGCCCAGTGGAGCCACCTTGCGCACGTACACGTCGGTGCCCTTCGTGATGCCCATGTCCATGATGTGCCGCTTGATGGCTCCTGCACCGGTCAAACGGCGCACCGTGGCCGTCTCGCCAATGGCCACATCCCGCAGCGTCTTGCCTCGATCTGCCTCTGTCATTCTCGATCCTTCCCTGTAGTGCCTTTTCACCGTCGCTCGAGCCAGCCCCCCTTGCGGCATGGCACGACCCCGCCGGGCGTGCATCCCTGCCGGCAAGCTGACACGAGAAGCTAGCAGGTGACGATACGCGAAGCGACTTGCTGGTTGAGCGCGACCTGCGTGCCCTTGATCTGGACGATGAGATTGCCACACTGCTCTGAGAGCACTTCCACGCGCGCGCCTTCCACGAACCCGAGGTTCTCCAGGTGATGGTGCACCTCGCCCTTGCCGCGCACCTTGGCTATCGTGGCCGTCTCGCCGCTCTTCAGAAACGACAGCGGCATCTGGTGCCGCTGAGACGCCGTTGAGACTCCCTGCGCCCCCTGCGCGCTCAAGCCCGCTGTCATTACGCTGTGCATGTCGGCTCCCATCTTCTTCCGTCGCCTGCCTGCTCCGGCTCGCTTCGAGCCTTGCTTGCTCCCGCAGCGTCCCACAGGAGTTAGCTTGATGTAACAATGAGCATAATAAAGCAATCTTGGCAAAAATGGAAGCCGAAGTTAACTTTTTTCGCACCGGACGGATTCTAGCACGTTGCCAGGCCGAGAATGACGGGTGGGCTTGCGTGCGCAGCGGCCCGCGCAGGGTTCGCCGTCAGAGGTTGCGCTTGATGGCGGCCAGCAGGTCGGCGTAGTCTTCGAACGCCGGGAGTTCCGGATGGTCGGACTTGATGGCCTCGGTGCTCCTGAACAGGAAGCCCGCCTTGCTGGCCTGGATCATGGCCAGGTCGTTGAAGCTGTCGCCGGCGGCTATGGTGTCGAAGCCACACGACTGCAGCGCACGCACCGTCGTGAGCTTGGACTGGGGGCAGCGCATCTCGAAGCCCGTTATCTCGCCGTCCGGCGCCACCACCAGCGTGTTGCAGAAGATGGTGGGCCACCCCAGCTTTTCCATGAGGGGCTGCGCGAACTGCTCGAACGTGTCGCTGATGATGACCACCTGGGCCATGGCGCGCAATTCGTCCAAGAACTCCTTCGCGCCGGGAAGCGGGTCGATGCCGGCAATGGTGGCCTGGATCTCGCGCAGGCCCAGGCCGCGCTCCTTCAATAGTCCCAAGCGGAAAGCCATGAGCTTGTCGTAGTCGGGCTCGTCGCGCGTGGTGCGCTTGAGTTCGGGGATGCCGGTGGCCTCCGCGAACGCGACCCAAATTTCCGGAACGAGCACACCTTCCAAATCCAGACAGACCAGGTTCACGGTTCCCCATCCTTTCGTCCAAACGCCGCTCGTGTTCGGCAGTCCGCCGCTTTGCGGCTGCCCCCTTGCGCCCCCGCTTTCGTCCGCGGAAGTTCGGTGCCAAAAGCCCCGCAACAGCCGTCAACCCAAAGGCAACCGCCCCCGCTCCTTGGCTTTCACGAGCATTCTACCTGATATTCCTCCCCTTCGGCCAGAAAGGGCGCGACCCGGTTTCGGACGGCAGTGGAAGGTGGCGCGACGCGAAGGCCGGCGCACGAGTAAGTGGCGCGGCGCGAAGGCTGGCGCACGAATAGGCAGCGGGTGGTGGGGGAGCCGGCGCACGGCGAACGCCGGGAGTAGGGGTCCTCTTGCGGGCGCACGACTAGCGCAGGTTTGCGGAAATCCGAAGAAATGGTCTTCCAGATTGATTTTGTGCTCCGATACCTTGATACTGGAATCGGAAATCACTCGGGTGGAATTCGGCAGAAAGTGCAGGACATGGCTCAGAACCTCTACATCGACACGCGCGGGTGCGCAGACCGTCCGGTCGCCTTCACGGAAGCCGTCGTCGACGGGCTGGCGCAGGGAGGCGGGCTGTACGTACCCGAACGCATTCCCTCGCTCTCCCTGGAAGACATCCTGGCGCTGGCCGACCTTCCCTATGCGCAGCGCGCCGCCCGCATATACCGGGCGTTCGACATCGACCTGCCGGACGAGGTCGTGGACGCCCTCATGGCGCAAGCCTATGGGAAGAACTTCGACGACGAGCGCATCTGCCCCCTCACGTCGCTCGACGCGCAGACCCACGTGCTGGAGCTGTGGCACGGCCCCACCAGCGCGTTCAAGGACATGGCCCTGCAATGCCTGCCACGGTTCTTTTCCGCGAGCGCGGGCGCGCTGCGCGAGCGCGGACAGCTGGACCACGACTTCCTCATCCTGGTCGCCACTTCGGGCGACACGGGCAAGGCCGCATTGGAAGGGTTCAAGGACGCCGAAGGGGTGCGCATCGGCGTGCTGTTCCCCGACGGCGGCGTGAGCGACATCCAGCGCAAGCAGATGGTGACGCAGACGGGCGAGAACGTGCAGGTGTGGGCCGTACGCGGCAACTTTGACGACTGCCAGACCGGCGTGAAGAACGTGTTTTCCGACGCCGCGTTCGCCGAACGCCTGCTTGCCGCCCAGGGCGTGGCGCTGTCCAGCGCCAACTCCATCAACTGGGGACGCCTCATGCCGCAGATCGTGTACTACGTGTCCGCCTACGCCGAACTGGTGCGCGCGGGCAAGGTGGACGCGGGCGCGCCCATCGACGTGTGCGTCCCCACCGGGAACTTCGGCAACATCCTGGCCGCCTGGTACGCGCGGCGCATGGGCACGCCCATCGACATGCTCCTGTGCGCCAGCAACGAGAACCGCGTGCTCACCGACTTCATCAACACCGGCACCTACGACATAGCCGACCGCCCCTTCGTGCTCACGCCCAGTCCGTCCATGGACATCCTGGTGTCGTCGAACCTGGAGCGGCAGCTGTTCGAGCTCACGGGACGCGACGCGCAGGCCATCCGCGGCTGGATGGACGACCTGCGTGCAAAAGGCACGTTCCGCGTGGACCCCGAGACGTTCGCCGCCGTGCGCGCCTCCTTCGCGGCCGACTCCATCGACAACGCCACCTGCCTGGCCACCATCAAGGCCGTGTTGGAAAAGCACGACTACCTGATGGACCCGCATACGGCCGTGGCGTACCAGACGGCCCAGAACCTGCGCGGCGAAAACCCCGTGCTGGTCGCCAGCACCGCCCATTGGGCGAAGTTCGGCGACAACGTGTACCGCGCGCTGCACGGCATCGCCCCCGGCGAGCCCCTGCCTGCCGAAGTGGCCGCCCTGACCGGCTGCCAGCTGAACGGGCTCATTGCCGCAGAGACCGGCAAGAACAACATCCCCGCCGGCCTGGCGGCGCTCGACCAGCTGCCGGCACGGTTCGAAGAGTGCATCGACGCGGGCACCCAGGACATCGAGGCGGCAGCGGTGCGCTTTTTGGAACAGGCCTGACCACCAAAGGGATGCGCCCTGTCATGCAGCGGAGCCCTGCGACCCGCTGCATGCGTAACCGCTGGCGTACGTCTTTGAACTACCCGGACAACTGTGCGACAATACACCTGTCAGGGATCGAGAATCACGGCGAACCCGCATGTGGGACGCGACGACCGAAGGGACGACATGAGCCAACTGAAGAAATTGGAACCGGCCATCAGGCTTTCCATCAAGAACCCTGAGTCTGACAGCGGCTCGGTGTTCGGGCGCGGCATCGCCGATCTGTGCTTGGGCGTTCGCGAGACGGGTTCGCTCAACGCCGCCGCCAAAGGCATGGGCATGGCCTACAGCAAGGCGTGGCGCATCATCAAAGAGACCGAAGCGGCGCTGGGCATCCAGCTGCTCAACCGCGACGGCGCGCACGGCAGCGATCTGACCGACGAAGGCAACAAGCTGTTGGACGCGTACATGTCCATCGACCAGAAGATGCAGGAAGAGGCCGCGAAAGCGTATCGCGACCTGCTCGGGTAGAAGGCGTCCCGCGCCTGACCTCGGCGCGGCTAGTGTGCGCGATAGTACGCGATGGCCAGCTGGGTTCGGTTCTTCAGGCCCAGTTTCTGCAGGATCGCGCTGATGTGGTTGCGCACGGTCCCTTCGCTCAGGAACAAGGTGGCGGCTATCTCCTTGTTGTCCATCCCTTCGGCCACCAGCTCCACGATGGCGCGTTCGCGCTCGGTCAGTTCCTGCGAAGACGCCTGCCCGGACGCAGGTGTGCCCGTCATGGCGTCCCCCTGCAAGTCCGCTCTCCGGTCTCCCACCCCGTGCAGGCCTTCCTTTTCCTCCCTGCGGAAACCCCCGCCGGCACGCAAAGCGCGGCTCGCTTCGGGAGACAGGCGCAAGGAAGGGGCCGCCGAAGGCGTTGCAGGAGCCGAAGACGGCATCGTCCCCGCCCTCATCAGGGCGTCCATGCGGTCGAGCACTTCGGTTCCCAACACGTTCTGGCCAGCCACGACGGCGCGCAACGCCGGCGCGATGGTGGCCACTTCCTGCTTGACGAGGTACCCCTTCGCCCCGATGCGCAATGCCCTCACGATGTATTCGTCGTCGGAGAAGGTGGTCAAGAACACGATGCGGGCGTCGTCGTGGGTGCCGAGGATGAGCTCGGCGGCATCGAGGCCGCCCATGCCGGGCATCTGGATGTCCATCAGCAGCACGTCCGGGCGTTCGCGCTCGTAGAGATCGACGGCCTCTTCGCCGCTTCCTCCGAGCGCGCAGATCTCGATGTCGTCCTGAGCATCCAAGATGGTCTGAAGCGACATGCGCACGAACGGGTCGTCATCGACCACCACCGTTCTGATCTTGTTCATTTCCCGTCCTCCCCTTGCTGTTTTTTCGGGATGGAAGCGAACACGCGGAACCCCTTGCGATGCTCTGCGCGCAACCTGCCGCCAAGCGCACCGATGCGCTCCTCCATGGTATGCAGACCGATGCCCCGCGAAGAGGCGGAAGCGTCGCCGGAACCCGCCGCCGTCGTGCCGTTGTCTTGCACGACCAGCTGATAGAGCGCCGGATACTCGATGACCGACACGTCCACCCGCGTCGCGTCGCTGTGCTTCGCCACGTTCGACAACGCCTCGCGCACGACGGAGAGCAGGCCATAGGCGACCGGCAAGGGGACATCGCGCGCGTCGAAGGTGAGCCTCACGTCGGGAAGCCCGCAGGCGGCGATGGCGCGCTGCAATTGGGCGCGCAGGTCGAACGCATCGTCGTGCAGGTCGTGCACGCTTGCGCGCACGGTGCCCATGGCCTCGTGCAGCGTCTCTCCCACAGCCTCCAGCTCGTCCCGCACCTGCTCGTCGTCGGCATGCACCACCTGCAACGCCTCCACCTGCATGATGGAGCGCGTGAGCAGATGCCCCACGTTGTCGTGGATCTCGCGCGCGATGCGCCCGCGCTCGGTGAGCGTGGCAAGCCGGACTTCGTAGTCCTGCGCGGCCAGCAGGTCGCGGTTCTTCTGCGCCAAGGCGAGCGACGCCTCCTGTTGGTCGTCGCGTAGCCGCCGATAGCGCGCCCGTTCGCAAGCCATGCGAGAGGTGCGCCACGCCATGACGGCGGCGGCTGCGCATAACAGGGTCACGGCCGCCGTCAGGAAACAGTCGCCGAAGCGCAACGAGAACGCAAGCGGCACGATCCAAGAAAACCGCACGATCGCGTGGCCCTCGTCCAGCAAGACGTACGCCACCAAGGGAAGGAACAGCAGGAAGCTGGGCATCACCAGGGCTGCGGCCATATACGCCGCCACGGCCAGACGCGCCGCAGGACGGGCGCACAGATCGAAGCAGCAGACGACGACCACGGCGCACAGGAGGGCGACCACCGTTTCCCCCGTTATGGGAGCGAACAGCAGAAGCAGCGCACCAAAGGTGCCCAGGATGATTTCATCGACGATGCGGTCCATTGCCAGCATTATAGCCGTTGCAGGCACACCCCGAGTGCGCGGGCGTGCCGGCCGATGACGAAGCGCAGGGCCTTCGTGACAAATGTCACGACCTCCGTCTGGTGACGGCGCTCACTTCCGCAGTCTCTGGACATGGGGCATCATAGGCTTCATGAGGGTGCCGAGGCCACCATGGCCGAGGAAGACGCGACGAGCCGGGCAGGGCACGTTGCCGCGAAACGGAGGAAACATGGATTTGGTAGCCGTAAACAACCTGGTCAAACGCTACAACGAAGTGGTTGCGCTCGACCACTTCGATCTGCACATCGAGCAGGGCGAGATATTCGGCCTTTTAGGACCAAACGGTTCGGGCAAAACGACGGCCATCAACTGCATCCTGCAGCTGCTCACCTACGACAAAGGGACCATCCGGCTGTTCGGCGAGCCCATGAAGCCTTCCCGTTACGACCTCAAGCGCCGCATCGGCGTGGTGCCACAGAACGTGGCGGTGTTCGAAGAACTGACGGTGCGCGAGAACATCGACTATTTCTGCGCGCTGTACGTGAGCGACCGCCTGCGGCGGCGCGAACTGGTGGACGAAGCCGTGGCGTTCGTGGGGCTGGAAGACTACGTGAAGTTCCGCCCGCGCAAACTGTCCGGTGGCCTTCTGCGCCGCCTCAACATCGCCTGCGGCATTGCGCACAAGCCCGAACTCGTGTTCTTCGACGAGCCCACCGTGGCCGTGGACCCCCAGAGCAGGAACGCCATCCTCGAAGGCATCGAGCAGATGAACCGCGCCGGCTCCACCGTGGTGTACACCAGCCATTACATGGAGGAAGTGGAGGAGATCTGCACACGCATCATGATCATGGATCACGGGCGCGCCCTGGCGACCGGCACGAATGCCGAGCTGAAAGCCATGATCGGCACGGGCGAGAAGATCCAGGTGGAAGTCGCCGAACTGGCCGAAACCACGCTTGCGCGGCTGGAGGCGCTGCCGCACGTGCAGCGCGTGCTGTATCGCGACGGCACGCTGGAGGCGGCTTGCGCCAACGGCACGCACAACGTGAGCGACGTGCTGGCCGTGCTTCAGGCCGACGGCGCCACGTTCGGGCGCGTCTATGCCGAGCCTCCCACGCTGAACGACGTGTTCCTGGAGATCACCGGAACGGAACTCCGCGACTAGCCAGGGAAAGGGGGACCACATGCTCAACGTGTTCAAAGGGACGCTCGTCATGCTCGTGCGGGACAAGGCCATCTTCATCTGGTCGCTCGCGTTCCCGCTCATCCTGTCGACGCTATTCGTGTTCATGTTCTCTCACTTGGACGACGCGGGGCAGTTCGAGCCGGTGCGCACGGCCGTGGTGGCCAATGCGAGTTACGAAGAGGCACCGGGATTCGCCGAGATGATCGATGCGCTGTCCCAACCAGGCGACGACCAGATGCTCGACGTCGTGCGCGTCGCCAGCGAAGACGAGGCCGTCGGACTTATGCGCGACACGGCCACCGGCAGTTCGACGGCCACCGGCGGGGCAAACGAGGGCGTGGTCGGCTACCTGATGGTGAGTGACGACGGCGAGCCGAGCGTGCATGTGCGCGGCGGGGCGACGCCCGATTCGGTCGACAGCGCGAACCAGTCCATCTTGAAAGTGATCGTCGACAACTACCTGCGCAGCTCCGCCCTCATCGAAGACGTCGCACGCGAGAATCCAGCGGCGCTTGCCAACGCGCAGGCCGTCGAAAAGCTGCTCGAGATGCCCGACCTCACGGAAAAGATCGACGTCACGCAGAATCCGCCCAAAGAGTCCGTGCGCTTCTACTTCGCCCTGCTGGCCATGGCGGCCCTGTTCGGAGGGCAGGTAGGCATGGTGGCCATCTGCCGAACGCAGCCGAACCTGAGCGCGCTCGGCGCGCGTCGTGCGCTGGGAGCCGTGAGCCGAGGAAAGACGCTGGCGGCCACGTTGGGCGCGAGCTGGCTGCTCGCGTTCGCCTGTCTGGCGGTGGCGTACGCCTTCATCCGTCTGGTGGCGGGAGTCGATTTCGGCGGGCGCGACGCGGCGTGCATTGGGGTGCTGGCAGCTTCCTCGCTTCTGGCCACTGCGGTCGGCACGCTGCTGGGATCGGTCGCAAAGCTGAACGAGGGCGTGAAAGGCGGCCTGCTCAGCGCCATCGTGTGTTTCGCCTCGTTGTTCGCCGGGCTGTACGGCTCGCCCGTCATGAAGCTTGCCGATGCGATGAACGCGACCATGCCGGCTTTGCAGTTCGTCAATCCGGCCGTGCAGATATCGCAGGCGTTCTACAGCATCATGTATTACGACACCTATCAGCGCACGATCGAATACGTCCTAGTGCTGCTGGCCATGACGGCCGTGCTGTTCGCCGTGTCGTTCCTTTTCATCAGGAGGCAACGCTATGCAAGTCTTTAAGGCAGCCCTTCGGGTGGTGCTCCGTCACCCCCTTTACCTGCTCGTGTACGCCGTGTTCCTCAGCTTCATGGGCGTGCTCATGGCAAGCAGCCTCCCGTTCGGCGAAGCCGAAGACGCCGAGTTCGTGGGGCATCGGACGCGCTTTTCCGTCATCGACCGTGACGGCAGCGACCTTTCCCAGGGACTCGCCGCCTTCTTGGGAGAACGCGGCGAGGAAGTGCCCTTGGAGGACACTCCTATCGCGCTCCAGGATGCCGTGGCCAAGGGGCAGAGCGGCTACGTGGTCATCGTCCCGGAAGGCTTCGGGCAGGCGCTGATGGACGCGGCGGCCACGGGAGGGGATGTGCCCGAGCTCGAAACCGTGTACAGCTACTATTCCCTCGAGGGCAACCTCATGGACCAGGAGGTCAACGAGTATTTGGGCGTTGCCCGGGCCTACGCGGGGCTGCTGCCCGACGCCTCGCAGGCCGACGTCGCGGCGCATGCAGGCGAGACGATGGCTTCGTCCGCCTCGGTGGGGACCGTGCAGCTGGGCGGCGGGTCCAGCGAGGCGCAGCGCTTCGTGTTCTATTTGGATTGGGGGACGTACACGCTGTTCGCTTCCATCATCGTGTGCGTCGGACTGCTGATGGGCACGATCAACCGAACCGACCTGCACCGGCGGAACCTGGTGTCGCCGGTGCCGTCGCTCACATACAACCTCCAGGTAGCGGCCGCGGCGCTGCTGGTGATGGCGGCCGTGTGGTTGTGGGCCGTCGGGCTGGGCCTGGTCGTGTTCTCCGAGTCCGTGGCGCAGATCGGAGGATTCGCGCTGGCGCTCATGTTGGTGCTGACGTTCGCGTTCGCCACCGTGCCGCTTTCGATCGGCTTCCTTTTGGGACAGCTGGGCGTGAGCGAGTTCGCCAGCAATGCCATCGGCAACATCGCGGGCATGGTGGTGTCGTTTCTGGGCGGCGTGTGGATCTCGTTCGACCTGCTGGATCCGGCCGTGCAGACCGTCGCGCATTTCTCGCCTGCCTATTGGTACACGAGCGCGCTGCAGAAAGCGGTCGAGCTGGAGGCGCCCACGCCCGAAGCGCTCGGGCCGATCCTGGGCGACATGGGCGTGCTGCTGCTGTTCACGGCCGCCATCTTCGCGATCGCCCTGGTGATAGGACGCGTGCGCGTGCAGAGCGCCGAAGCTGGCGGCAACGCCGCCGCCAGCCGCTCCTGAGCGGCAGCGCCCGCCCAGCGCTGGGCGGGCCGGTGTACGTGCGCGCGACATGCGAGACGGCTCCGGCCGGTGCGCGGCGGGCGGTCCGGCGCCGGTTCGGCCGGCGCTGGGTGGATCATCCTTGCTCCCTGCAGGCGGCAGGACAAGGCTGGCCGGCCGGCATGGGACAGGAGAGAAGCCCGGGAGCCAGGTCGACGGTGAGCACGCAGGCAAGCGGAACGCGTTCCGCACCCGTGCGATCCGTCAGCTCGAGCCGAACCGTCCAGCCCGAGGGCAAGCCCGGCACGACGCCGACCGAAGGCTTCGGGGACGGCGCGCTGTCTGGCGCGGCCCCTGCCGACATCGCGCCAGACAGCGCATCGCGATCCGGCATCGCGCCGTTTGACAGGGCCCCGTCTAGCAGCTGGCTTTCCGATGCAGCCCCTTCGCAGGCAGAAACCTTTTGCGCGTCTAGGGCTTGGAGGGCCGCCCGCTCCTTCTCGTCAAAACGCGGGCGAACCGGGGACTTCGGCTTTTCGATCTCTTCATGCATCGGTTCGTCCTCGTCGAACCGATGCATGCAACCGTAACAGGTGTCCATGTCTTCGAACAGGCGCGCCTTGCATACCGGACAAGTCTTCATGATGGTCTCCGATCCGCCGCCTTAGGGCGGCCTTCCTCGTGATGTTCTTCGCTTATTGCAGCAGACATACAGGCCAAGCCGATGCGGTCGCCCGGCCGAAACCACGGCTCGCAGCTTGCGAACCGTTCGACGACCGCCTCCGCGCGTGCGTTGCGCAGACGTCGCAAGGGGCCGACCGCACGATGGGCCTCGATGACCTGTCCCGCACGGTCGACGAAAGCCACGTCCAGCCGATGGCCCATGCCCACGGTATGGATGTCGTGACAGGGCACGAGCAGCATCGCGTCCCCGTTCGGGTCCGCGCATAACAGCCCGCGAGCCCGATGCGCTGCGCTCGTGGCCAGCACGAGCGCCGACAAGATTTCCTGTTCTTCCAACGTCCCACTTCCTTTCCGCTTATTCCCGCTGGCGCACGGCAGTCGTACGCCAGGGCCGAAAACCGGCGCGGCGCACCCGCGACCCGCACAAACAGCACGTTTCCCTGCCACGGAGATCATCGGAGTATCTTGCATTCGCGTCCGATGCGGCCTTCGGCGTCGTCTTTCGGCGTCGTTGCCGTGACCCTCCGGCACGCGGGCCTACTCCGTCTGACCGCTATCATGGACGCATTGCACGACGACGCTCGTCGTGCCCGACACGTCGGTGCACGACACCCACGCCCAGCTGCAGCTTCCGCCGTCCTTGACGAAGGCGCCGTTCCCCGCCAGGCCGCTGCCTACCTCCGTCCATCCCCGCTCCCTCATCTTTTCGGCAATGTGCGCATACGCATGGGTGGCGGCACCGTCCGCCTCGAATCCCACGACCGTGCCGCCCGCCGCAACCGCCACGTTGCTGTATTCATCGAGAGCGAACAGCTCGTCGGCAAACCATGGAGGGGCCTCTTCGCTTTCCGTGGCCAGCCCTAAGCCGAGCACACCCGCATCGCCTCCGACAAGAGACGAAGGTTCCGAAGGACCTCCGGTCTGCACGTGTTCGACCGTTCGCATCACGCTCATGCCCGCAAGCACCGCCTTCCCCACTCCGTCGAAAGCATACGCGCCGAGACAGAGCAGGCATACCGCCACGCAGGCGCGCAGCGCGCGACTTGCCTGCGGCGCCGTCCTTCTTGTGCGGAGCCCTCTGACAGGGCGCGCCCCGGCCTCTTTCCCTTTCACATCAGAACCCCCGGTTTGTACACATCCACGGTGAACGACGCCGCGTGTTCCAAATGCGGCAACGCCACGCCGAATACGTGCGATTTCAGACCCAGCCCGAACAAGGTGGGATAGAATTCCAGCGTCGCCGTGAAAGTCACCCGTCCCGCCCCTCCGTCCGCAACGGCGACGCTGGCCTGAAGATACGGCCGGTCCTGCTCCTCCTCGATGGCCGCCTGTACCTGGGCACGGCTCTGCTCGAGCCCTTGGCCGTAGGCGGGAGACGTCGCATGGACACGCACTGCGTCGCGCGCCACGCGGTCGAACGCTGCGCATTCCGACAAGAACAGCAGGGCGTTCATAGCGATGACCGCTACGGCCACGACCACGGGAAAGGCCACTGCGAGTTCCACGGTCATCTGCCCCGCCTGGTTGGCCCAAGCCTTCCGCGCGCGCTTCTTCACTCCCATGCCCTCACCCCCGTGACCTCTCCGCAGACGGAGCGAAGGGCGTCGGCCAGATTGTCGACAAGCCCGCCTGCCGCCTCCACGACCGCAGGTGGCAAGGTGATGGTGATGGGCACGGAAACACCTCCGACGGGAAACTCGATAACCGCCAGCTCTATGGTCCCGTTGCTGTCCGCAAGCTCTTCGAGCACGGCGTCTTCTACGCTGTCCACCACCGACGAGAACAGGTCGGTTGTCGTGCTGGGGAAGGCAAGCGCCTGCCTCTTCACGGCCAGGAAGCGGACGGCGAACGCGCCTTCGTCGGCAGCAGCCACATGCTGGGTGTTTACGACCACGGGCTTGAGCGCATCGAGCTTTGCCGGCTGGAGCCCCAAGGCACCGACGCACGAACCCAACGCGTCGGCCGCCCAGGTGCCGAGACCGCTAGCGCTGGCAAGCGGCAGGCCGTCGAGCGCCTGCGCCACGCCTGTTTCGACAGCCTGCTGCCCCTCGGCATAGGCACGCAAGAGGGAGGACCAGCAGTCCAACACCATGCGCGCTGCTCCAACCGCCGATCCCCCGTCTTCGGCAAAGCCGTCGAGCAGCGACGCGAGAACGGATCGCCCTTCGTCCGCGGAATCAGGAACCAGCGTCGCTGCGGAGACGGCGGCACGCATGCCCAGCATGCCGCCTTCCTGCACGAACGAGCTCTCGAATCCCGTCGAGGCGGCGGCAGCCCTCATGTTCGCCACCATGACGACGACGCCGAGCCTGCCAGGAGGCGCAGCATCGATGCGTTGCCCGCCGACCTGTTCCAGCGCCTGCTTGCACAGATCGAGCAGCCCTTGTGCCTGATTCTTCACGGCAGCCGTTCGAGGGTCAAGACGCGCCCGGGCTTTCTGGTAGTCTTCGGCCGCCTGGGCGACCGCGACGTAATGGTATTCGAAACCGTTTTCGATGGAGGTGGATGCGGCCGCCACCTTGCCCATGCTCGCAGCAGTGAACCCGCAGGCCGGGCACATGGCATACCCCCCGGCTTCCATCTGCGCGATCGACCCCCTCGCAGTCGCTCCGCCCGCTTGTGGGCATCCGGCCCATGCGTGCATGACCGGCGAACCGGAAGAATCCATCGTGACCGGATAGGCCGTTTCGGTGTAGAGCGTGGTCAAGCGCATCTCGTCCGTGTTCTTGGGCAGCTGGGGGAAGAAGGCATCGAACGATCCTTCGGTCTCGTGCACGTAGCCCCGGCCCACCTCGCTCGAGGCGAACCGGTAGAACCTCTCGCGCAGCGCCGAGCGGGCCCGCTCTTCCACCGACGCTCCTTCAGGCGCCTCTTCGGCCAGCCGCGAGGCATAATAGGCCTGCGCCCGCTTCAAAGGGACGGAAAAGGACCAGGCATCCACGCTTCGGTAGAGCGGATTGTCCGCAGCCTCGATGGAGGAAAGCGTCCGGGCCCGCTCGTACATGCAGTACGACGGGTCGTCGCCGCAATCCCGGGAGAAAGCGCGCATTTTCGCTTCGTTCGCCTCCTGCGCCGCCTCCTCGGCCTCCTTTGCGGCGCGCTCTAGGTCGTCGGCCTGTTCGTCCACCGCTTTCTCCAGCTTATCCGCCTCTTCGACGGAATCGATCCCGATCTTTTCCCCTTCCGTCGGCACCAGCACGGCCAGCGCAAGGTACTCCGCACCCAGAGAGGACCCGTTGTTGGACGACGCCACCGTAGCGGCGTTCGCCGCCGCCAAGAAGGGCAGTGCCTTCTGCAGCTGGTTCAACCCGTTCGCAGCCTTGTCGGCGAACGCGTCGCGCGCGTCCATCACCTTGCCGCCCATCTCTATGAGCTTCTCCCCCACTCCTGCCGCGCCAGGCACGCATAACGCCACGATGCCAAGCCCGTATGACGCCAGGCCGGTCAGCGAAAGGGAGAGCACCACCGCGTCGCACACGCGCACGACGATCATGAATTCTGCGACCTCGTTTTCGGCCGCAAGCGCCGCGGCGTCGGCAACGTTCTGGATGTCGGCCGAAGCCGAGCTCGCCCGGTACACCCTCGCAGCAGAGAACAGGAGCGAGAGTGTGACCAGCAAAGCCACCACCATGCCCAACGTCGAAAAACCGTCCTTCTCGAATAGCACGTCACGCTTCATCAAGCCACGCCCCTATCCACGCCGCCGGATCGCGGCCAGCCGCCGAACGTTCGACCCAGGTCGGCTGCACCTGTTGGGAGACCGAGACCTCCACGACGAAATTGCCATGCCCATTCACGATGCCGAGCAGGCTCGCTCCCATGTCGAACAGCGGCAGGGGCTTCGCCTCGGTGGCGATGGACACCCGAACCCGCTGCGACCGCTCGTCGCCTTCGAGGCGGATTTCCCACGTGCACGAACCTTCGTGCACGTGAAAGCATTCCTGCTGGGGAACGGCACCCAACCGACGGCGCACGTACGCCTCGCATTGCGCGTCCACCCCCTCCTGAGCATCGGTCTTGGTCGCCAACAGCCGGCACGCGTCGGCCGCGGCGCCCTCCATGACGATGCGGTCGTACAGCAGGATGCCCGGCTGCACCAGCAAGAGGACAAGCACGAACACGACCGGAAGCAGGAATGCCGCCTCCACCGTGCTCTGGCCCCTCTCGTCCGCCAGGCGCTTCAACGCCGCCGGCCCTTCCTTCGCATGCATGTTGCAGGTCCCTCCCTTGCCACGCGTCAGAACACGAACACGTCGGCCACCGCTCCCGGTGCCACCGCCTGCACATGATGCGACGCCGCCATGAGCGCATGCTCGACGAACACGCCGCCCCCGAGCACGCGCCAAAGAACGCCAAGCGCCACGACGATGCTCAGGAGGCCGGCCATCACGAAGACGTATTCGAGCGTTCCCTGTCCACGGACGTCTTCCTTGGCCCACTGCCCGCGCCTCGGCCGAAGAAGCCCCGTCACAGATTGTTGATGCCTTCGGCTATGGCGTCCCACAGTTCCTGGATTTTCGGCCGGAACAGCGTGATGGCGATGATGGCAATGACGACCAAAACCCCCACGAGGATGGCGTATTCCGTGGTGCCCTGTCCCTTTGCGCAGGAAAGCCGTGCCTTGATGCAGCACCAGGCATGCAGCGAAGCCTCCCTCGTCCCTTTCCTCGCATGATCGATCGCCGTTGCAATGTGCGTTTTCCTTCCCATCAGCCGATCTCCTTTCTCTCGGACGCCGCTCGCTTTTCCCGTCTAGGCCCCTTCGTCTCCCCTCCCGGCACATCAGAATCCCTCCATCAGCTCGAGCAACACCGGCCCCAGCACGAGCAACAACATGGCTGGCAACATGAGGGCGCCGGTCGGCACCATCATCTTCACCGAGGCCTTCGCCACCTGCTCCTGTTTGCGTGAACGGAACTGCGTCCGCGCCTCGGCCGCCGCAGCCTCGAGGCTTTCGGCCAGCGACGACCCGAACCGCAACGACCGCACGACGTTTTCCACGACGCGCGCGAACAGAGGCGAATCGAACGTCGCCGCAAGGTCCCGCAGCGCCTGCTCTCGCGTCACCAGTCCCAACGACCATTGCCGCTGCGTCGATGCACATGAACGGGAAAGCAGCGTGTCGAAATGCTCGGCGTACAGCTGCAGGCTGCGGTCGAACGACAGGCCGCTGCGTAGTCCCAGGGCAACCACTTCGAGCATTTCGGAAAGATGCCGTTCCAGTTCGTCCGCCCGCTGCCGTTCGCGCTGGCGCACTGCCCAGCCAAGCGAGGCCCGCCCAGCCGCCGCGCCGGCGACGCCGAACGCCACGGCCAGTTCGGTCGAAAACGGCACGCCGAGAACCGCGCCGCAGGCTGCGGCGACGCAGGAAGCACGCCTGCGCGTCTCGCAAAAACCCGCGTCGGTTACCCTCCCGGCAAGGCCGGCCCGCTTCACATGCTCGGCGCACCAGCGCGCCGTCCGCGCGCTCGCACGTGCCCGAGGTGTAGCGGCGCCAAGAGCAAGCCTCCTGCTCGCGGTCTCGGCCGCCGCAAGCAGCCGGTCGTCCAGCCTGCGCCCGGCATTCGCCTCGCCATCCAACGCGCCCGCCGCGAAACGGTGCAGGGATGCGGCACGCGCCTGCCGTTGCACCAAGGCGCATGCGACGAACGAGGCGGCCACGAACGCGGCGGCGGTGGCCAAGGGAACCGACCAGGCCACACCGGCGAATCCCGTCATCGGTCCACCTCCACCCTGAGCATGCGGCGCACCGCCAGCACTCCGGCCGCCTGCATGGACAACGCCACCAGCAATAACGCCACGCCAGCGGCACTGTTGAAGAACGGTTCCAAAAACCCCTCGCTCACCAGCGAGAACAATGCCACCAGAACGAACGGCATGACGCTTACGATGCGGGCGGACAGCCTGGCCTGGGCCGTCTGCACATGAAGCGACCGTTCCAGTTCCAACTCGCTTTCAACCGTATCCCGCGCCGCATCCAACACCTGGCTTATGCTGCCGCCCGTCTGATGCTGCACGTCCAGCGCCACGGCCACGAATGCGAGTTCGGGCACCTGGGCGCCGCTGCGGAACACGTCGAGCGCCTCCGACGAGGTGCGGCCGGTTTCCAGCAGGTGCGACCCTCGCGCAAACAGCGTTCGAAGCGGGCCGTCCGTCTCTTTCGCCACCTGCTGGAACGTCTGGAGCAGCGAAAGGCCTGCCTGGAAGCACACGCCCATGGCCCGCAAGGCGTCGGGCACCGCCTCGCGCACAGCGCTGCGGCGTTTGTCCTGCGCCGACCTGACGACGACCACCGCAAGGGCGACCGCGCATGCGGCAACGGCAAACGCCGCGACCACGGAGCCAGCCACCAGCCCCGCCACGGCCGCCAGCGCCGCCAAGGCGGGCAGGCAGAGGGAAACCAGCGCCTCGGGCGTGGTCAGGTGCCCCCTTTCGGCCGCCAGCCATGCCGCCTCCTGCACGAACTCGCGCACGCGGCCCCTTTTCAGCAGCCACGCGGCAAGTGGCAGCAAGGGCGCCCATCCGTTGCGCACGCGGCGGGCCCACGGCCCGTCGGGCGGCGCCCCTGCGTCCGTCCGCACCCCGCCGCGCATGCGGCCTTTGCGCACCTCGCCCGCGAAGGCCGCGCCGGCAGCGCTTCCTGCAAGAAAGGCCGACGCACCGCTCAGGCAGCACAACACGAAGCCTGCTTCCATGCGATCACCTGCCCTTCCGTCGCGAGGCCCGCTTTCGGGAGGCCGTCGAGCCACGCGGGTGCGCACGACCATGCTCCGCGCCGCTCGTGCGGCTCCCGCTTGAACAGCGTGCGCGTGACGCATTCGCGGCGCTTCCGGTCGAAGGAGACCGCTGCGATCTCTGCGACGAAGCGCGACCCGTCGGTCGACCGCGCCGTCTGCACGATCAGGTCTAGGGCGCTTGCTATGTGCGCCTCGATGACGTCCACCGGCAAATCGGCCGCAAAGCGGACCATAGTCACCAGCCGACCAACCGCCTCGGCGGGCGAGTTCGCATGCAAGGTCGTGAGCGAGCCGTCATGCCCCGTGTTCATGGCCTGCAGCATGTCGAGCGCCTCGCCGCCACGGCACTCTCCTACGATGATGCGGTCGGGCCGCATGCGAAGAGCGTTGATCACCAGGTCGCGGATCGTCACTTCCCCGGTGCCTTCGGCATTGCGCGCCCTTGCTTCGAGGCGAACCACGTGAGGGTGGTCCAGAAAGCGCAGCTCCGCCGAGTCCTCGATGGTGATGATGCGCTCGGTATGCGGCACATGGCACGAGAGCGCGTTTAACAAGGTAGTCTTGCCGCTGCCCGTCCCTCCGGACACGGCCACGTTCTTGCGCGCGACAACCGCCCACATCAAAAACTGCTTCGTCGTCGCATCCAATGACCCGCCCGCCATCATGTCGTCAAGCGTCAAGACGCGCGATGTGAAGGTGCGGATGGTGAGCACGGGACCGTCGAGCGAGAGCGGCGGAATGATGGCATGGACACGATGCCCTTGCGGCAAACGGGCGCTCACCATAGGAGACGCCTCGTCGATGCGTCTCCCCAAGGGGCTGATGATGCGGTCGATGAGCGCCCGCACCTGGTCGTCGTCGGCAAAGGAGAGGTCGCTTTCGTGCAACACGCCGCCGCGTTCGTAGAAGATGCTCCTCGATCCGTTGACCATCACCTCCGTCACCGATTCGTCGGCGAGCAACCCTTCCAGCGGTCCCAAGCCGAACACGCTGTCCACCAATTCCTCCGCCAGCCTCGTGCGCGCCTCGGGCGGCACCATGGCCCAGGCCTCCCGCTCGAACGCCTGCTTGCATGCGCTTCGAACCTCGTTGCGCGCCCGTTCGGGATTCTCTGCCATGATGGAGGCGATGACGTCGGCCGACACCGTCTTCTCCACCTGCCGCTTCAGTTGTCCGAGCAGCGTGTCGTGATCGCGGACGACCGTGGTGCCGACGCCGTTTCCCGCCGCCCGAACGCGTTCGAGCAGCGTCATGCCACACCCCTTTTCCGTCGAACGCGCCTCTTCCGGAACAGGCCGCGCGACGCTTCCGCAACGGTGCCCATGAGCCCTTCGTCCGCCGTCGGCGGTCCGGGAAGCAGATCGGCGAGCACTTGTTCCAGGCTGGTGCACAGGTCGTTGCGGTCGGCCACCAGGTCAAGCGGCATGCCTGCCGAAAGCAGCTCTTCGACGTCGCGGCCCCCCTCGCGCAACTCGACGGCATGGGCGCCTTGCATGGCGCACGACACGTCGATGGACGACAAGGGCGCGCCCTTCATGCAGCGATTCGCAACGAAAACGAAAGGGCTGGTGGCAATGCCGCACCGGGCGCAGAGCTCGAAGGCGTGCTTGCAAGCCCGCAGCGAAGAGGCGCGTTGGTCCACCAGGAACAGCGCCTTGGAACTGCGCTCGAGCAACAGCGCATGTTCTTCGCGCCAGGCGGCTCCCGTGTTGGCCACGATCACGTCGAACCGCGGCATCAGGCAGTCGAGCAGCGCCGGCCCCTCGGCCGCGATGGCCTCGTAGGCCTCCAAGCGCCGCGGCGCGGCCAACAGCGCGGGCTTCCCTCCTTCGCCCACCAGATGCCCCAGCCGGGCAGGAGCGGCCAAGCCCTCGTCGACGGCCAAAGCATCGGAGACGCCCAGCATCTCGCGCATATCGCCGAACTGCAGATCGAAGTCGAGCAGCAAGGTCTCGTAGCCCAGTTTGCGCGCGATCACGGCGGCGAGCACGGCCACCGTGCTCTTGCCCGCACCTCCGCTGCCGCTGACCACCGGCAGCAGGAAAGCCTGCCGCGCCGAGGCGGAAGTCGCCGTCATGACGCTTCTCTCGCCTTCGAAGCGCTGTTCGGCGGCGGCATTCGGCATGGCTTTGAAGGCATAGGCATTCCCGTTTCCCCCCGCCCGACCCGTGAGAGCCTCAGACGAGGGAGCGCTCTTTTCAGGCGCCGTTCGCACCGGCACCGAAAGGGAGCCTTGAGCGGGCACCAGTAGATTTGCCGACGCGTTCTTTTCGGCCGGCGACTTGGATATCGCAGCATGCAGCAGTCGCGAGGCGGTGCCGTCTGGGGATGCTGGGCGTATCGGGGCGGGCGGCGTGCTTTTCGCAGGCGATGGGAACAGGGAGGCAGGCGACGCGCAGTTTTCGGGCGCCGGCGCTCCTTTAGCGGGCGACGACACCCGCAAGGGGGCCGTCATGGTGGTCGCCCGCACGCCGCGACGACGCTTCTCCTGCGTATAACGTTGCACGAAGGCCTGATGGGATAACGTGGCGTCGATGCCCGCCGCGCTGGCCCGGCTCCAAAGCGAACCGGTGCCCTGGAACGCTAGCAGGTACACCCCGCGCTCGCGCCGGTCGCGCTTCACGGCAGCGGCGAGGTTGATGGGATCGACGTCGTCGCTCGAAGCCACCCACACCTCGTCTATCGCGTCATCGTTGCGCAGAAACCCTCGCGCTTCCTCGGCCGACGTGAACAGGGCAAGCCAGTCTTGCGCAGCCAGATTCTCACCCGACAGCCCCAACAGGGCCGGCTGGCGCATGGTTTCGGAATCGGCACACAGCACGATGCGGGACATCATCGCTCGTCTCCTTCCGCCTTCGCGGCGTCTCCGCCCTCGCCCGGCAGCACGAAATACAGCTCGGACGATTGGGCGGCAGCGACCAGTTCCTGAACGCGGTCGGGCGACACCGCCAACGTCAGCCACTTCACCGACCCATCGCCTTGCGCGTCCGCCCCGCTGGCGCTCGTGGACACAACGAGCGCTTCCCTGACGATCACGTCGGTGGAGGTCGCTCCCGTGGCGTAGACGTCTACGCTCATGCCGGGCGCAACCGCACCGCCGACGGCCTGCACGTCGCGCGCCGGCACGCTCACGGCCGAGAACCCGTCGGGCACGTCGAGCGAGGCCGTCGTCTCTTCGAAACGCTTCGACGAGATCACCTCGCCCGCCAGGATGGAGGAAGTCGCCTTCCTGCCCACCACGTCGGAGACGGAGCGCACGGCATCTTCAGGCAGCAGGTCCGCCACCCACAGCTTCGTGTCTATTGCAGCAGCATCCACGCTTTCGCCTGCGGCTATGTCGCGCTTCGCCACGCATACCTCCAGCTGTTCGCCCCCGTACCGGGCAAGCGCCTCGGTCCGCGCGGCCTCGGCGCGGCCGTTCACGTCCTGCAGGTACAGAAGAACGCAGGCGGCGCACAGCAGGCCGCTCGCAATCCCTATCGCCATCGTTTTCTTTCGCCTCATACCCGCTTCCGCCTTCCACGACTTGTGATTCGAAGAACCATCGATCGACCGGACGACGCCTATCGGCCGGGCGACGCCTATCGGTCGGAGCATGCCTATCGACCGGACGACGTCCGTCGGTCGGGCCGCGCCCATCTACAGGCTGACGACCCATCGATTGGACCGCACCCGCTCGATGGGCCGACGCCCACCGTCCGAAACACGCCCACCGGCGGACAAGCTCATTGTGACGACGCCATCCAGCAGATCGATGGCACGTATGGGGACGGATCGACGTCAGAAAAGCGACACGGACCAAGCGGGCATTCGTCCAAACACCCCCTCGTTTCCGACAAAAAGCCGGCAGGATCCCAGCACGAATCCCGCAGATACCTTGCAAAAGCGAGGCAGGCATCTTGCACGATCCCAGCACGAAGCCGACACGTTCTCAACGCGCCTCAAGCGGTTTTTCTCTCGCCTGTCGTCTGCGCCGGCCCAAGCCCACAGGTCGCCGCGCGGGCACAGGGAAAAAAGGGGGAGGGTGCCGGCTGCGTCCGACGTTTTCGCATGAGCGGGCGCGAGCTTGTCCGCAGGAACCAAAGCGGCCGCTTCAACTGCGAGAACACTCATGCGAGAGCAAGCGCGCCACCGGCGGGAATCCGCCCGATACGCGAAGCGGATCCGTCCGGTGGGCAAGGCTGATCCTCCGGCAAAAGCGAACGCATGAGGGAAACGGGCCGAAAGCCGCGCACCCACGGCTTTCGGCCCGTTCCAACCCCGTCGAGCCGCCTGTGGAAAACTTTGCTCTTCCACGTTGAAAACCCGCATTGCGCGGCGTGGGGTTCTGTGGGAAAATGGGTGTCCGCCACAAGCCACGCCGAAGGGGCATTTCGGCGGCGGGCCGTCTGGCACGCAAGGCCGTCTGGCACGCAAGGTCGGTTGGCGCAGCGGGAGCGCAGGTGCCTTACAAGCACAAGGTCGGGGGTTCAAATCCCTCACCGACCACCACGGAATCGCACGAGGCCAGGCCATGCGTCTGGCCTTTTGCATCGCATGGCGCGCAGGTTTGAGGCGAGAGAACAGCAAGCTTGCAGGACGAGAACGACGCGGCAACGACGATGTAGGGAATGGCGGTTCGGCGGAACGACCTTCATCCAAGCAACCCGTATCGTGGCGATGATTAGCGGTCAAGGCACGCTTTCCGGACATAAGCCCTCAAGAGAGTGGCTGGCGCTAAAACGGCTCGAGGCGATCCCGTGACGGCAAAAGAGCAAGCGAGTTCCGGAACAAGGCCGATCATTATGCTTTCCAGCAGATCGGCCGGCACCCCTGCTCGTCATACGCTTCGGAATTGGGACGAGCGAAGACCCAAGGCCCGATCCAACCAACGTGGCGCTTTGTTTCTCGCCATCGATTCAATCTGGCTGACGGCTATGGTTCCGTCTTGGCAAGGCTGACCGCTGTGGCTCCATTTTGGCAAGGTTGACGGCTATGGCACGGATTCGGGCGAAAACGGGCCTAGAGCAAACAAGTCGGAAACAGTATCCCCAGATCGCAAGATTTTCAGCGGTTGACCCTTCGGCGAAAATGCACCATAAAGGTCAACCGTGGCATTCTTCGACCACAACGGTCAGCCGTGCCACATCTCGACCATAGCGGTCAGCCTTGCCGTATTTCGACCACCTCTGGCAGGCTCATATGCGCCAGCCGTGCCATTCTTCGACCACAACGGTCAGCCGTGCCACCGGATTCCCCAGCGCTCCCGCCAATGAGCCATGAGGGAGCCTTCTCCGAGCAGGGAAGGCAAGCCGTAGCGCCGGCCACGAGCAGTCCGGGGGCGAGGCCTTCTCCGGACACGGAAGGCGAGCGCATGGCGTCGGCCACAGCCGGATACGGAAACCCTCCTCACAAGGCCGGCGAGCGCATGGTGCCCGCGACAGCCGGAGCGGAACCCCCCTCCCTGCTGAATACGGGCCACCCCCCCCCCCAACGTAGACGGCAAACGCGCGCCAAGCGCCAAGCCTCATGCCTCCACGAACTCGAAGCTGGTGTGGGGGCTTTCGGCGTCCAGCAGCGTCTTTCCCTTGCAAGCGAACGTGAAGTGGGCGGGGACGGCGGGGCTTTCATGGATGAGGCGCCGCATGCTGCCCTGCGTCGGCGCCTGCAGTTTGTGGCCACGGGTTTCGGGCACCTCGACGCGCAGGCGCAGGGGGCCCTGGCGCACTTCGACCGCCTGCCTGTCTGCCTGCACGATGCGAACCCCTCGATAGGTGGCGAAGCGGTACTCGCGGCCCGCGAGCGCCACGATGCCAATGCAGCCGATGAAATGCAGCGGCCCCAAGGGGATGGTCGCCACGGCCAGCATGACCGACGCGTCACAGGGAAGGTCGACGCTTTGGATCCACGTGTATCCCTGCGGAAAGCTGTGCCCGTGGTCGCCCTCCATGTAGCCCACCCCGTCGTCGAACCGATGGACCGTCCCGTTGAGCGTGACCAACCCCTGCACCTCGTGGCGCATGCTGAACACCGTATGCTTGGTCTCCATGGGCAGAAACGCGAAAGGACCCATGATGTCGGACCGCAGCGGCGTGAGGTCGGCATAGCGCAGATGGCCTTCGAGTTCGACTTCGGGCGTGCTCACCTGCAGATCCATGCCGTCGCGCGAAAACAGGCTGTCGCCGACCTGCATGCACGCGCCCAGGCGGTACTCGCTCAGCGGAAAGGGCACGTAAGCCGAATAGCGGGGAGTGATCACCTGGACGAAGGCGTGGTCCTGCGCGCGGCCAGGGATGACGGCCAGCAGGTCGTCGCCTTGCTGCTGCTTCAGATACCAGCCTTCGTAGTACGGTTTCATACACGCTCCTCGCACGGGAATTGTCATGGTAGCAGCAGAAACCCTCCTGTCGCCAAGGCGTCACGCTGCCGAACTCTCCCGTTACCTCTCCAGCACCCGTACCTTTTCCCGCCAGCGTTCATTCCTGCGGCAGCCGCCACCCTGCCTTGTCCGCATTCCCCGGCTGCCGCCACCTTGCCTCGTCAGCATCCCCCGGCTGCCGCCGCCTTCCCCTCGCGAATGGTATGATGGAGGCGAAAAGAATGCGGGGAGGTACGGTTCATGGGCTATCGCATCGGCATTGACGCAGGATCGAAGACCATCAAGGTCGTGGTCGTCGACGAGCACGGCACCTTGGTGCACTCCCTGTATCGCCGCCATCGCTCTGACATCAAGACCACGCTTGCCGAAGCGCTGCACGACCTGGCCTGGCGCCACGGCGATCTGGAAGGGACCGTCGGCGTCACGGGGTCGGCGGGCATCGGCGTGGCGGAGCTTCTGGGCCTGCCGTTCGTGCAGGAGGTGATCGCCACCACCCACGCCGTGCAGTGCGCCTACCCCGAGGCGGACGCCATCATCGAGCTGGGCGGCGAAGACGCGAAGGTGGTCTACCTGACGGGTGGGCTGGAGCAGCGCATGAACGCCACCTGCGCCGGCGGCACCGGCGGATTCATCGACACCATGGCCTTCATGCTGGGCACCTCTTCCAAGAACATGAGCTCGCTGGCCCTGGGAGCCAACCGCATCTACCCCATCGCCTCGCGCTGCGCCGTGTTCGCCCAAACCGACGTGCGGCCGCTGCTCAACGCCGGGGCGCGCACGTCCGACCTGGCCGCCAGCGCGCTGGAAGCCGTCGTGCGGCAGACGCTGGGAGGATTGGCCTGCGGACGTCCCATCAAGGGAACGGTCGTGTTCCTGGGCGGGCCGCTGGAACACATTCCCGACCTGGTGCAACGGTTCCGCACCGCCTTGGGCATCTCCCACAAGGAAGGCATCAAGCCCCCCGATGCGCACCTGTTCACGGCGATGGGAGCCGCCTTGGTGGCAGCCGAGGAAGCCGAGACGAAGCAAAAGGCGCGAGGTACGGAAGGAGAGCCGGAAGCCGGGGAGCCGCGCGAGGCGCTGGACGCGGAAGGAGGGCCGGAAGCCGGGACGCCAGAGGTCGGCGCGGCACGCGGGATGCGAGGTGCGGAAGGAACGGCGGAAGCAGGGACGGCAAAGGTTGAAGCGCCGGAAGCCGGGACGCCGCGCGATCCGCACGATTCCTCCCGGGCGTTCGTGCATTCCCTCTCAGAGCTGGAAGAGCGCGTGCGGCAGGCGACGAATCCCGAAAACGACCTCGTGAGGCTGCCTCCCCTGTTCGCCAGCGAGGACGAGCTGCGGGAGTTCCGCACGCGCCACGAAGGCGCCCGCATGGAACGCGTGCGCCTGTTCGACTGTACAGGCCCAATCTACCTGGGGCTTGACGCCGGATCCACGGCCGTCAAGCTGGCCGTGCTCGACGAAGCGGGGCGGCTGGCCTATTCCGACTACCATGCCACCGACGGCGACGCGCTCAAGACGGCGGCCGACATGCTGGCCGACCTGTTCGTGGCCCTGCCGCGCAGCGCGAACGGCACGCCCTACGCACATATCGCGCACGCCACCGTGACCGGCTATGGCGAAGACCTCCTGCGCGCAGGCCTAGGCATCGATTCCGGAGTGGTGGAAACGCTCGCGCACGTGCGCGCGGCGCAGCAGTTCCAGCCCGACCTTACCTTCCTCCTCGACATCGGGGGCCAGGACATGAAGGCCATCTGGGTCCGCGACGGACGCGTGGCGAACGCCGTGCTCAACGAGGCGTGTTCGAGCGGCTGCGGCTCGTTCATCGAAGGCACCGCACACTCGCTGCGCTCCACGCCCTATCGGTTCGCCGCCGCGGCGTTGGAGGCGAGGGAGCCGGTGGACCTGGGCACGAAATGCACCGTGTTCATGACGTCGCGCGTGCGCCATGCGCAGAAGATCGGCGTGGAAACGCAGGACATCGCGGCCGGCATCGCCTATTCCGTGGTGAAGAACGCGCTGTTCCGCATCATCGGCATGAGCCAGCTGGACTCCCTGGGCCCCCATGTGGTGGTGCAGGGCGGCGCCTTCATGTCCGACGCGGTGCTGCGCGCGTTCGAGCTGGTGGGCGGCATCGAAGCCGTGCGGCCCGACACGGCGCACCTCATGGGAGCCATCGGCGCGGCGCTCACGGCGCGCCTGCGGGCGAACACCCTGCGCAAAGAGGGGGGCGCTCCGAAAAGCTCGCTCGTCGGCGCGCAGGAACTGGCCGCGCTCGACCCACGGCGCACGGCCATGCGCTGCACCGGCTGCGAGAACGTCTGCGCGCTCTCCATCGTGGAGTTCGCCACCGGGCGGCGCTTCATCAGCGGCAACCGTTGCGACCGGGCACAGGCGTGCGTCGAACGCGCCCTGAAGGAGAAGGCCCGCACCCGTTCTGTGGGCGCGGGCGCTATGGGCGCCTACACGGGCGCGCGGAACGCCGTCCCCGCAGGCGAGCGCACTGGCGCGCAGGCCGCCGCCCCCTCCCCCGACTCCGCGCGCCTCCCCGGAAAGGATGCCGCCGATCCCGCCCCTGCGGGCACCCATGCTGGCGCATCCGACGACGTCCCCGCCTCAAACATGCCGCCCGCGCGGGCAGCGCAGCCGACGGAGAGCCGCCCGCCGAACGCGATCGCACTCGAGCAAAAGCTGCTCGCGCGTTTCGGCGACGTTTTGCCTGACGGGCAGCGGGGCAGCGCCTGCATTGGCCTGCCCGGGGTGTTGGCCGCCTACGAGCAGGGCCCGTTCTGGCACACCCTGTTCGCCACGCTGGGATTCTCCCTCCGCGTGGCTGACGACCGGCGTGCGGAAGCGTCCAGCGCGGCACGCGAGGGCATCGGCACCATCCCCTCCGAAAGCGTGTGCTTTCCCGCCAAGCTGGCCCACATGCGCCTGCACGACCTCGCGCGCCAAGGCGTGGCCGCCGTGTTCATGCCGCGGTACGCACGCGGCAATCGCTGTCCCGTGACCAGCCTGTATGCGTCTGCGTTGGCCGACAGCGTGCCCCTTTTGCGCGACGGCGCCTGCCAATTGGCATCTCCCGAGCTCTCCATCATGAAGCCGTCCGGCCTCTGCGACAGCGACCTTGACCGTGCGGCGCTGCTCGCCTGCCTGAACGGCCTGGCAACGCGCGCCGACGTGCCTTCCGTGAGCGAGGACGAACTCGTCAAGGCGCTGGCCGACGGACTCGCCGCCCAACGGGACTTCGAGGACGCCGTGCGGCGCGCCAACGAGCGGGCGCTTGCCTGGACGCGGCACGCGGGCAGACGGGCTGCCGTGCTGGCTGGCCGCCCCTACCACGCCGACCCGGCCTTGCTCCACGGCATCGACCGCGTGCTCGTCGACGTCGGCTTCGCCGTGCTTTCGCCTTTGGGCCTGGAAGACGCCCTTGCCGCCGAGCCCTGCGCCGCAGCTTGTGCCGAGCCCTGTGCCGAGCCGCCGCGCGACCCCCTTTCCTGGAAGCCGGGCAAGCGACTCGTGCGTCTGGCGCGCATGGTCGCAGAGAACCCGCAGTTGGAGCTTGTGTGCCTGCAATCGTTCGGCTGCGGCTTCGACGCCATCAGCCTGGCGCATGCCCGCACCCTCCTGAACGAGGCCGGCAGGCCCTTCACCGCGCTCAAGATAGACGACATCGCCGACACGGCCCATATCCGCATCCGTCTGCGCACGCTGGCCGAAACCTTGGAAGCGGAGCCGTTCTTCCAGACGCAGGAACGCGCAGGCCACGCCTCGATCAGGACGGAGGGCGGCGCACCCGCCAGGCCCATCCTTTCCGCAACGGCTTTCGAGACGGACGCGGCTCCTGCCCCGCAGCCTTCGGACGACATGCCGGACAAACAAAGCCCTCGGCCGTTGCTCGGCGGCGTGGAGCAGGTCGATCTGGACACGGCCCAGCAATCGGTGCCGAACGACGCGTGCTTCGTCGTGTCGGCGCTGGCCGGACGCGCCATCCGACTCATGGAAGAAGACCCCGCGCTCGCGTCGCTCGAGATACCGGCCGTCTGCGAACGCTGCCTGTTGGACGCGCTCCCCGCCATTGTGCGGCAAGCCACAGGGAGGGAACCCCGCATCGACTGGACGACGACCTGGCCCTCGCAGGACACAACCGACACGTCCCTTGCAGCCGAAACGTCCCTCGCAACAGTGACGGCGCATGCGCTTCACGCGCCCCTCGCAGCCGGCACGTCCCTCGCAGCCGACATCTCCCCAACCGACACGTCCCTTGCAGCCGTCACGCCCCCGCAGGACGCTGCCCGCACCCTCGCGCGGCCGCGCATAGGCATCGTGGGCAACGCGCTTCTGTGCTTCGACCCGTTCATGAACGACCATGTGGTGCGCTTCATCGAAAGCCAAGGCTGCGACGTGGTGCTGCCCGACCCTTCGCTGCTCTACACCGACGACGTGCGCTACCTGGCGCAGTTCGACCGCTTCGCCGCGCAGGGCGTGCACCATGTCATCTACCTGCAGAGCTTCGGCTGCCTGAAAGGCCATGTGCAGGCCCGTGGCGCCCTGCACATGATCGCAAAGCGCCACCCCGGCCTGCCCGTGACCGTCATCGACTACGACCCCGAGGCCTCGGCGCTCAACCGCGAGAACCGCGTGCGCCTGGCTCTTTCGGCAGCGAAGGCCGCCGTGTCCGCCTCATCGGGCGCGCACCATCTGCACGGCCAGCTCCCGCAGCCGAGGGCGTGACAGGGGGCGCGGCACGGCAAAGCGGTCGTTTTCTTCGATGGCCCGCGCCAATGCGCGGTAGGCTTGCGCCTGGGCGCTTCCGGGCGCATGCTCGATGACCGTCTGCTGGTCCAGCTCGCTCTCCTGCACCACGTTGTCGCGCGGCAGCACGCCGACCAGCCGGCTGCCGATCTCCTCTGCGAACGAGGCCACCAGGCCCACCTCTCCCGCAACGTTGCGGCAGTTGCAGATGACGCCGCCCAGCCGCGCGCGCCCGGACGAGGCGAACTTCACGATGCCCGCCGCGATGTTGTTGGCCGCATACAGCGACATCATCTCTCCGCTGGTCACCAGGTATATCTCTTCGGCCTTGCCCTCTCGGATGGGCATGGCGAAGCCGCCGCACACCACGTCTCCCAACACATCGTACACGACGTAGTCCAGGTCGTCCTCCAGATAGCCCTTCTTCTCCAGCAGCTCGATGGCGCAGATGATGCCCCTCCCGGCACATCCGACGCCCGGTTCGGGCCCGCCCGACTCCACGCAGGAGATGCCGTGGTACCCCGTGCGCACCACGCCCTCCAACGTGGCCCCCACCTCCGCGTTGCGCGACTGGCTGCGCACATGCTCGAGCACCGTTTCCTGGAACAGCTCTCCTGTGAGGAGCGACGTGCAGTCGACCTTCGGGTCGCAGCCCACCACCAGGAGCCTCTTGCCCTCGTCGGCCAAGGCGGCGGCGACGTTCTGGCTCGTCGTGGACTTTCCGATGCCGCCCTTGCCGTAGAAGGCTATCTGCCGGGGACGCCGCCTGCCGGGTCGTTCGCTGCTCATGTTCGTTCCTTCCCTCGTCAAAAATACCGGGAGATCGTCAGGTCTTCGGGGTCCACGCCATGCTCTTCCTCTTCGCAGAACGCGTTTGCGACGCGTCGTAGCAGCGAGAGAGCGCCTTCGTAGCCCGCCACGGGCTCGGTGTAGGCCAGCGGGCGGTCGACCACGGGAAATCCCACGCGCACCAGCGGAACGCCGCAGCGAGCCGCCAGGCGCTTGTTGCGCGTGTCCCCCAGCACCAGGTCCACCGGATGGCGTGCCACCTGCTCTTCGACTTCCGCCCGGTCCACCCCCACGAGCACCGCGCTTTCCTCGGGCAACCGGACAGCGCTGTGCAAGCGCCGCTCGAAGTCTGGCTCCACGTCGCCCACCGCCACGCACGCAGGGACCATGCCGGCGTCCACCAAAAACGAGGCCAGCCCCACGGCCAGATCGGCGTCGCAGGCCACCAGCGCGCGCTTGCCGTACAGGCGGTCCGCCACCTGCATGAGGCAGTCGACCGCCCGCGTCCGAGCATGTACCAGCCACGACGGCGCCCTGCGACCGGAAAGGCCGGCCAATTCCTGTACGAAGGCGTCCGTGGCCGCGATGCCCACCGGCAGGCCGACCTCGCGCACGTCGCAGCCGCCGGAAGACGCGATGCGCTCTGCCACCTCGCGCAGCGCCTGCGCCCCCGCATGCGTGGCCTCGAATCCGAAGGCCACTGCCTGCCCGCATCCCGCAAGGCCTTCCAACGTGGCAAGCGGCGTGCCGCCGGCCACGTAGTCCCGGGGATCGTCGGGAGTGCGCTCGTCGAACACCCCGCGCACGTCCGGCACCACGTCCACCCGGTCGAAGAACGCCGTCGCGTAACCGTGCGCCGCATCGACGTCCACCGGATTCATCCAGCCGGGAAGCAGGCACAGCCGGCGTCCGTCCTCGCCTTGCTCTCCTGCCTCTGGGACCGGCTTCGCCAGCTGTCGGACGAGCGCCGCCACGGTGGCCGCGTACCCTTTCAAAGGCGACCCGGCATAGCCCGGCGTGGAGGCCCACACGACCGACGCGGCCTCCGGCACGTCCAGCATGCGGACGATGCCCTCCACGTCGTCGCCGATGGTCTCCGAAAGGCAGGTCGTGCACACCACCAGCACTTCGGGCCCGTACAGCCGGAAGACGTTCTCCACCGCCTCGCGCAGCTCCGGCTCGCCGCCGAACATGGCCGCCCGGTCGCGCAAGAGCGACGAAGGCACGCGCACGGTCTTCTGGAAGTGCTTGGACAGCTCCATGCGCTGGAATCGGCAGCAACCCGACGCGCCATGGCTCAACGGCAGCGCCCCGTGCACGCCGAACGCGGCATACAGCGCCCCCAATGGCGCACAGCCATGCAAAGGATCGATGCACAGACTCATGAGGCGCCTCCCTCTTTCGCCCACGCGGGAACGTCCAGCGTCCAGTGCGCCATGTCGCGCGCGAGGGACAAGTCGCGCGCGAAGCGCGCCAGGCCGTCGAACCCCGCATAGTCGGTCCCGCGCTCGTCGGAAAGAAAGCGCTCGCAGCGCAGGATGGCGTCCTGGCGGCCGAACCGTTCCTCCACGCCGGCGAAGCACAGCGCAGGCCGCGTCGCCTTCAGCACCTGGGATACCTGTTGCCGGTCAAGCGTCGCCCGACGCCACGTCAGCTCCCGCTCCGGGCTGTGGCAACAGGCGCAGCCCGGCAGGCAAGCCGCTTCGACCGCGCAGGCGAGCCCCAGCCGCCCGCGCTCCGCTTCGCCCAGCGCGTCCCACACACGTGCCGGGACATGCACCTGGTAGCCTTCCTCCGTGTACGTTTCGGCTTCGTAGTCCTGGGCGATCATGATCACGTCCATGCCCAGCTCGCAGGAAAGCACGGCGAAGTCGTCGCTGCGGAAGATGTCCTCGAACACGCCCACCACAGTGCCTTCCCACGTCGTGCGGGCCGCGGCCCGCACGACCTCGATGCGCGCCAGCTCCTCGGCAACCACCGCCTCCGTGCGCGCCGCCAGCCCTTCGTCGTCGAAGAACGCCGCCATGGCACGCAGCGAATGCACAAGGTTGCCGAGCCCCGTCAAGGCGATGCGCAGAAAGCCGCACCCGTACCGCTCCTGGAACATGAGCGGTATCTCGTCGATGGCCTTGCCCGAATCGAGCACGATCAGGCGCGCGTCCTGAGCCCGCCGCACGTCTTCGTACGTGGTGACGCCCATCATCGAGCACACCACGTCGTAGCCGATGCGGCGCAACAGGTCCCGCAAGGCCGGGCCCTGCTCGTTGGCGCATTCCTCGCTCATCAGGTGAATGGGGAAAGGGCCGGTCGGGCGGCTCTCCTTCCCCACCCATTGGTCGAGGATCTGCCGGCCGCCATGCAGCCAGCCGGGCTCGCTCTTGAAGCCTTCGCAGGAAAGCGGCAGCACGTCGATGCCATGCCGCTCGGCGGCCTCGCGTGCCACCTGCTGGATGTCGTCGCCGATGAGCCCCACGGGGCAGGTGGCGCACACGGCCACGGCCTTCGGGCGATAGCGCTCCACCGCCTCGTCGAGCGCGCGGGCCAGCTTTCCCTCGCCGCCGAAGATGACGTCGGTCTCGCTCAGGTTCGTGGAGAACACCCGGCCGGCGAAGGCGGGACGGTCCTTTTTGCTCGCGCCCCGATAGCCGTTGATGCCCGAAAAGTAAGCGCAGCCCACCGGTCCGTGCGTGACGAGCAGGACGTCCTCGATGCCGCTCATCATGAGGCCCCGGCAGGCCATGTAGGAGCACCCGCCTCCGTAGAACACGCCCGGAATGGGCAGGAGCCGCCGTGCAGCGCAAGACGGCTCGCTGGTTATCTGTTCCATGCCCATGTCGTTTGCTACTTGAAGCTTATCTGGTCTTGGTTGAGCAGCGACTGCAGCTGGTCGCCGGTCAGATCGACGTTGTAGAACAGGCTGAAGAAGTCGCGGACCTCCTGGTTGATGTCGATGTCAATCTCGGGATAGCACACCGTGGCGAACCACTCGATGCCCAGCAGGCGCATCACGTTCGGCGGACGGTCGAACCAGTTGAAGGGGATGGCGGGCGTGGTGTACACCTTACCGTCCTTGACGGCCTGGATGTCGGCCCACTGCGCGTTGTTCATGATGTCGTCGGCCAGCACGAAGCCGGAGTGGCACAGGATGAGCTCGGGATTCCAGGCGATGACCTGCTCTATGGACACCTCGGTGCGGCCTTGGCCGGACTTCATTTCCACGTCGGCCACGTTGGTCACCTTGCAGTAGTCCAGCACTTCGGTATGGGACGACCCCGTGGGATCGGTTGCCAGGCCGTCGGCGTTCTCGGCATAGTACACCGTGGGGCGCTCCGATGCAGGAACGGCATCGATCTTCTCGATGGTTTCCGCGAACTTGGACTCGTAGTAAGAGGCCAGCTCTTCGCCGCGCTCCGCTTCGCCTATCCAGTCGCCCAGCGTGCGGTACACCTCGGCCGTCTTGTCCAGGTCGCTCGATACGCACACCACCGGGATGCCCGTCTGGTCCTGGATCTGCTGAGGAACCTCGTCCGTGGCGATGAGCGTGCCCGAGCTCATGTACACGATGACGTCGGGAGCCAGCTTGATGATGTCTTCCATGTTGGCCGTGACCTGCTGGCCCATCCAGCCGCCGATGACCGGCAGCGAGGCCAGGTTCTCGGGCAGGTATTCCATGGTCGCCTGCGTCGGCTCGTTCACCCAGCCGATGATCTTTTCGGGTGCGAGCGTGGCCACCATGGCCTCGCCGGTGGGAACCGCACAGTATACGGCGTCCACCTGCGTGGGGATGGTGACGGTACGGCCTGCCATGTCGGTGATCTCGCGCTCCGTTGCCTGCGGTTCTTCCTGGGCAGCGCCCTGCTCCTGCTTCTGGCTGTCGGCGTTCTGGTCGCCGCCCGAACAGCCCATGGCGAACGGCAGCGCCATCAGGCACAGCAGCGCCACGGCCACGAGTTTGCGTTTGATGCGGGGGTTTTTCATGATGCCTTCTTTCTTCCGTGATCCGTCTTCGGACCGTCGTTCTTGGATGGTTCCCTTCCGGCTGTCTCGATCGTTCTTGCTGACGCTCTCCGCTTACCTCCCTCTTGCCTCTTTTCCGCTTCGTTCGCTTGGCCTGTCGCAGGCTTGCGTCTCACGCAGCCGACGGCGGCACGCGCCGGACGCACCGGCGTCTGATGGTTCTGGACGGCGGCCCCCCTGCGCCCTGAGAGGATTCCCCAGCCGCGCCGGGCGCCGTTTTGGGCGCGCCCGCCCGGTCGGCCACGAATTCCACCACAGGAATGCAGCCTTTCAACGTGCCGCAATCGCAGGTATGCTCCTTCACGATGCGTACGTCCACGCCATACGTCTCGCCCAACGACTGCTCGGTCACCACGTCGTCGGGATCGCCAAACCGCACCCAGTCGCGCGTGATGAGCCCCACCTTGGAGGCGCACAAGAACGCATGGTCGGGAAAATGCGTGGTCATGATGATGGACATGCCCTCTCGTGCCAAACGCGAGATCTGCCGCAGCACCTTCACTTGGTTGCCGTAGTCGAGGCTGGCCGTCGGCTCGTCCATGACCAGCATCTCGGGCTCCTGCGCGAGCGCCCGCGCAATGAGTACCATCTGCCGCTCGCCGCCGCTGATCTGGGTGTACAGCTTGTCGGCAAGGTGCGCCACGCCCAGCCGCTCCAAACTGGCCATCGCCACGTCCACGTCATGCGCGGAAGGCGAGGCCACCGGGCTGATGCGGGAAAGGCGCCCCATGGTCACCACGTCGAGCACCGGATAGGCGAACGGAGGCGTGTGGTTCTGGGGCACATAGCCGATCTTCTGCGCAAGCATGCGCGACGACCACGAAGCGATGTCCTGACCGTCCAGCATGATGGTCCCGGCAAGCGGCTTGAGGAATCCCAGCATGCTGCGGAACAGCGTGGTCTTGCCCACCCCGTTCGGTCCCAGCAGGCACAAGGACTCTCCTCCCTCCACCGAGAAGGAGAGGTTCTCCAAGACGGGCTTGTTCTTGTACCCGCACGTGACCTGGTTCAGTTCAAACGTCTTCATGTCAACGCCTTCTTCCGCATTGCCCCGCAGGCGCGCCCACGGCGCCACGTCTCGCTGTGCCGGCCGCGCCGCGCCCCGTTGTGCCAGCCACGATGCCGCACGCCTTCTTCCGCCTCGGCGGCATCCCGCTCACGTCCATGTGCTTCTCCCCCGTGTCAGCAGGTAGATGAAGAACGGCGCGCCGATCACAGCCGTGAGCACGCTCAAGGGAAGCTCGATGGCGAACAGGCATCGGCACAGGTCGTCGATGACCAGCAAATACAAGCCGCCCAGCAGCAACGACGCCGGCAACAGCACCTTGTGGTTGGGTCCCACCACCATGCGCGCCAGATGCGGAATGACCAGGCCCACCCAGCCGATCATGCCCGCGGCCGCCACCGAAGCCGACGTCACCAAGGTCGCGCACCCGATGAACAGCGCGCGCACGAAGCGCGTGTTCACGCCGAGCGCCCGCGCCTCCTCGTCGCCGAACGACAGCGCGTTCAGCTGGTAGCGAAACAGCAGCATGGGCACCATGCCAAGCACCACGGGCACCAGCAGCAAGGGCAGATCGCCCAGGTTCGTTGACGACAGCCCGCCCATGAGCCAGTACGTGATGGACGGCAGCTTGTCGTCGGGATCGGCCACGTATTTGGTCATGGTGATGAAGGCCTGGAACAACGCGGCCACCACCATGCCGGTCAGTACCAGGCAGAGCGTCATGGACTCGCCCTTGCTCACCGCCTTGCTCACGAAGTACGTCAACGCCACGGCCACGATGCCGCACACGAAGGCCGCCACCTGCACCACGAACATGTTCGCGCCCATGAGCAGCGCGAAGGAGGCGCCGAAGCCCGCGCCCGCCGAGGCGCCCAGCAGGTCGGGGGAACACATGGGATTCTTGAAAAGGCCCTGGTAGCTGGCGCCCGCCGCAGCGAGCGCCGCCCCGATGACCAGCGCCGCGAGGATGCGCGGGAAGCGCACCTGCACCACGACGGTCACATGCGCAGGATCAACGGCGAACGTCGTCCCGAACATCTGGTTGGACGCCACCCGCAAGACGTCGAGCACGCTCATGCCGTACCGTCCCAGCGTGAACGACACCAGCATGACCGCGACCAGCAGCACCGCGAGCACGACCAGCAAGGGAACCGCGCGCTTCTTGGCCGGACGACCCGAAGCGGCCGCTGAGGAAATCGGAGCAGGGGAAGCCAGGGCGTCGGAAGCCGAAGCGTCGGTGGCGGGGGCGTCGGGAGACGCGAGGCCTTCCGCCGGGGCAAGGGTGTCCATCCCGTTCAGCATGGCTGGCGCACCGCCGTTCCTGCAGGAGCCGGCTGGCACTTGCAGCGCCCCCCCCCCGTGAGCCTCGGCCGACGTCCCCCAGCTTTTCCCGAACACGATCTCCCCCTTGCTTTGACGCTTCCTGCCGGCCTCGTCCAGCCGGTTCTGCCGATTCGGCTTCGTTAAGCCGACTTCTTTCGATCCGGTCTCGCCCCTTCGCCCGTATTATCTTCTTCTCGTAATATATAATATTAAGAATAATACTTCAATAGATATTATTCTGGTTTACATCTAATAAAGCGGCGAAGGGGGCGCGGGGAGAGGCAGTGGGAGCCACGAGCCGCTTGAGGCTGTGAAGGCCTTTTGGCGTGCCAAGGGTATTTCAAGTTGCCAGGGCTTTTGACATGCCAAAGGATGCTTGAGGCCGCGAGAGCTCTCGGCATGCCGAAGATTGTTTGTACCCGTGAATTATTCTGACAAATGGAGTATTCTATCCCTCAGAAGAAATCAGCACGTTCAGAGGAGGATCGATGGGAGAGAAGATCATGGAAGGGTTCCCGACCCGCGAGGAAGCGCTCGCCGACTTCTTCGCCGCCTGGGAGCCGGTGGGCGGAGAAGAGCTGGTGACCCTCGACGAAGCGGTGGGGCGCGTGCTGGCGCGCGACGTTGTGTCCACCAACACGCTGCCCGTCGTGCGCGCCTCGTCGTTCGACGGCATCGCCGTGAAGTCGGCCGCCTTTGCGGACGGCCTGCCGGACACCAGCGGCTGGAAGCTCGGCGTGGACTACGTGCGCGCTGACACCGGCGACGACTTCCCCGACGACTTCGACGCCGTCGTCATGATCGAGAAAGCGGCCATCCAGCCGGACGGATCGGTGGTGCTTGACGACGACGTGCAGGTCAAGCCGGGAAGCGGCGTGCGTCCTGCCGGCTCCACCCTGAAGGAGGGCACGCCCCTCATGAAGGCCGGGATGCCCATCCGCGCCACCGACCTGGCCGCGCTCGCCATGGGCGGCGCGACCATGGTGCCCGTGCGCCGCAAGCCTCGCGTGGCCTTCATTCCCACCGGCAGCGAACTGGTGCCCGCCGGCATCAAACCGCGTCGCGGGCAGAACGTGGACACCAACAGCCTCATGGTGAAGCATCTGCTCATGGAATACGGCGCCGAACCTCTCGTGTTCCCCATCGTGCACGACGACCCGGCCGAGCTGGAACGCGCCTTTGACGAAGCGCTCGAAGTCGCTGACGCCGTGGTCGTCAACGGCGGCTCGGCCATCGGCGAAGAGGACTTCAACGTGCGCATGATCGAGGCGCGCGGCACCGTGGTGCATCACTACATTGCCGCCGTGCCGGGACGTCCGCTCATGATGGCCGTGGCCAACGGCAAGCCGGTCGTCGACCTGCCGGGTCCCACGCTGGCCGCCTACTACGGGTCCGAATGGTGCCTGCAGGCCATCGTGGCGCGCATGCTCGGCGTGCCGGTCCACCGTCATCCCACGGTCACGGCCACCGTGCCCGTCGACTTCTCCAGCGTGCCCATCATGGCCAACATCGGACGCCTGGACCTGGTGCGCGAAGGCGAAGGCTACGTGGCGCATTACCACGACTTCAAGGGCGGCCAGCTGGCCGAGTGCATGACGTCGAACGCCCAGCGCGTCTCCCCCATTGGCGAGGCCGGCTTCCCCGCCGGCACCGTCATCGAGGTCGAACTGCTGCGCGGCGAGGAGTTCGTCGAAGAAGCGTGAGTTTGCGCGGTCGTGACGGACGGGCATGCCGCACGCACCCGTCCGCCACGATCGAAAACGGGACGGCCTTCCTTCTTTCCGGCAGGCCGTCCCTTGCCGATTCCTGCACACAGCCCTGCGGGATGTCGTTCCACCCTACGATCTTGGCACGACGTCGACGTTCTTTGCAATTTTACCGCCAATGGCGGTAAAATAATGGCGGTAATAACGCAACGCCTCGAAAGGGACGCCCATGCCGTACGAACCGCCATTCGAATCAACCGACGCCATCCTTTCCCTTGCCATACAGATCGGCGAAATGGCGGGCACGCTGTCGCCTTCGTCGGAGTCGACATCAAATCCGACGCTCCATCGCAAGCTGCGCATTCAAACCATCCACTCGTCGCTCGCCATCGAGCAAAACGGCCTTTCTCTCGATCAGGTGACCGCCATCATCGACGGCAAACGAGTGCTTGGGCCGCCCGACGAGATTCGAGAGGTCGAAAACGCCAAGCGCGCTTACGACCTCATGGAAGAACTTGACCCCTACAGCATGAACGACCTTCTTCGGGTCCACAGGGTCATGATGGACGGTCTTGCGAAAGACGCCGGGAGGCTTCGTACCAAGAATGCCGGCGTGTACGACGGCGAGCGTCTCATCCATGCCGGCACGCCGGCCGCCTACGTGCCGGAAGTCATGGCCGATCTGTTCGCGTGGTTGAAGCGCACGCGAATGCATCCGCTCGTCGCATCGTGCGTGTTTCATTACGAGTTCGAGTTCGTCCATCCTTTCTCTGACGGCAATGGGCGCACGGGCCGTCTCTGGCACACGCTGCTTCTCGCCTCGTGGCGCCCCGCCTTGGCATGGCTCCCGGTCGAAAACGTCATCCAACAACGTCAGGCCGCATACTACGCCGCCATCAACGCATCGAACACGGCTGGTTCGTCAACCGAGTTCGTCCAGTTCATGCTCGAAGCTATCCGCGACGCACTGGTGCCGTACTGCACAGGCGAATCGCCGTCCGCTACAGCGAAAAGGTCTGCGTTGGAATTGATGAGAGAGCGCCCCGAAGCGACCGTGAGCGAGCTCGCCGAAGCCCTTGGAACTTCGAAGCGCACGACCGAACGCCTTGTTTCCGAACTGAAGCGCGAAGGCGAGATTCGCCGCGTGGGCAGTCCACGCAAGGGACGCTGGGAAGTCGTCGCGCCATGAGCCACTTCGTCGAAGAAGCGTGAGCTGGCGCGAACATGCCGGCGACGCGCCGCCATATCGGCGTGTCGCCGGCAAGCACCTTCCCACCAGGAGCTTCCTTCTTCTCACCCCTTTTCGGGTAGATGCCGCCCCTCCTGCGTGCCAGCAAAAATACCCTCGAACGCGCGACGCTTTTCCTGCTGATCGCCGCTAGGGTGTCATCGTCGCCCCGAACGCACGGCCAAAACGCGCAACAGAGACGCGCGATGCGGCCATGCGGCGCCGGGGACATGCGAAGACATCTTGTTCCAAGGAGGAAGCATCATGGGAGAAAGCACCATCAGCCGCCGCAATTTCCTGGCGGGACTCACCGCGACGGGGGCCCTGGCGGCCGCCGGGGCGCTGGCAGGCTGCGCGCCGCAAGCACAGGGCGGGACGGGCGCAAAGGACGCTGGCGACGCGGCGCAGGCCTCGTGGCGCGACAAGCCGGAAATGCCCACCGACATCGCCGAGACGCTCGAGGCCGACCTGGTGGTCGTCGGCGCCGGCAACGGCGGCATGGTGGCCGCCACCACCGCCGCCCAGAACGGCGCGAAGGTGATCGTGCTGGAAAAGGGCAGCGACGTCCAGGCGGCGCGCGAAGCCATCGGCGCGCTCAACTCGACGCTGGAGCCCGACCACATCGAGGACGTGCCGACGCTTCTGAACCACGCGAACCAGACCCAGGCCGGAGACGCCAACATGCTCATGTACAAGACCTGGGCAGAACAGTCCGGCGAGATGATGGAATGGATGAAGGAGACGCTCGGGCCCAAGGGCATGCTGTTCCCCTTCGAGTGGCACAAGCCCGACGATCCGCACGCCTACTACCCGGCAATGTGCTACAACCCCTGTATGGGAGAATACAATCCCGACGGCCCCAACTACGGCGCCTATGCGCACCTGCAGGTCATGCGCGAAGTCTATGAGGAGCTCGGCGGCGAGATCCTGTTCCTGACGCCCGCCAAGATGCTCGTGCAGGACGATTCCGGCAAGGTGACCGGCGTCATCGCCGAATCGGACGAGAAGGGCACCATCCAGATCAACGCGAAGGACGGCGTCGTCGTTTGCACCGGCGGCTACGGCGCAAACGACGAGATGCTGCAGGATCTGTGCCCCGGCAACTCCAACTGGTGCGCACTGCGCGACAGCATCACCGAAGAGGGCGACGGCATCCGCATGGCGCTGTGGGCCGGCGCCGAACTCGAAGCCGGCGGTGCCTGCATGATCTGGAACCGCGCCATCCTTCCCGACGGCTTCACGTTCGACGGCTCCTATCAGGGCGGCGATATCTTCCTGCCCGGAAGCCAGCCCTTCCTGCACGTGAACGCCAACGGCGAACGCTTCATGAACGAGGACCAGTGCTATCCCATGAGCTATGCCGGCGGTGCGAACCAACCCGGCCACTTCTCCTGGATCGTGTGGGACGGCAGCTACTGGGAAGACATCCAGCAGTTCGACACGTGCGGCTGCTCGCGCCTTGCGCCGGCACCGTCGGGCACCGCGTTCAACGCCGACGTGTACGATTGCGAAGCCATCACGAAGGAGCATCTGGACTCGTTCTGGCTGGAGCCGCGCATTGAAAACGGCTCGCTGAAAAAGTGCGACACGCTGGACGAGCTGGCGGAGGCCATGGGCTTCGACGCCGATCAGGCGGCCACCTTCAAGGCGAACGTCGAGCGCTACAACGAACTGGTCGCTGCCGGCCAAGACACCGACTTCGGCAAGCCGGCCTACCGCATGAGCGCCGTCGACGAGCCACCGTTCTATGCCGCGCGCATCGCCGGCGAGCTTTTGGTGACCATCCACGGCGTCATCACCGACACGGAGTCCCGTCCGCTGCGCAAGGACGGCAGCGTGATCGAAGGCCTGTACGTGTGCGGCAACGACCAGGGCGGCTTCTACCCGCACAACTACCCCAGCAACTTCACGGGCATCAACGCCGGCCGCACC
>CAJFVW010000122.1 GCA_904420575.1 uncultured Gordonibacter sp.
CGACCTGCTGAACATCAGAAACTTTGGCGCGAAATCCATCGAGGAAGTGAAGGACAAGCTCATTTCCATGGATCTCAATTTGAAGCTATAGGAGACACGAGATCATGAGACACAACTACAAGGGGCGCAAGCTGGGCACGGACTACAGCCACACCAAGGCCATGAAGAAGAGCCTGGTGGGCGCTCTGTTCCTCAACGACCGCATCAAGACGATCGAGGCGCGCGCCAAGGAGATCCGCCCCGACGTCGACAAGATCATCACGTGGGCCAAGCGCGGCGACCTGCATTCCCGCCGTCTGGCCATCGCGAAGCTGGGCGACAAGGAACTGGTGCGCGAGATCTTCGAGAAGGTCGCGCAGGGCATGTTCCAGGACCGTCAGGGCGGCTACACCCGCATCATGAAGCTGGGCAACCGCAAGGGCGACAACGCCCCCATGGTCATCATGGAGCTGGTGACCGAGCCCGTCAAGAAGAAGGACGACGAGAAGCCGGCCAAGAAGGCTGCCAAGAAGGCCACGCCGAAGAAGGTCGAGGCTGCCGACGAAGCGAAGGCCGACAAGGCGAAGCCGGAAGCCGCGGAAGCGACCGAGGAAAAGGTGGAGGCTGCCGAGGAGAAGGCCGAAGCCAAGGAAGCCGCTGCCGAGGAAGCCGTCGAGGCGAAGGCCGACGAGGCTGTCAAGGAGTCGGCTGAAAAGGCCGAGGAAGCCGCTACCGAGAAGGAAGAGGAAACGGCCAAGTAGGATTCGGCCACCATTCGTTCGATGCATGCGAAAGCCGCGCAGGAGCGCGGCTTTCGTGCTTCTGGGGCCATTCGCCTTGCCTGGCGCGTCTCTGCGCATCCGTCCTCTGTGCATCCGCCGGGGTGCCGGACGTCCGTGCGATGAGCAGAGAGAACATGACCCGCCCGGAATCTTCTTGCGCATCCGCCGGAGGCGCCGGACGCCCGCGCGTGGCGGCTTGGAGGGTCGCCGCCGCGTCGCCATATAGGGGCATCCGGCAAGCGCGTGCGTGCGGCCAGGCCCCGCACGCACGCGCCGCAGTTCGACGTTTCTCGGCTAAACGTTGCGTGCCGCGACGTTGCCGGCGTGGATGGCGCTCTGGATGTTCTTGGGGGCGTCGCATCCCACGGCCCGGGCGTCGAGGCCTGCCTGGACAAGCTCGTCGACAAGGGCGGTGTTGGGAACCATGTCCCAGCATTCCACGCACGTGCCGCAGGCGATCTCCGTCTCAAGGCCGCAGTCGCGCATCGCGATCTTGAGTCCGGTTTCGGTGACCTCCAACGCGTCGGCCTCGTTGTAGACCTTGACCCCCTTCGCGTACAGGTGCGGCAGGGTGAACTTCCTCACCCAAGCCGACTGCCCGCTGTCCAGGGTGCCCTTGCCGCCCGGGTTCACGATGGTCACCTTCTTGCCTTGGGCCAGGAGGAAGGACGCGATGTCCACCGCCTGCAGGTTGCCGCCGACGATGACGACGTCGTCCTTTATGTCGTCCACGTTGAACGAATCCACCCCCACGACGTTGACCGACTGGCTTTCCGAAAGCCTGCTTTCCCTCTGGCCGCCTGCGGCGACCATCACGACGTCGGGCGCCTCGCTCTGCACGAAGTCGGCATCGACCTGCTGGTCCGTGACGGTCTGCACGCCGGCGAGCTCAAGCTGGCGTTCAAGGTAGCTTCTCAGATCCCCCAGCCGCTCGTGGGGGCCCTTGTAGGCTTCGGCGGTCGACAGCAGGCCTCCAAGCGACCCCTTCTGCTCGTACAGGGTGACGTTGTGACCGCGCAGCGCCGCTATGCGGGCGGCCTCCATGCCGGCCGGGCCCCCTCCGACGACCATGACGTTCCTGCTTGCCTCGGCAGGGACAAGCCCGTAGCCTTCCGGCATTTCCTCCGTGTAGGCGAACTGCGTCGTCGCGTTCACGCGGCACGATTCCGGCTCGCCCAGGGGCTTCGCATGGCAGTGGAGGCATTTCGTGCAGGGAGCTATTTCGTCCCGCCGCCCCTCTTCCAGCTTTCGGGGCAGTTCGGGATCGACGACGAGGGATCGGTTGACGAACACGAGGTCGATGTCGCCGTTGGCGACCGCGCTGTTGATCAGGTCGGGCGCAAGGCGCATGTCCATGTTGCCCGCGCAGCCCACGGGGATGCCGACGGCTTCCTTGATTTTCTTTGCCAAAGGGATGAACGCGCCGACGCCCGAATGGCTGCCGTCCATGAGGCCGCCGAAATGCCGCGCGTAGTCGAACTGCGTGCCGAATCCCGTGGCCCCGTCCATCTGGTAGCCCGTATGGTTGCAGTCGGGGCCGTAGCAGGTTATCTCCTGACCGGGAACGCCCACGCGGACCTGTATGAGGTCGGCGCCTGCACGCTCGAGCTCCTGGGCGAGGTACTGCGCCTCTTCCAGGACGATGAAGCCGTCGTTGTCGCCCAGGCTGGAATCCATTTCCTCCACGGCGTTGATGAGCGTCAGCACGGGGAAGTCGGCGCCGCACTGGGCCTTGATCTCCTGCACGATCTCCTTGAAAAGGCGAACCCGGTTCTCGTTGTTCTGGGCCCCGTACTCGTCGTCGCGGAAGTTGCGGCTCCGCGAGAGGAACTGGTTCAGCACGTCGGTGGTCGCGCCCTTCATCTCGACGCAGTCGAACCCGGCCTCCTTGAGCCTGAGGGCGGCTTGCCCGCAGTCCTTGACGATGGCCTTGATCTCTTCGTTCGAGTAGTCGTTGACCTGCGTGATGGGGGAAAGCGGGGTGCCCAGCCCGAACTGCACGCCTACATAGGCGCCCGCCTGATGGATGCGGTCGGCCATCTTGCGCCCTTCGGCCGCGCCCTGCTCGCTTGGCTTCGACCCGTTCGTCAGCCCGAAGGGGCTCAAGGTGGAGGTTTCCAGGATGACCAGGCCCGCTCCGCCGTCGGCGATGAGGCCGTAGTAGTCGAGCGCGTTCTGGCTCATTTCCGTGGAGCCCTTCGGCATGGTGTCCGACCCTGCGGCGGACTTGACGATGCGGTTCTTCAGGTTCATGGAGCCTATCGTGATGGGGCTGAAGATGGCCGACACGTCCCCCGAATAGCTGTCGTAGGAGTCGTCCTGGGGGTTGAGGACGCCTTGCGCGCCCTCAACCGACGCCTTGGATTGGCCGGCTTCTCCGTCCGTCCCTTCCTTTGTGGCCGCAGGGGCGGGGCTGCACCCCGCAAGCGACAAGGCGGAAGCGGCCGTTGCGCCAATGGCGGCAAGGGCCGCGCCTCCCACGAAGCTTCGCCGTGAAATGCCCGCGCTCTCCGGCGCGTGCGCTTCAAGGTTCTCCATTTGCACCCTCCTGTCTTTCCGGTATCATTGCAGTGCGGTGCCGGGACGATCCGTGGCCACCGCACGGCAACGATGGTAGCGCCCCGTGCTGCGCGTTCTGCCGCATGAATGGGGGGAAATGCGCCATCGGACGGAATCACATCTTTGATGTGATCTTTTGACCTGGCCGTTTTCGGCAGCCGTTGGCGGCGCCGTGCGATGGGAGAACGTTCGGGCGATGCCTGGACAAGAAGGCCGCCGTGTGTCGAAGGGGTGATGGAGTGACGGTTCGCGAGGGCAAAGGGAAGCGGGAGGCAGGAGGCTTCGCCGGCCTTCTGTGCGCCTGCCTTGCCATTGCGGCCTATCGCCTTGTGTTCTGGAGCACCAATTCGGGTTCCTCCGTACCGGCGAGCGACCTTTTGAACTTCGCGGAAGTGGCCGCGCAGGCGGCGGCGATGGTCGCGCTCGTCTTCCTCGATTGGCGCCTGGGGCACACCGGGCGCATGGGCGTGGCGCTTGTCGCGGCCGCGTCGGCCTTGCAGTTCGCGGGCGGATGGCTGCTTTTCGCGCCGCACTTCCTGGAGGGTTTCGGCTTTCCAGGCCTTGCGGTCCTCGGGGCCGTCTTCCGCGGGTCGGGCAGCGCCGTGCTGCTCCTTGGCCTGGGGCGCTTTCTCTGTTCCGTCAAGCCGGAGAAGTCGGCGTTGGCCATTGGCGGGGGGTATGCGGTCTTCGGACTCGTGTCGCTTGCCCTTTCCCACGCCCCTGGCGACGCCATTGCCCTTGCGTCGCTGGCGTCCCCGTTCGTGTCGGGGCTTTTCCTCGTCCTGTGCGGCAGGAATGTCCGCGTCGCCGCCGAAGGGCGGCGGCCCATCGAGACATCGCTGCTGCGGCGGGTGCCGCTCGACATCGTTTCGCTGCTTCTGCTTTGCGCGCTGGCGGGCGTCGTCAGCGACGCCTTCGCTCCGTCGAACATCGTTGACCCGAAGGTCTTCAATGTGGTGTGGGCGGTCATATACCTGGTGGTGTTCCTGGTGTATTGCGTCTGGGTCTTCGGGCTGCGGCGCAACGACCCCGATGCCCTGTGGCCCTTCCTCGTGCTCATCATTTTCAGCGGGCTTTTGTTCTACTCGTCTTTTTCGGCGATCAACCTGGAATTCGCCGCCAGCTTCATGAGCGCCACCCGCCGGACGCTCATGCTTTTCTGCTGGGTGTTCATGGCGGCCCAGATCTATCGGCAGCACCTGCCCGTCTGCCTGTTCTTCGGGGCGGGAAACCTGCTTTTCTCGCAGTTCCCCGCTATGGTGGGCTACCTTATCGAGATTTCGCACCCTCGCCTTGACAGTTTCGGAGCGTCCCTTGTCAACGTTGCAGCCACGGCTTTCATGGCGCTGATCCTGGTGGTTGGCATCGTGGTCGTGGCGATGAGGGCCAAAGGCCCGCAGGGCGCGTCGCTTCGTCCCGCGGAGCCCGCCGATGCGGCGCAGCGGGCCATGGACGACATCGCCCGGCGCTGCGCGCTCACCCCGCGCGAGGTGGAGATCGCCCTGCTGATCGTCAAGGGATACACGCTGCCGATGATCGGAGAGAGGCTGTTCATATCCACCGACACCGTTCGGTCTCATTCCAAGAAGCTGTACAAAAAGCTTGGCATCCACAAGAAGCAGGAACTCATCGCGCTTGTGGAGCGGCACGGGTGAGTGTGGTCCGGAAGGGGCCTTGCGTGAGCGCGTCGTGCAGGGACGCCTCCGGGCGTCGTGCATTCGTTTCGGGACCGTAGTGCCGCGGTGGTCGCTTGCGGGAGCGCTGCTCCTTAGAATGGGTTTCCCGGCCGCGCATTCGCCTTCGCCTGGCCACAGGCTGTCGAACGGGCGCGGTGGGAGGCACCGAGAGGCTGCGCAAGGCGGCCTGACCGACCCGAAAGGAGTACCCATGGCTCAGATAGACATCCTGGAAGAAGAAGTGACGTTCGTGCCTGACATGGACGCCGACATGACCGACGAGCAGGAAAAGGCCCGCTTCGCGGCCGAGGATCTGGAACGCATCGAAGAAGACGCCAAGCGCGAGGCAGAGGCCTACGTGGAGGCGGTCGACGGCGACGGCAACGAGAAAGCGTCCGTCGAGGCAGCCGGCACGGCGTTCGACTTCGACGAAGCGGAGTTGGAGACGGCACAGGCGGAGGGCCAGGTGGAAGCCAACCTTTCCGACGACTGGGACAACGGCGATTCCGAATAGGCCGTGGACGCCCGGAGCCGGCTGGCGCGGCGCAGTCGTGGTCGCGCCGGGGTTTCGGAAACGTTGCGGCGCCGTTGCTCCATGGCGTCCGACGCGCTGCGCGGTCTTCCTACAATAAGGAGGTCGCGTGCATCGTTTCCCTTTCGAAAGGAGCTCTCCCATGAACGAGATGGACAAGCAATACGCCAAGGGCCAGGCCTCGGACGCCGCCCACGACATGAAGAACGCCGCCAAGGACGCCGCCCATGACGTGCGCAACAACGTGAAGGACGCGTTCCACGACGCCAAGAACGGCGCGCAGGAGACGCACACCCAGAACAAGGTGGCCGACGCCCAGTACGCCGCCGCCAAGCAGACGGGCGACACGAACATGGCGTACCAGGCCGCGCACAACGAGGCTGCCGCCGACAAGAAGCAGGGCGGCATCCTGGAATCGGTGAAGGAATCTCTCGGCAAGGCCGGGGAGGCCGTGAAGGAAGCGGCCATCGATGCGAAGGACTCCGCAAAGGACGCCATCGACAACACGCGCGCCCGCATGTAGGGGTTGCCTGCGAAGACCGTGCGTCCGCGAAGGGCGTGCGTTCGAGGCATGCGTCAAGCAACGCGAATCGCCGTGTTCTCGGTTGATTCGGCAAGGAATGCCGTCCCTGTGCAGGGACGGCATTTTTTATGGCATACTGCAACGCATGCGTTTGACGGTGAACACGTACTGCGGGGGGACCTCTCCCGTACATGCTTGCGACGCGCGCGTGAAGATCGTGCTGCTTGCCGCCTATTCCGTCACGCTTTTCCTGGTGGACACCTGGATGGGCCTTGCGCTGTGCGCCCTTGCGTTCGCGCTGGTGCTCAAAGCGAGCGGCATTCCGCCCCGGCACGTGTTCGGACTGGTGATTCCCGTGTACGTGCTCGTCGCCTTCACGGTCGCATTCAACTCCTTCTCCTTGGACGTGGGGCAGGCCTCGGCGCAGCTGGGAGGGTTGGCGGACGTGTCGGCCGGCGTGCTGGCTGAAGCCGCCCCCGTGCCGCTGGTGGGCGCTTTCGGCTTCGTGCCGGCCGGGTTCGCGCGGGGCTGCTTTTTCGCCATACGCATCCTGCTGCTGGTGTTCGCCAGCCTGATCGTGAGCTTTTCGACCACGTCGACCGACCTGACGGCGGCGCTGAACGACTTCATGCGCCCGTTGCGCCGCCTGCACGTGCCCACCGACGATGTGGCCATGGTGTTCTCTCTGGCGCTGCGCTTCATCCCTGTGACGGCAGAGGAGTTCGGGCGCGTGCATGACGCGCAGTGGTCGCGGGGCGCGCCGTTTGGGGAAGGGTCGCTTTGGCGGCGTCTGAGAGCGTGGCAGACCGTCCTCGTCCCCCTGTTCGTGGGCCTGTTCCGTCGCGCCGACACGTTGGCCCAGGCCATGGACGCCCGCTGCTACGGTGCGCCCGACGTGCGGCGCACGTCGCTTTCCGACCGGCGCTTCCGCGCGAAGAGCGCGGCGGTGTTGGCGGCGGGAATCGTCCTGTGCGGCGTGCTGGCGGTCGCGTGGTAGCCGACCGTGCGAAAGCGGTTTTGCGTCGCTCGCCCGATTCCGCATGGCGGCGTTGGGGCGCGGCCCTATAGTGGGAAGTGGTTTTCTCGCTCGGTGATCGCGGCTGGTTCCCTACCAACGAGGGGAGGTGCTCGCATGGACGACACGGCGGGCATCCTTTCGTTTTCCTTCGAAGACGAAGACGCGTGCGCGCTCTTCCGGCTTTTCCTCTCCGGCGCCATGACCTGGAGCGAGTTCCTGCGGCAACCCATGCCTCACAACGTGAGCCCCCTGGAGGCCTGGGAGGCCATGAAGAGGATGATGCGGTGCGTGGGCGTGCACGTGGCCGTCCCCGGAGGCGACGAAAACGGCGTGCAGCTGTGGTACTGCCGGACGTACCAACTCATCGACCTGGCTGCTCGCGTGTCTCGCCTGGCTGCTACGGATTCGGCGCTCAGCAGGGCCTTGTGCAGCGAAGGGGAGAAGGACACGCGAGCGGACTTGCGCGCCATCGAGGCTTCGGCGGCGTCGCGTCTGGCCGGCTTCGAATCCGATCCTGCCACGCTCGCGGCGGCGCGATTGCAGGAAGGCGATCAAGGTCACGGCCATGGCCTTGGCCTTGGGCACGGCATCAGGCGGCTCGAGAGCAACATGATGGCCATCGACGCCGACCTGGAATCCTATGTCGGGCGCCGCTTTGCCCGCGACCTCATAGAGGAATTGCAGGCACGTCTGCTCGAGGGCGTCGACGAGAGCCTGCTGGAAGAGGATGCAGGCCGAGTGTCGGTGGCACAGGGCTCGCCGGCACGGTTCGCGAACGCGCCCGCGTGGGCGGACGTGTTCTGCGGCTACGCGAACCACGACCTGGGCGCCGCCGAGGACCTTCCCGTGTTCAGGGGCGCGCTCATGACCGACTACGTGCGTTCCTTTTGCCCGTTCGGCAGGGCCAGCGGACACATGGCGTCGCTTCTGTCCCGCCTGTATTGGCGGCAACGAGGCCTGCCGGCCTTGGCCGTGGCGCCGCTGTCTCGCGTGAGGCTGGCCTGGCGGCTTGGCAAGCTGGAGTTGGCAGACGTGCTGTGCGACCGGGCCGAATACGAGGCCACGTACCGGCGCGATCCCGAAGACCTGACGGTCTACCAGACGCTCACGGCGCAGTTCGCCTGCCATGCGCTCGCCGAAATGGAACGGCGCGTCTCGTCGCACGTCGAACGCGACGTGGCCATTGGCGCCATCCTGCGGCGGTGTTCGGGCTTCAACCAGCGGCAGCGCGCCGTGATTGCCCGGTCGTTGCAGGTGAAAGATGCCCGGTTCAGCATCCGTGGCCATCATGGCGAGTTCGGCGTGTCCTGCACGACGGCGCGCCGCGATCTGGCGGAGCTGGTGCGCGAGGGCTTCCTGCGCGTGGTGCCGCAGGGCAAGGCATACGTGTTCGTAGCCGACGACCGCGCCGTCAAGCTGAAGGAGATCGTCGATCAACGCGCAGGTGCTTCCGACACATCCGGCGTGGCCGAGCCGCTGGACGACGCCGTGGCCCCGCCCGCGTCGCCTGCAGCCCTGTAGGACGCCCGCATTCCCTGACCACCGCCCCCGCACGCCGCACGGCGGCGCCGCTGCCGAACGGTTGCTCGCCTCCGCACGCCGCACGGCGCCTGGCCGCTCCGCACGCCGCACGCCGCCGCACCTGTCCATTGCGGCTTTCATCGCGCCGCGCGCGGAAATGCCCTGCCGCTCCCTCCCTCCGAACGCAGATTGATGCCAGTTGCCGAACTTGGGCGTGTCGGCGCGCCTCATCCCTTGCGCCACCACGTCGCGTGAACTTCCAAAACCTTGCCGAAACGGCGCGCACGCCTCTTCGTGGCGGCATTTCGCGGCGGTGAAGGCCGCCTAACGCGTGCCATCGCGCCATCCTGCAGCAACATTCCGCCTCGAACCGCGTCATGACGCGCCAATACGAGCGCGTTCCGGCGCGTTTGAGCGCCCCTTCCGGCCTGCCTATACTGCGGTTCGCTGAGGACAAGTGAAAGGGGTCCAGGATGGAAGCGCAGCTGTGGTTCGACAGGTTTGCGTGGCTCGTGTTCCTCATGCCGTTTCTGGGTTTGGCGGTAGCGGGACTGAGCAGGAGAACCGATCCGATCATCAAGGGAAAGGCGGTGTTGCGCCATGACGGGCCCGCGCGGCTCTCGCATTGGACGCATGCCGTCGGCGTCTTGTTCCTGCTGATATCGGGCATCGTGTTGGGGCTGGAGTTCACGCCGTCGTTCGTCGCCGACAACGCCGGGTCCGAATTCTGGTTCAACGTGCACTTCCTCTTCGTGCTGCCGTTCCTTTTCGGCACGTTCTATTACCTGGGGAACAGCATCATTTCGCGTTATCGGCTGCGCGAGCATCTGCCGACGCGCAACGCCGTGCGCTACACGCTGCAGCACTACGCGCACATGCTGGGGCGCAAGGACACGCCTCTGCCTCCCGAAGAGAAGTACTTCGAAAGCGAGCGCGCCGCGTTCTTGCTGGCCGTGGCGGCATCGGTCTTCTGCCTGGCGACGGGCCTGGTCAAGGTTTCGGCGCATGTGTTCGACCTGCCCGACGCGTTCATGGGCGTGGTCACGTGGACGCACGACATCGCGGCCGTGGCCATGGCGGTGTTCTTCGTCATGCACGTGCTCATGGGGGCGGTCGTTCCCTGGTCGTGGCCGCTTCTGGTGTCCATGATCACGGGGAAGCTGCCGCTCGAGAACGTGGAGCAGGAGCATACGGGCTGGATAGGCCAGGTAAGGGAACGCACGCGCCAGTACGCCGAAGAGCGGTACGGGGAGGCGCGGCAGGGTTTGGACGGCGTCGACGAGGACGAATGCGCGTCCGCTCCGGTCGCGTTCCGGGAAATCGAACAAGGGAAAGGGTTGTAGCCATGTCGAAGAAAACATCCCAAGGCGACACGGGCCATCGGACGGTCACGCGGCGCGACTTCATAGCCGCCATCGGAGGGCTGGGCGTGGGCGCGGTACTGGCCGGCACGGGAGCTTCGGTCCTTCTGCAGACGGACGAGGTGTACGCCATCGAGGCGTCGGACGGGTACCTGCTGGTCGACACCAAGAAGTGCGGCGGCTGCGAAACGTGCATGCTCGTGTGCACGCTGGCCCATTGCGGCCGGTCGAACGTGAACCTTTCGCGGCTGCAGCTGACCAAGAACCCTCTGGGCCATTTCCCCTTGGACCTGGCGCAGAACCAGTGCCGGCAGTGCCCCTATCCTTCCTGTGTGGAGGCATGCCCCACGAAGGCCATGCACGTCGACCCCGAATCGCACGTGCGCCTGGTGGACGAAGACAAGTGCGTGGGCTGCGAGCGCTGCATCGAGGCGTGCCCCTTCACGCCCGCACGCGTGCAATGGAACTTCGAAGACCGGCACGCGCAGAAGTGCGACCTGTGCCAGGAGACTCCGTTCTGGGACGAACAGGGCGGGCCCAACGGCAAACAGGCCTGCGTGGAGGCGTGCCCCATGCATGCCATTGCGTTCACGCGCGACATACCGCGGCAGACCGACGAAGGCTACGACGTCAACCTGCGCACCGTCCATTGGGCGATCGCAGGGTTCCCCATGGACGACGCGGCGCGCACGCTGCCCGAAATATCGGTTCCCGCCTCGGTCGTGACGGGCGTCAAGGAATAAAGGAGGAAAGGCCATGCAGGCTACGGGTGGATACGTGGGACACATTCTCGTTCTGGACATGACGGCGAAGACCGCGGAGGTCATCGACACCGACCCCTACGAGCAGTGGGGCGGTGGGCACGGAATGGGGTCGGCGTTGTTCTGGGACTACTGCAAAGACAAGACCGTCGGGCCGTTCGACCCGGGCAACGTGGTGACCATTTCCTCGAACCCGTTCTCGGGCACGCCCGTGCCGTCCTCGTCGGCGCGCGTGGAGATACAGGGCATCGGGTCGTTCCCCGACCCCGAATGGTTCACCCGTTCGAGCATGGGCGGGCGCGTCGGCGGCATGATGAAGGCGGCAGGCTTCGACGCGACCGTCATCACGGGCGCGGCCGACGGCCCCGTGTGGGTGAGCGTGGTCAACGGCGCGGTGGAATTCCACGATGCCAACGAGCTGTGGGGGCTGGACACGGCGCAGACGCAGGAACGCATTTGGGGTTGGATGAGCAAGGATACGCCCGACGGCGAATGGTACGAGGTGGGCGCGGGGCGCGACGGCGGCCGGACCACGCAGAAGCCTGCGGTCATGTGCATCGGGCCCGCTGCAGAACATGGCGGGCGCACGGCCACCATCACGCACGACGCGGGGCACCATGCGGGACAGAGCGGGCTGGGCGCGGTGTGGGCCTCGAAGAACCTCAAGGCGCTGGCGTTTTTGGGCACGGGAAGCATCCCGGTGGCCGACCCTGCGGGGCTCATAGCCCTGCGCATCGAGTTTCAGAAGAAGTTCGGCTACAACGTGGACGACCCCATTCTGGAAACGCCTGATCCCGACAACGCGTACTACGGCTTCATCACCAGACATCCGGGTTTCAACGGCATCTCGTGGAACGCGCGCGACATGATATCTCGCCCTTACGGGTGCCAGGGCTGCATCCGCATGTGCCGCCACAACTTCGACGACGGGGTGGGCAACGCCATCATGTGCGCGGCTTCGCTGTTCTATTCGGTGGCCGATTCCAAGAAAGACCAGATTCGGGCTGCCGATCTCATGAACAAGCTGGGGCTGAACGGCTTCGAGTCGCACCTGGTGTCGTATTGCCGCAACCTGTACAAGATGGGCGTGCTGGGGCCGGGCAAGCAGATAGACTCGAACCTGCCGTTCGAGCGGTTCGGCACGTGGGAGTTCGCCGAGGCCTTCATCCATGCGATCGCCTACCGCGAAGACATCGGCGACGATTTGGCCGAAGGGTCCATGCGCGCCGTGAAGAAGTGGGGGCGTTGGGAAGAGGACAGCGCTTCGGGCCTGTTCACCTATCCGCAGTGGGGCTACTTCCAGCACTACGACCCGCGGTTGGAAGTGGAGTGGAGCTACGGGAGCATCTTCGGCGAGCGCGACATCAACGAGCATGGCCTGAACTGGCACATCTACTGGATGCCGCTCATCACGGCCATGGTGGGCGAGGAGCCGTTGCTTTCCGCGGAAGAGCTGGCGAACCAGCTGGCGGCCTCCACGGGGCTGGGCGATCCGCTGTGCTTCAACTACAGCGAGGAGGGCATCTACAGCGACGAGAAGCTGAAGTGCGTGTCCTGGCACCGCCACTACGGGCGGTTCTGGACGCAGTCGATGGGCATGTGCGACTGGGTGTGGCCGTACCTGGTGAGCTACGCGTCGCCCGACGGCGACAAGACGGGCGCGACGCCCGAATACGAGCCGCGCATGTACAAGGCCGTGACGGGCAAGGACATCACGTACGAGGAAAGCCTGGAAGCGGGCCATCGCGCATTCACGCTCGACCGTTCCATCTGGTACCTGCAAGGTCGCTCGCGCGAGCAGGAGACGTTCCCGAACTACGTGTTCGACCTGCCCACGGACGCTCCCTATCCGTTGCCCGTGTACAAGGACGGCGCGTGGTCGTTCGATCTCAACCTGGGACGCACGCTCGACCGCGACCGTTTCGAGGACGTGAAGACGCGCTTCTACACGCTGGAGGGCTGGGATCCGGAAACAGGCTGCCCCACTCGCGAGACGCTGGAGTCGTTTGGCCTGGGCGACGTCGCCGACGCGCTGGACCAGGCCGGCAAGCTGAAGGGGTGAGGCGCCATGACGCAAGAACCGCTGCCCGCCTGTAAGGACGGGACGACGAACGTGGGCACTCCGCAGGTGGGTGGGGCGGGCGCGACGCGTGCGGGCGGCGTGGCGCACGGGAGTGCGGGTGGGCCGGTGCTGGAGGCGGAGTGCGTGGCGTCGGGACCGAGTTCCCTGGAAGCGTTCTTCGCCACGCCGTCGTTGGCCGAGGCCGAGCATATGCTGCGCGAGCTTGACTGGGGACAGCATTTCGTAGGCGTGGTGATGAGCGCCGCTGTGGGCGAACAGAGGATGTACGTCTACAGCCTCAAGGAAGCCGTGCAGTACCTGTACGGCGGCACGGCGGGCCTGGGCTTCGCTTCGGGAAGCAAAGGGTCGGTGTGCTGGTACGACACCAAGGCGTTCATCGCCTGGACGCGCGACATGGTGGGCGACCAGGCGCTGGCCGCCGCCCTTGCCGACGCGTACGAGGCGTCCGCGTCGCATCACGAGGCGGTGCGGAACATGGGCGTGATCGTCGCGCAGCGTTACCAGCAGCTGCAGGGCGTGGTGGACGCTGCGGACGCTGCCGAACGGGAGGCGGCCGAACAGGGCGGGGCGGGCGCATGAGCGCCGTTGCCCCCGTCGGTGGCTTCCAGGTTCGGAAAAGCGGCGCACGTCCACCGTGCGCCGCGGACTTTCCGGCCTTGGCGGCGTCTCCGCATGCACACCGGTCGGCCGGTTTGGCCTACCTTGACAACGCCGCCACCACGCTCAAGCCGCGCTGCGTGCTGCAGGCCGTGGAGGGCTTTTATGCCGCGGGTGGAGGCAACCCCTACCGGGGCGCCTACCAGGAAAGCATCGCGGCCACCCGGGCGTACGAGGGCGCGCGTGCCACGGTGGCCGCGTTCGCCGGCGCGCTTCCCGGAGAGATCGTGTTCACGCGCAACGCCACGGAGGCGCTCAACCTGGTGGCGTACAGCTATGCCTTGGACCGCCTGCACGAAGGCGACGAGATAGCCCTTCCCGTGTCGGAGCATCACAGCAACCTGGTGCCCTGGCAGCTCGTGTGCCAGAAGACCGGCGCGCGGCTGGCCTATCTGGAGGTGGATGCATGCGGCCGTTTGCGCGAAGGCGAGCTGGAACGCGTCGTGGGGCCGCGCACGAAGCTGATCGCGTTCGCCCACGCCTCCAACGTGCTGGGAACGCTGCTGTCGGTGGAGGACGTGGTGCGGCGCGCCCATGCGTGCGGCGCCGTGACGGTCATGGACTGCGCGCAGACGGCCGCGCACGTGTCGCTGCGCCTGGATGCGCTCGGCGTGGACTTCGCCGCGTTCTCCGGCCACAAGATGTACGGGCCTTTGGGCATTGGCGTGCTGTTCGCGCGGGCGGGCATGCTCGACGCGCTTTCGCCCTTCCTGTACGGGGGCGAGATGGTGGACCAGGTGGAGCGTGGCCGGACGACGTTCCAGGAAGGGCCACGCCGCTTCGAGGCGGGCACGCCCAACGCGGCGGGCGCCGTGGGCTTGGCGGCGGCCGTCGGGTATCTGGCCGGCCAGGGCCAAGACGAGGTGCGGGCGGCCGAGCGCCGTCTGACGGCGCGCCTGCTGGCCGGCCTCGCATCGTTGGACGGCGTGCGGGTGTACGGCAACCCCCAGGCCGACGCGGACCGGCTGGGCGTCGTGTCCTTCACGCTGGAAGGCACCGACCCGCAGGACGTGGCGCTGGTGCTGGACGAGGCCGGCATTGCCATCCGTGCGGGCACGCAGTGCGCCCAGCCTCTCCACCGGGCGCTCGGCCTGCAGGCCACCTGCCGCGCCAGCGTGGGCCTCTACAATGGGGAGTCGGACGTCGACCGCTTCCTGGAAGCGGTCGAAACCGCCCGCCGCCGCATCACGCGCAAGATCATGGCGCTGTTCCCCTGACGTTGGGCAGTCAAGCGGCCGCTTCGGTCGGCTTGACGGCGCGGCGGGCTGCTTCCTCTGACGCGGGCGGCCAGGCGTTCTTGTTGTGGGGCGCGCTTCCGGCAGGCAATCCTTTCAATGCATCACACCAAAAAGCATCGATTGATGCTTTTTTCTTGCATCTTCATGTAGGAAGAAGTATGATATGCATCAAATGATGCAATGGTTCGCGTTCGCGCTTTGTGGGGTGGGGAACGAGTCGTGGTGGAGCCGCGGGCGTGCTCGATGCGAAGGACGGGGAAGTGGACGCGATTGCCGAACGATGGAAAATAGAAGCAGTGCTTGCGCTGATACGGCAGGTCGTGCCTGATCGGCTGCTGGTCGCCGGCCTTGAAAAGAGACAGAGCAAAACGTTTCGCTTCGTCCAGCGCCTTGGCTATGGGAAAAGCGAGATCTACGCGGCCATCGTCGGCCTGACGGTCGAGGATTATTCCCTAGGCCCGTTGCCGGACGAGAAAGGCCGACCTCACGACCTATGGGTTTTCGGCACCTATCTCGAGCAGTACGAGACGTACGTGAAGCTGGTCGCCTTCGTCTCCCGAGAAGGGGTCGAGGTCGTGTGCGTGTCGTTCCATGAAGCGGAGCGGCCGCTTTTCTATCCCTATCGAAAGGCGAGCTGATGGAAACCATGCATACCGTATGCTCCGAATGTTTGCGCGAAGTCGATGCCGCGTATGTCGTCGAACACGAGGCGGTTGATATCCGAGGGGTTTCTGTTGAGGGAGAGTTCAAGCATTTGATCTGCCCAGAATGCGGAGAGCGCATCGGGCAACTTGATATTGCGGGACGCAATCTCGACAAGATGTATCGCGCCTATCGGGAGAAGCTCGACATCCCCCAGCCCGAAGAGATCGTGGCGCTGCGCAAGGGCTATGGCTTCACGCAGCGGGTGTTTGCCGCGATTCTAGACATTGGCGTGGCCAGCCTCCAGCGGTACGAGCAAGGCGCCTTGGCAAGCGATTCCCATGCCCAGCTGTTGAGGCAGGCGCGCGACCCGCGGTTCCTGCGAGACCGCTTGCGGCAGGGCGCGCGCAAGCTTTCCGAAGAGGAGCGCGCCCATGCCCTGCAGGCGGTGACCGCGCAGTGCTCGGGGCGCGTCGACTACGCGGTCATCCGCTTCGACGTCTTGGATGGCATGGCGCATGAAGAATCGTTGGAAACGGGCATGCGCGCGTTCGACCCTGATCGGCTGCGAGAGGTCGTCGCGTATTTGGCTGCGCACGTGCGCGATCTGTACCGGACGAAGCTGAACAAGATTCTGTTCTATCTTGATTTCGCGTCGTATCGGGACACGGGACGGGGCTTTACCGGCCTGCGCTACGCCAAGGCCGATTTCGGGCCGGTGCCCGACCAGTACGAGCTCATGATGGGAGCGCTGGTGGACGGCGCGGCGCTTGCCTTGCGGGAGCAGGGCGAAGGCCAGGTGGTAGTGGCGCGGCGCGGCGCCGATCTTTCGTCGTTTACGCCCGACGAGGTAGCCCGGCTGGACGCCGTGTGCGCATTTGCGAACACCTTCGAGACGGCTTCTGCGTTGTCGGAGTTCTCGCACCAGGAACCTGGCTGGTGCGAAACGCCCACAGGGTCCCTCATTCCGTATGCCTATGCCGAAGGCCTGCAATGGGGCGGGGCGGATGGCGGTCCCATCGCGCAGCCATGATCGGAGGGCGGCCAGCCACTCGCGGCTTGGCGAAGGACGCCGCGCCATCCGACGAGGCTCAGGACCTGGGCAGGAGGGAGGCTGCGTCGGGCGTTTCGCGGGGCCGCGCGCGTCTTCGGCGTTGGGCCGATGCGCGTGACCGCTTGGCGACAATGGTGGTGAAACGGTCGAAGGAACCGCGACCGTGCGTCCGACATGCTATGATACTTCGCAAGGTAATACTTCGTCGGGCGTGCCGGCGGGGCGTGTCGACCGTAATCCAATAGGAGGCAACATGAGCGTCATCATCGATGTATTCGGTCGCGAGGTTCTGGACTCGCGCGGCAATCCGACCGTGGAAGTGGAGGTCGTGCTCGAGGACGGGGCGTTCGGCCGCGCGGCCGTGCCGTCGGGCGCATCGACCGGAGCGTTCGAAGCCGTCGAGCTGCGCGACTGCGACAAGAACCGCTACATGGGCAAGGGCACGCAGGACGCGGTCATCCACGTGAACGAGGAGATCGCCGAGGCGCTGGTGGGGCTGGAAGCCGACGACCAGCGGGCCATCGACGGCATCATGATCGAGATCGACGGCACGGACAACAAGGGCGCCTTGGGCGCGAACGCCATTCTGGGCGCGTCGCTGGCTTGCGCGAAGGCTGCTGCAGAATCCGCCGAGCTGCCGCTGTACAAGTACGTGGGCGGCGCGAACGCCCATGTGCTTCCCACGCCCATGATGAACATCCTGAACGGCGGCGTGCATGCCGACAACAACGTGGACTTCCAGGAATTCATGATCATGCCGGTAGGCGCTCCCACGTTCGCCGAGGCGCTGCGCTGGTGCGTCGAGATCTACCACACGCTCAAGAAGGTCCTGCACGACGCCGGCCTGGGCGGCGGCGTGGGCGACGAGGGCGGCTTCGCTCCCAACTTCTCCACGAACGAGGAGCCGCTGGAATACATCGTCAAGGCGTGCGAGGCCGCCGGCTACGCGCCGGGCACCGACATCATGTTCGCCATGGATCCCGCTTCCACGGAATTCTACGATGCCGACAAGCAGAAGTACGTGCTGGCCGGCGAAGGCCGCGAACTCACGAGTGCCGAAATGGTGGACTACTGGGAGGCCTTGGTCAACAAGTACCCCATCATCTCGCTGGAAGACGGCATGGCGGAAGAGGACTGGGACGGCTGGAAGGAACTTACCGACCGCATCGGCGACCGCGTGCAGCTGGTGGGCGACGACCTGTTCGTCACGAATTCCAAACGCCTGGCCAAGGGCATCGAGATGGGCTGTGCGAACGCCATCCTCATCAAGGTGAACCAGATCGGCAGCCTGACCGAGACGCTGGAGGCCATTGAGATGGCGAAGCAGGCCGGCTATGCCTGCGTCATGAGCCACCGTTCCGGCGAGACCGAGGACACCACCATCGCCGATCTGGCCGTGGCCTGCAACACCGGCCAGATCAAGACCGGCGCGCCCTGCCGCAGCGACCGCGTGGCGAAGTACAACCAGCTGCTGCGCATCGAGGAGGAGCTGGACATCCAGGCCACCTACGCCGGCATGTCGGCGTTCTACAACATCAAGGCGCGCCCGTAGGCCGGACGCGGATCCCACAGGGACGGCGCGTCCGGCGCCGTCCCTGCCATGTCCCCCCCCGGAGGGGATGTTTCTTTCGAGCCTGCCCGACTGCCCGCCTACTTGACGCACGCCTCGTAGGCGCTGCGCGCTGCGATGCGGCCGGAATTGCAGTTGTTGGCGTTGCACGAGGCCGGAATGCTCATCGTGTACGTTTCGCGATAGAGGTTGCAGCCGTCGGTGCCGGCAGCGTACAGGCCCGGAATAGGCTCGCCCTTCGCCGTGACGACTTCCATCTTGCGATTCGTGTCGATACCCCCGATGGAGGTCCAGAACGCCATGTCTTGGCGGAAGATGTAGAACGGTGCGGTCTTGATGGGCACCAGTTCCGCCGCATCCTTGTTGAAGTCTTCGTCCACGGCCTTGTCGCACAGCTCGTTGTACCGTTTCACGGTGGCCTCGAAAACGGCCGCGTCCAATCCTTGAAGCTCGGCCAGCTCCTTGATGGTGTCGGCCTTGTAGACGTTGTCGCCGGGACATTGCGCGGCGGCTTCGTCCATGTCGGCCTGCAGCCCCTCGTAGCCGGTGCGGGAGACGAACTCGTCGATGACGTCCTTGCTCATCACCAGGTAGGACTCGGCTTGCGTGTGCACCGCGTTTCCCACGCACTGCGGCACGAAGGAGCCGCAGCCTTCGTTCGTGTAGCGTTCGGCGTCCTGGTTCACCCACAGCACGGGACCGCCTCGGTGGATGGTCTGGCTCATGTCGGCGAAGAAGTCGATGCCGAAGGAGTACGCCTCGCGCAGGAAGCACCGCTCGCGCGAGACGTCGTGCGCCCCTGCGGAGGTGGCCATGCGCAACCCGTCGCCGTCGTGGCCGTTGACGCCGTTGTTGTGGGAATACGTGAGGTCCCATCCGCGCTCCGCCATGGTTTCCTCGTTTTGCGCATAGCCTCCCGACGTGAGGATGACCGCCTTCGCGTTCACCTCCAGGATGCTGCCGTCGGGCTTTTCGGCATAGAGGCCCTTCACCGCCCCGTTCTCGACAACGAGGTCGAGCGCCGGCGTGTCGGCCATGACGACGGCGCCCAGCTTTTGAGCGCTTTCGAGCATGGGGTCGATGTAGTTGCTGCCGCTGCCTTCCTCGAACCAATGGAAGCAGTCGAACTTGCCCAAGCCATGGTAGTCGTCCACCACGCCGGAAAACTTCACGCCATGCGACGCCATCCAGTCGATGTTCTCTCCAGAGGCGTCCGCCAGGTCCTTCCACAGCAGGTTGTTGATGCGGTAGTTGAAGAACTCCTGTTCGGCGGCTATGATGTCGGTGAAGGTGACGCCGTCGCCCACGCCGAGCTCCTTCTGCATCTGGGAGCCGATGGCGAACATGCCCTCGGTGAGCCGCCCGTTTCCGCCCGTCACGTCGGACTTCTCTAGAAGCAGCGTCGTAGCGCCGAGCTCGGCGGCCTGCACGGTGGCCGCCACGCCCGAGGCACCCGAACCCACCACCACGATATCGACGTCCATCGTTTCGTCCGGGCTGTACGAGGCTGCGCCTCCATTCGTTTCCTCGTTCGCCTTCGTGGCGCCACCGTCTCCGTTCGAGCTGCAACCCCCCAGCATGCCGGCAGTGGCCAGCGCTGCGGCCGCAACGCCCGCACCCTGCAGGAAACCTCGACGCGTCACGTTCGATTCTGTCATGGGTTTCTCCCTCCGTATCGTTTCGTCGATGCCCGGCTCTCCGCTTGCGCTTCTTCCTTCTGTCCGCTAGTCTAGAGGGCCTTGCTATGCATGATGGGCGCAGATGCCCGTTTCGGGTATCCGCTTTTGCGGTGGATTTTCGGTCGAAACCGATGGGGGATCTGTGGGCCGTTGCGGGGGAGGGAGGGTTTGTTTTGGCCGATGAACGGCAGAAACAGGACGCTTGGCAGACCGAGCCGGAAGCAGCCGGAAAATGTGGAACGTCTACGGGCCCTGCCGCCGGTCGGCAGGCGCGCGTCACGCTCGGCGACTGGCTCGTGCTGCATTGCCTTGGATTTGGCGCCTGCTGGGGCTGGGTGCACGTCGCGTTTTTCTCGGCGGTGTTCTGGACCGGCTCGGGCGAGGAATTGAGCTTGACGGCATGGCTGGTCAACGTGCTTGCGAACGGATGCGCCATGGTCGTGTTCGGCTGCCTTTCGGTCCGTTGCGCGCCCTTGGGCGCCAGGCGCGGGTTGGTCGTCGCGCTCGTCGCGCTGACGGTGGTGGGCACGGTCGGGCTTGCCTGGGGGTCGGCGCTTTCCGATGCGTGGGTGTATTTGTCGTCTGCCTTTTCAGGCGTGGGCACGGCCGGCCTGTTGCTGTTATGGGCAGAGGAGTACCGAGGCATTTCCCCGACCTATGCAAAGCGGCGAACCATCCCGGCGTCTATGATCATGGGCGTGTTCTACTACCTTCTCATCAGCATGCTTCCTCCTGTAGCGGCGGTCGTGGCCACCATGTTCTTGCCCGTTGTCTCCGTGGTGCTGCTCCGCCTGACGCGGCGCATGGAGCGCGGCGATGTGGCCGAAGAGGCGTTTGGGCGTGCCGATCCGGAATCGGACGCGTTTTTCTGCGATGTCCACGGCGTGCGGCGGGGGCGTCTGAGGAACGCGGTCCGTTACGCGGTGCCCGTGCGTTTCGTCGCCTTCACGGCGGTGTACTGCTTGGCGCCTGGGTTCATGCGCGGCCACACGTCGGCGCTGCCGTTCGCTTCGGCTGGCGGGATCGGCGAGGCGACGTTCGCAGGCGTTGCGATAGTGATGGTTGCGGTGGCCGTTGCGAGCGTGGCTTTGCTTGGCGAGGCCAAGATCGACCTGGCTTACAAGCTTGTGGTTCCCCTCATGGCCGCAGGACTGCTGCTTCTTCCGTTTTTGGGCGCAGGACAGGAAACCCTTGCTGCCGTGGCCATCATGTCGGGCTACATCCTGTTCGAGATGTACGTGTGGGCTTCGCTCGTCGACCGGGCTTCGAACGTGAGCGCCCCCACGGCGCTGGTGTTCGGGTTGGGCAAGTCGGGCATGAACGTGGGCCTTGTCGCGGGCACGTTCGTGGGGTTCTATTTCGGATCGAGCTCGTCCATGCTGCTCGTGGGCGTTTTGGTATTTATCGTGTATCTGTTCATCGTCATGGAAAACGCCGCGTCGCCGGGAATCGGCGTGGCGTTGTCTCCTTCCCTGGTCGACCAGAACGCCCAAGGCGACGTCGCGCCCGGGAAGGTGACGATCGCCGAGGCGGCGCAGATGAACCTTTCCGAGGTGTTCAACGCCATGCTCGACGACGTGTGCGCGGCGGTTTCCGAAACCTACGGGCTTTCCAAGCGCGAAGCGCAGGTGCTCGCCCTGCTTGCGCGCGGACGCAGCCTGCAATCCATCGCCGATGCGCTTTGCGTGGCGTACAGCACGGTGAAGACGCACACCGACCGCATCTATGCGAAGACGGGCGTCCATTCGCGGCAGGAGCTCATCGACCTGCTGGAAAGGTCGGGACAGGTGTGCTCCGAAAGCGAGGCCGGGTCTTCTTCGCCGTCCCGATGAGGGACGGCCGTGACGCTTTGGGCCTCGCGGAGACGGGCTGCCGAGAGCTGCAGGACAAGGGCGCCGGAGGGCCGAGGGCCAACGGGCCGTGTCGCAACACGGCGTGGCGTCAGAGGGCTTGCAGAGGGGGCTTCTCGGGCCGGTTCAGCAGATGGCCGACGACGAAGGCTATGGGGGCAGGGGCTTCCCCTTGCTGGGCACGCAGGCACGCGCGCTCGAGACGGGAAAGGCCCGGTCCGCACGCATCCGTTCCTTCCTGCGCCAAACGCCGCGCGCCGGCTAGGTTGCCGACGGCCACGCGGCGCATGATGCCGGGCACGTCCAGGTCGGGGGCGCTTCGGTTGCAGCGCGGATGCTCGCAGAAGCAGCAGCGCCGCGCCGCGTTGGCGAGCGCCGTCCCTTGCTCGTCCGTGCCCGCAAGGTGGAGCGTGGCGTCGTGGCCGCGCGGCACTTCGCGCACGTAGCCGGGCATGTCGGGCCGCCACGCGAACGGTTCCTTGCCGCATTCCTTCAGCACGGCGTTCGCCGCGGCTATGCCCGAGATGGTGACGGTGGGCGTGCCCGTTCCCATGACGGTGGATTCGCCGCAGCAGTAGAGCCCCTTCCAGCGGGTGCGCGTGTGCTGGCGCTTCATCAGGTGCTGTCCCATCATCTGCTTCGGTCCGGCCACGGCTCCGCGGTACTTGCCGGCATACCGCGATATGGTGGCCGGGGTGGCCACTTCGCAGTGCAGGACGGCCTGGCCGATGCCCGGACAGCGTCGTTCCAACACGCCGAGGAACCGGCGGACCAGCCTGCGCTTCATTTGCAGGCATCCTTGGGGGTCAAGCGGGTCCGTCGCGTCAAGGCACGGCCCCACCACGGTGAGCACGTGGGTGCCGGGAGGGCAGAGCGTGGGGTCGTCGAGACTCATGGCATAGGCCGTGACCTCGTCGTCGGCCAAACGGTCCGGGTGCAGCGCGAACATCTCCACCGGCAAGGCGTCGGTGGGCACCACCTCGGCGCGCACCAGCAGATACACGACGGCGCTGGCGGCGGTGGGCACCAGGCTTTCCACCCACCGCTGCTCCCTTCGGCTCGCCTTCCCCGGCGGCAGCAGCCGGCGGTACAGGTCCCATACGGTGCCGGCATGCACGACGGTCGCCGCGTGGAATTCCTCGCCGCCAACGCATCGCACGCCGCAGGGCCGCCCGCCCTCGAACAGGATGCCCTCCACTTCGCGCCGCATGAGCATGGTGCCGCCGTGGGCTTCGATGGCCTTTTCCAGCTTGCCCGGCAACATGAGCGTGGATCCGGCCGGGTAGTACGTGCCGCCCACGTGGTTGTCCACGAACATGACGGCGCCCAGGACGGCGGGCGTCTCGGCGGCCGTGGTGTAGCAGTAGGTGGAGCACAGCTTGTCGAAGAATTGGAAGATGCCGGGGTCTTCGAAATAGCGGCCCAGCAGGTCGGCGACGCTGCGGTTCATGAGGCCCAGGAACTGCAGGTACGACCGCGGGTGGGCTTTGATCTGCGGCATCATCCGCTTCCCGTCCATCTCGTCGGGCGTGGTGAATGTCGGCGTGCCGACGACGACGTCGCGGTACAGCGTCTCCAGGTCGGCGTAGAAGCGTTTGATGGCCGCCCGTTCGCCGGGGAACAATCCTGCGAGGTCGTCGGTGAACCGTTCCAGGTCGGGCTTGAACTCGATGCGCTTCCCGGCGAAGTCGAGGGCGTACATGGATTCGTGGCGGATGACGTCGATGGGTTCTTCCAGCGCGTCGAACACGAAGCGGTGCGGGTTGAAGCCGTGCGCCCCGAACCCGAAGAGCATGGCCGCCCCTTGGTCGAACAGCGCGTCGCCACGCTTGAAGGCCCCGCAGGATCCGCCGGGATGGGCGTTGCGGTCGAGCACGCCCACGGAGAGCCCGCGCTTCGCCATGAGGCTGGCCGCCGTGAGCCCCGAGAGCCCCGCACCGATGACGAGCGCATCGAATTGCTGCATGGAACCGTCCTTCCTTGGGTTGGAACCGACGGTACCATGGCAAAACGGCGGCATGCGGCTCTGCAACGTGCGCGTTGTCGGCGCGTTGCGCAGCCGTCAACTGTGGGGCGGCGGCCGATAGGGATGGGGAGAGGCGCGAGAGAAGATCGGGTGACGGGAAGGGAGGGGTTGGCGGTTGGCAGCGGGTGCGATCCGGCGCGTTGGCGGCGCGGGCGCTTCTGCGCGTTGTGCCGGGACGCTTCTGCAATCTTCTCGCCGTGCCCCTATTCTTCTAGCGCTATAATGGTCGCCATGCAAGTACCGACGCGTCGCGCAGCCAGGCGGCGCGTTTTCGCGAAAGGGGAACCGATGCCAGACATGATATCGCTCGAAGAAGCACGCGCCTTGGTGCTTTCCCAGGTGGAAGCCTTGCCCGTCGAGACGGTTTCGATACTCGACGCCGTGGGGCGCGTGGCGGCGGCGGACCTTCGCAGCGACATCGACATCTCGCCTTTCGCCCATTCGGCCATGGACGGGTTCGCCGTGCGTGCGGACGACCTGGCCGCCGCTTCCGAAGACGCGGCCGTCGAGCTGGACGTGATCGCGGAAGTGGCCGCGGGCGAAACCTACGACGGACCGATGGCGTCCGGCCAGTGCGTGCGCATCATGACGGGCGCGCCCGTGCCCGACGACGCCGACGCCGTGGTGAAGTACGAGGTAGTCGGTGTGGTATCCGGCGACGGCAAGCCGGGAAGCCGCGTGTCGTTCTCGCATCCGGCGCAGCCGCGGGCGAACATCCGCGAAGCGGGCGAGGAAGCGAAGGCGGGCGAGGTCATCGTCGAAGCGGGAGAGGTCATCAGCACGGCCGGCGTCGGGTTTTTGGCCGGATGCGGCATCCTGGACGTGCCCATCTACCGCCGGCCGCGCGTGGCGGTGGCCGCCATCGGCTCGGAACTGGTGAATCCCGACGAGTTGCCCACGGCCGGCAAGATCCGCAACTCCAACAGCTACGCGCTGGCGGCGTGCGTGCAGGCGGCGGGCGGCGTGCCCACCATCCTGCCCATCGTGGAGGACACGCACGAGGCGCTCGCGCAGGTGGTGCGCGAGGCGACGTGCGACTACGATTTCGTCATCACGAGCGGAGGCGCCTCCAACGGTGATTTCGACTTCATCAAGCCGGTGGTGGAAGACCTGGGCGAACTGCTCATGACCACCGTGAACATGCGACCCGGCAAGGCGCAGACGTTCGGCATCGTGCAGGGCACGCCCGTCTTCGGGCTGCCGGGGAACCCGGCTGCGGCCTACGTGGGGTTCGAGATGATCATCCGCCCGGCGCTGCGCAAGATGCAGGGCTACACGCATTTCGAGCGTCCGCGCGTCGTCGCGAAACTGTCGCGCGACGTGAAGAAGAACGACCCGCGCCGCATCTTTTTGCGCTCCACCCTGTACAAGAACGACGAGGGCGACTACGTGGTCGCTCCGGCAAAGAACCAGAGTTCAGGGCTCTTCGGCGTCATCCAGCGCAGCAACTGCATGGCCATCATGCCCGAAGGCCTTGAATCCCGCAGCGCCGGCTCGCTGATCGAGTGCGTGCTGCTGGACGTGGCCGAGGAATCGAGCCTGTAGGTTGCAAGGAGGAAAAAGCATGTCCGAACAGAACCTGAGATTCGCCATCGTCACGTGCTCGGATACCCGCAGCATGAAGGAAGACACGGCAGGCGCGGCGCTCGCGGCGCTCGTCGCCGAAAACGGCTGGGAATGTGCGAGCCACGTGGTCGTGAAGGACGAGCGGGCGGACATCGCCGCGGCCATCGTCCATGCGTGCGACGAAGTGGGCGCCGACATCGTCCTCACGTGCGGCGGCAGCGGTCTTTCCCTGCGCGACGTGACGCCCGAGGCCACGCGCGACGTGTGCGAGCGCGACGTGCCCGGCATTGCTGAGGCCATGCGCTACCACAGCCTGCAGATCACCCCGTTCGCCATGCTGTCGCGGGCCCTGTGCATGCAGCGGGGGCGCACCATCGTCATCAACCTGCCGGGCAGCGAGAAGGCCGCGCGCGAGAACTGGGACGGCATCGTGGCCGCCCTGCCGCACGCCGCCAAGATGATGGCCGGCGGCGGGCACTAGGGTTTCCGCAAGCCTGCGGCAAGCGGAACGGGCCGACGCTGCGCCGTTGCCATCCAAAACACCGCCGCGCGTTTCCGCTCGTGCTATACTGGGAGGTCGAACGACGAGCGGAAGAAAGGCTGATGCGGTGAGCGAGCTCATCAACGGGTTTACCGGTTTTGCACGCAAGGAATCGCTCGGCGCGTTCCAGTACGCGCGCGACACCGACCGTCCTCGCGGCGACGGCACGGCCAGCTTCGATCCCGACAAGCTGCGCCTCATCCCCGCCACCGACCGGCGCTGGGCGTGGACGGAGATAGACCTGAACGCCATCCGGCACAACGCGACGGCGGTCAAGCAGCGCATCGGGCGTGCGTGCCGCCTGATGGCCGTCGTCAAGGCCGACGCCTACGGGCACGGCGCGGTGCGCTGCGCCAAGACGGCGCTCAATTCCGGTGCGGAATACCTGGGCGTCGCTACGGTGCAGGAAGCCGTCGAGCTGCGCGAAGGGCTGGTCAACGCGCCCATCCTGGTGCTGTCGGAACCGCCCCTCGAATCCATACCGCTGCTTTTGGCCTACAAGGTCATGCCCAGCGTGTACACGCCCGAGTTCGCCATCCAGTACGCCGAGGCCGCCGATTCGTTCGGCCTGCGCGCGCCCTATCACCTGGCCGTCAACACGGGCATGAACCGCATCGGCGTGCGCCACGACGAGGTGGTGGCCTTCATGACCCAGGTGAGCTTCCACCGCGCGCTCGATCTGGTGGGCACGTTCACGCATTTCGCCACGGCGGACTGCGCGGAGACGCTGGACTTCCAGATCCAGGTCAAACGCTTCATCGAAGCCGTGAACGCCCTCCGCGTGGCCGGCATCGACCCCGGCATCGTGCATGCGGCGAATTCCGCCGCCGCCATCCGCTATCCCGATGTGCAGTTCGACATGGTGCGCCTGGGCATCTCGCTGTACGGCTTCCACCCGTGCCAGCAGACCCGCACGATGATCGACCTGCGCCCGGCCATGAGCGTGCATGCGCGCATCACCGACGCGCGCCTGGTGCCCATGAGCGAAGGCGTGAGCTACGGCATGAACTACCGCAGCCCTGGCAGCGTTAAGATTTGCACCGTACCTATCGGCTATGCCGACGGCCTGCGGCGCGGGCTTTCCGGATGCACTGACTTCATCGTGGAAGGCCAGCGCTTTCCCCAGGTGGGCACCATCTGCATGGATCAGTGCATGTTCGAGGTCGACCTGCGCACCTATGGCGCGCGCCGCAAAGTGGATCCGCAGATCGGCGACGAGGTGATCATCGTCGGGCGCCAGGGAGACTCGGTGGTGACCATCGACGATTTGGCGAACAGGCTGGGCACCGTCCAGCACGAGGTGGCGATCGGCTTCGGCTGTTCGCGCATGCCTCGCGTGTACGTATAGGCTGTTCCCGGCACGGGCGAAGCCGAAAGGGCGCCGCTGTCGCCGCCTTGGCCGGCCGGGTTCTACACGAGGAGAAGAGCAATGCCGAAACCGCATATCCCGTTGGAGCAGATACGCGCCGAAGTGGAGGCCTGCCGCAAGTGCCCCCTGGCGGACGGCCGCACGCAGACGGTGTTCGGGGTGGGCAACCCCGCCGCCCGCGTGCTCATCGTGGGGGAGGCTCCGGGCAAGAACGAGGACTTGCAGGGAGAACCGTTCGTGGGTGCCGCGGGGAAGTTCTTGAACGAGCTTCTGGCCGTCGCGGGCCTGTGCCGCGAGGACGTGTTCATCGCGAACGTGCTCAAATGCCGTCCGCCGGGAAATCGTGACCCGCGCCCTGAAGAAATCGAGCTCTGCACGCCTTACCTGCGGGAGCAGACGCGCACCATCGACCCGGAATTCATCGTGACGTTGGGGAACTTCTCGACGAAATTCATCCTCAAGACCGAAGTGGGCATCACCCGCCTGCACGGAACGCTGCAGAAAGCCGGCCGCTTCAAGGTGTTCCCCATCTTCCACCCGGCCGCCGCGCTCTATGACGGCAGCAAGCGGGAGGCCTTGGAGAACGACTTCGCCACGCTCGGCCAGCTGCTGCGGGAAAGCGACGCCGCCGCGCTGAGCGCTGCGGCCGACGAGACCGCGCCAGGGGCTGCGGCAGCAGCGTCCTCCGCCGCGCCAGCTGTCGCGCCAGGGGCTGCGGCAGCCGGCACGCTGTCTGTCACCGCGACCTCGGCTGCTGGCGGCGCGCCCTCCGCCGTGGCCGGCGAGCCGGCCGAACCCGCCATCGACCAGCCTCGCCTGCTTTGATTCCCGCGGAGCCGCCCAGTGGTTCGGGCGCGACTGGGAGTCCTGCTGCCCAATCGTGACTTTGGCGCGGGAATTGCGGTCATTGGTCCAACGTTGAAAAATCGACCTTTGCACTTGTGCTATCATGCTTGACTTGCCACGTGATCACGAGAGCGACGACAAGAAAGCGCCATGGAAAACATCAACGAAATCATCGCGGCCGTCGAAGAGCCGCCCAGGACGTTCCAGGAGTACCTCAGCTGCTACGCGGGCCAGGTGGGCGCGTTGGTGAACGCCTACATCCCCCAGGGGACGCACCCCGACATGGACCGCTACCTGTATGGCCCGCTCGCCGCCTACAGCCAGAACGGCGGCAAGCGCCATCGGCCTCTCATCTGCTTCGCGGCCTGTCGGGCCGTGGGGGGCGACATGGCGCAAGCCACATCGGCCGCCGCCGCCATCGAGCACTTCCACACGGCCGCGCTCATCCACGACGACATTGCCGACGAGGCGGAACTGCGCCGCGGCGAGCCGTGTCTGCACCTTGTCGAAGGCGTGGGCCTGGCCATCAACATGGGGGACCTGGCGCTTTCCCTGGTGAACGGCACCGTCATGAACGATCCTTTGCTCGATGACGCCACGAAGGTGCGGGTGGTCACCGAGCTGGTCAACATGACGCGCCGGACCATCGAAGGCCAGGCGCTCGACATCGGCTGGGCGCGTGACGGCCGCTACGACATCACACCAGAAGACTACCTGGTCATGGCCACGCACAAGACCGCTCACTATTCCGGCGCCGTGCCTTTGGCCATCGGCGCCATCATCGGCGGTGGCTCCGAAGCCGAGATCGAGGCGTTGCGCAACTACGGCCTGGACACGGGTCTGGCTTTCCAGATCCAGGACGACCTGCTGAACCTTGTCGGCGACGAGGAAAGCACGCAGAAGGACTTCCGCAACGACATCACCGAAGGCAAGCGCACGCTCATGGTGGTGCATGCCCTGCAGCGCTCCGAAGCGCGTGACCGCCTCATCGAGATCCTCTCTTCCAAGGAGAAGGACCCGGCGGTGCTTTCCGAGGCCGTCGACATCATGGAGGCGTCCGGTTCCATCGACTACGCTCGCAACTACGCCGAGAACCTGACAAGCATCGCGAAGAACCGCCTGATCGACATGGTGCAGCCTTCCGACTCCCGCGACCTGCTGGTCTCGATGGCCGATTGGTTCGTGAAAAGGTTGCGCTGATCGGTCGGTGTCCAAGGCGGGCAGGGGCCAGGTGCGCTACCATGACTCGCATGGATACGATTCAAAGACATGACACCGGTCCGGCCGTCGAGGACGTCCAGCAGCGTCTGGCACGGCTCGGCTTTTTGCCGGAAGACGGCATCGACGGCGTCTATGGCGACGCCACGGCTGCGGCCGTGCGCGCGTTCTGCGGAGTCGCCGGGCTCCCTCCCGTCGGCGAGGTGAACGAAAAGGTATGGTCGGCGCTGGTGGACGCCTCGTTCTGCCTGGGGGACCGGACGCTGTACCTGCGTATGCCGTACTTCCATGGCCACGACGTGCTGGAACTGCAACAGGCCCTGGGCGCGCTCGGGTTCGCCTGCGGGGCCCTCGACGGCATCTTCGGCGCCTACACGGAGCTGGCGCTGCGCAAGTTCCAGCTGAACCTGGGCCTGCCCTCCGACGGCATAGCCGGCGCTTACACCTATGCCGCCATCCGCAACCTGCATCATTCGTGGGAAGGCAAGGAGGCGGCGCACGACACCCTGCACCTGGGCTTTGCCCGTGCGGCCGACGTGTTGGAACATCATGCGCTCTGCCTGTTCGGCACTGACGAATTTACGCGCAGCGTGGCGTCGCGCATGTCGAACCTCGCCCTGGCCACCAACCCGGCATCCAAGATCGTGAGCGCGAACTCGCTTCTGGTGGCGCCCGACGAGACCATGTTGCTCGTGCACATCGTGGTGCCGGACGAACAGGAAGCCCTTGCCGTGCCGCGGGTGACCTTCGAAAGCGAAGACACGCTTGCGCTGCGGCTGGAAACCGCCATCGAGGCGGCGTTCCGTGCGAAGCCTTTGCGCATTTCCCTCGAATTGCCAGGCACCGTGTGGGAAGACGCGGGCGCAGGCCGTTCGGCGCAGCACTTCGCCATCACGCTGCTCGACGCTCTGTGCACGGCCCTCTCCCGACTCGATTCGGATCGCTCGGACGCCTGACCTGCCTTGTTGTGACGACCCTGCGGAGGGTTTTGCGGTTCGGTGACGTTTTCGGCCAACAGGCGGCACGGTCGTATACTGCGATCACCACCTCTCGAGAAAGCAGGTCGTTATGACTGACGAAATGAATCACAACCAGCACGCTTCCGATCATCCGACGCCCGAACAGCCGCCTGCGCCCTACGTGGGCCAGCCGGGCCAGCAGGCCGGACCTTTCCCGGCCGACCATTTCGCCTATTACGCCGCACAGCCGACGTACGGCCAACCTGCGCCGCAGCCAGTCTACGCTGCAGGTCCTGCGCCGCTCACGCAGCTGACAGGTGGCATGAAGTTCGGTTGGCTCGTGGTCGGCTTCTTGCTGGGCATCGGAGGCATCGTGCTGGCCTGGCTGACGAACGTGGACAAGTGCCCGCACGTCAAAAGCGAGGCCCTCAAGTTCGCCATCATCGGCTTCGTCGTGCAGATCGTGCTGGGCATCGTGCTTGGCCTGACGATGGGTGCCTTGTTCACGGCGGCGGTGTCCAGCGCCATGGGCGGCTATGGCTACGGCTACCACGGCTTCTAGCGCAGACATGCAGCCGCGCCTTTTCCCCACGCTTGCGTCCGACCGTCTTGCGTGACGTCTCCGCGCAGAAATGCGGCCCGGCCTTTTTGTAAGAATCTGTAAATCGCTTCACAACGGAGAGCCCCGCGGGGCTCTTCTCTTTTGCGTGCTAAGGCGAGTGCTACAATGGTGACCGTTTTCTGCGGAACCGCGCTTCCGGCGCAGGTTCGCACGACCCAACGCAACAAAGGAGCAAGCATGCCGCGTCCCATGACCATGGCGGAAAAGATCCTTGCCGCCCATGCGGGCTTGGACGAAGTGGTGCCGGGCCAACTGATCGAATGCGATCTTGACCTCGTGCTGTCCAACGACGTCACGGCCCCCATCGCCGTCAAGGAATTCCGCAAGATCGGCGTCGAGAAGGTGTTCGATCCCACGAAGATCGCGCTCGTGCCCGACCATTACGTCCCCAACAAGGACATCAAGAGCGCCGAGCAAGCCAAGATCGTGCGCGACTTCGCGCGCGAGCAGGGCATCACCCACTACTACGAGGTGGGCTGCATGGGCGTGGAACATGCGCTATTGCCGGAGCAGGGCGTCGTGGGCGCGGGCGACCTCATCATCGGCGCGGACAGCCACACCTGCACGTACGGCGCGCTGGGCGCGTTCGCCACGGGCGTGGGCTCCACCGACGCCGGCGTGGGCTACGCCACCGGGCGTGCGTGGTTCAAGGTTCCCGAGTCGCTGCTGTTCAAGATAGAGGGCGAGCTGGCGCCGGGCGTCACCGGCAAGGACGTCATCCTGCACATCATCGGGATGATCGGCGTGGACGGCGCGCTTTACCAGGCCATGGAGTTCACCGGCAGCGCCATCCGCGCCATGGGCATGGACGAGCGCATGAGCATCTCGAACATGGCCATCGAGGCGGGCGGCAAGGCCGGCCTCATCGAGGTTGACGACGTGACGCGCGCCTATATGGACGGCCGCACGGAACGCCTCTACACCGAGTACCATTCCGATCCGGACGCCCAGTACGCGAAGGTGTACGAGATCGACGCCGCCACCATCCAGCCGACGGTCGCGTTCCCGCACCTGCCGTCGAACACGTGTCCGGTGGCCGAGGCCCGCGACGTGCGCATCGACCAGGCCGTCATCGGCTCCTGCACGAACGGCCGCATCGCCGACATGCGCCAGGCCGCCGACGTGCTGCGCGGGCACAAGGTGCATCCCGACGTGCGCTGCATCGTGATTCCCGCCACGCAGCAGGTCTACCGCCAGTGCATGGAGGAAGGCCTGATGGAGGTGTTCCTGGACGCGAACTGCGCCGTGTCCACGCCCACGTGCGGCCCGTGTTTGGGCGGCTACATGGGCATCCTGGCCGCAGGCGAGCGCGCCATCGCCACCACGAACCGCAACTTCGTCGGCCGTATGGGCGACCCGACGAGCGAGGTGTACCTGTCCTCGCCCGCCGTGGCCGCCGCGAGCGCCGTGCTGGGACATATCGGCCTGCCGGAAGACTTGGACTAGGGCTTTCCGTAGCGGCACAGGTGGGGTTCAGAACCCGAAGAGCTTCACACGCGGCGCAAAGGCCGCTGAGCCCAGCCCCCGGAACCTTCGCCCCGCCTCCACTCGCCACGAAACCCCTTCGGGAAAGGATACTGAATGCACTTCAAGGGAACCGCGCACCGCTACGGGCGCGACGTCGACACCGACGTCATCATCCCGGCCCGCTATCTGACCACGTCCGACCCGGCCGAGCTTGCGAAGCACTGCCTCGAGGACCTCGACACGTCGTTCGTCGAGCGCGTCAAGCCGGGCGACATCATCGTGGCCGACGAGAACTTCGGCTGCGGGAGTTCGCGCGAACATGCGCCCATCGCCATCAAGGCGGCCGGTGTCGACGTGGTCATCGCCAAGAGCTTCGCGCGCATCTTCTACCGCAACTCCATCAACACGGGCCTGGCCATCATGGAATGCCCGGAGGCCGTGGACGCCATCTCGGCCGGGGACGTGGTGAGCGTGGACGCCGACGCGGGCATCATCGTGGACGAAACGACAGGCCAGACCTTCCAGGCCCAGCCGTTCCCCCCGTTCATCAGGGAGATCATCGAGGCCGGCGGCCTGATCAACCGCACGCGCCAGAAGCTCGGCAAGGAGTAGTCATGACCCAGACCTACCGCATCTGCCTTTTGCCGGGCGACGGCATCGGCCCCGAGATCATCGCAGAAGGCGTGAAGGCGCTCGACGCCGTGGGCGCGAAGCACGGCGCGGCGTTCGCCTACACCGAGGCGCTCATCGGCGGCTGCGCCATCGACGCGACGGGAGCGGCGCTGCCGGACGAGACGCTCGACGTGGCGAAGGCGTCCGACGCCGTGCTGCTGGCGGCCGTCGGCGGCCCGAAGTGGGACACCACCGACCCCGCAAAGCCGCGCCCCGAGCAGGGGTTGCTCGGCATTCGCAAGGCGCTCGGCCTGTACACGAACCTGCGACCCGTGCAGATATTCTCCGCGCTCGCGGGCGCCTCCACGTTGAAGCCCGAGATCGTGGACGGCGTGGACCTGATGATCGTCCGCGAGTTGACGGGCGGTTTGTACTTCGGCCGTCGCGAGCGCTTCTACGACGAGGAAGGCTGCGGCACGGACGGCGCCGCGGGCCAGCGCGCCTACGACACGCTCGAGTACCGCGAGTACGAGGTGGAGCGCATCGCCCGCCAAGCCTTCGAAGCGGCGCACAAGCGCCGCAACAAGGTGACCAGCGTGGACAAGGCGAACGTGCTCGAGACCAGCCGCATGTGGCGCGAGATCGTGCACCGCGTCCACGACGAGGAATACGCGGACGTGGAGTTGGAGGACCTGCTGGTGGACAACACGGCCATGCAGCTGATCAACCGGCCTGCCGACTTCGACGTCGTGGTGACCGAGAACATGTTCGGCGACATCCTCTCCGACGAAGCCGCCCAGATCACGGGCTCGCTCGGCATGCTTGCCAGCGCGAGTTTGGGCGACGGGGTGGCGCTCTACGAGCCGAGCCACGGCAGTGCGCCCGACATCGCGGGGCAGGGCATAGCGAACCCGCTTGCGCAGATCCTGTCGGTGGAGATGATGCTGCGCTACAGCTTCGGCCTGCAGGACGCCGCCGACGACATCCGGCGCGCCGTGACCGCCGTCCTCGACGAGGGCTGGCGCACCGGCGACATCAGGGACGCCGACACCCCGGCCGACAAGCTGGTCGGCACCGTCCAGATGGGTGACCTCGTGGTGGCGCGCCTGTAGGGAAAACGCTCCCTCCCGCAGCGAGCCGTCTGCGGGAGGGAGCAGAATGCCGAAGTTGTTGGCGGAGGCGAACCGGCATGGATCGCTCTAGATCGCGTCCGCGCAGCCGCCTTTCACAGGTCCTGCACGCGCATGGCGTTCAGCTGGCGCATGCGGCTGAGCCGATGTCGCTGGAAGACGAGCATCAGCGAAAACACGAGCGTAGGAACGTTGTACGCCAGAAGCATGATGAGCGATGCGAGGAAAGCGCCTGCAGAAAACGACACGTCGAAGGCCGCCATGAAGTTTGGGATGGAGAAGACGCTTGCCAGCAGCAGGCCGAGAAGCGGCAAGACGAACCCTCCAGCCAGGTGCTTCCCTTTTCGAAAGGAACGCTTGCAGAGCCACCAGCCCTGCGAACACCAGCACGGCCGCGAACAACACCATGAGGGTCCAGGCATTGAATATCGCCACGTCAAACGCCTCCCTTTCCTTGCTTGCGGTATTCCTTGATGAGCACCTTCGCGGCCGTGAAGTCTATCCTCTCGTCCGCGGCCAGCCTCTTTATGAGGGCGACGTACGGGTCGGCTTCCGTGGCGTCGCTCACCCGGATTTTCTGGATGAGCCGATCGAGACGGAGGCGCACGGTGGGATACGAGACGCCGTATTCCGAAGCGATTTCCTTGAGCGACCCCGATGCGAGAACGAACCGCTTGATGAACGAGACGTCCTCGTCGTCGAGATCGGCCATCCAGGGGGGGGGGAAACGACCTTGATGCTCATGGCACAACCCTCCCGTCCAAACGACTGAAACAATTTTTACCTTTATTTTTCAAATACAAAACAAGAGAGATTCCCGGAAGACGCCGCCGATGGCGGGCGAGAAGCGGGACACGCCGCCGCCTCTGCGGGCAACGCTGCCTTGTCCTCTCTCTCGAAGGCGGTTCGCGAAAGCAAGTCGATCGAGGTGGGAGCGCCGGTCAGTCGAGTTGCCGCCCCTGCCGGCGCGAGGCCTGCGGCCCCATCAGCTGCGCGAGCTGCAGGAGTGGGAGCCGGCACGAGCAGCTGCAGGGGACGGAAGCGCCGGGCTTTCCTTGCGTGAGAACGATGGCCCGAGGCGCTTCTTTGCGTATGGCGTCGGCCGGCGCCGTCTTCGCGATCGTCGTGAGCACACTTTGTCGGTCGAACTGGCAAGAAAATCGAGATTTGCGGGGTGTTAGTTAGGGAAAACTTTTATCGAGGTATCACGACCAGGCCTTATGCCGAATCACGGTGCGTCGGGCGGGTTCCAGGCGCACCAAATCCCGTCCTCAGCCAGCAAAACGGGAAAATCCTGCCATCTGGCGGCCCAAAAGCTGCCGTCGCCCCCATCTTGTGGCCGACGCGCCCGGGCCCGCAGAACAGCGCCGCTCCCGCTGTCCTGCTTGAAGGGTCGGACAGCTGCGATCCCGTTCTCGCTGTGGTCCGGCCCTGGCTTCTTCGGATTGCGTTCGTTTTATACGACCCTTTAGGCCGCGGGCGCGCCTTCGGCTCCGTCGCCCGCATTTTCGGGAGGGGCGCCTTCGCCGCCGCCGGGGCCGCCGGCGCTCTCCTGCTTGGAGCGCACGTCGCCCATCCAGTTCGCGGACACGGTGCCTCCCAGCAGATTGACGACGGCATGGCGCGCGGCACGCGATCCGGCCCACATCCCCACTGTCTGGCAGGTGCCGCCGCCATACACTTCGCCGTCCCAGCCGCTCGTGCACACGCCTGCGGCGTACAGCCCCTTCACGACCTTGCCGCGGTCATCGGTGACCTGGGCGTCTCGGTTGATGCGGATGCCGCCGCAGGTGTTCAGCATGCCCGAGCAGATCTGGAAGGCATAGAACGGCGCGGTGTCGATGGGCCACAGGTATTCTGCGCCCTTGCCATAGTCGGCATCGGTGCCGCTGGCGGCGAACTCGTTGTACCGCTTGATCTCGTTCACGAAAGCGTCCACGTCGAAGAAGTCGACCTTCGCGGCGATGGTCTTGCCCAGATCCTCGATGGTGTCGGCCTTGAACACGTAGTCGGCGCCTTCGTATTGCTGCAGATCGGCCGAAAGGTCGATCTCCTGTCCGGCGCACTTGTCGGCGAACCCGCTGTAATGGCGCGTGCAGCCGCCGGCCTCGTACGTGTCGAGCGTGGACCTGTCGGCGATGGAGAACACGTAGCCTTGGCTCTCGATCAGCTTTCCGCTTTCGCTCGTGCCCAGCTGGCCTCCGCCCGATTCGTCGCAGAAGCGCAGGCCGTACTCGTTCACGAAGCAGTCGGAATACTGCATGGCCATGCACACGCCCAGCTTCGAGTCGTAGGCGAACGAGTCTTCGCCGTTGCCGACGTTGTTGAACAGGCTGGCGACGCACAGGTGGTTCGCCCGGCCATGCGCGGTCTGTTCGGCCATCAGGTGCCCATCGCCGTCCTGGCCTTCGCCCCAGCCGATGATCTTGCTCATGTCCTGGCTGGAATACTGCCCCAACAGCTCTTTGTTAGTGGACATGCCGCCCGTAGCCAGGATGACCGCCTTGGCGTTGACGTGCACCACGTTGCCGTCGGGGTCGGCGTATTGGACGCCCGTGACGGTGTACTCGTCATCGGTCAGCAGGGCGGTCGCGCGCGATTCCGTGCGGATGTCCACGCCTTCCTCTTGGGCGATGGGCGTCAGCGTGGCGATGCAGGACGATCCGTTGCCGCCTTCGTAGAAATCAGGGCCGCCGGGGTTGTAGTATCCCACGCCATGGAGGGCGAACAGCCAGTCGGCATTGTCGCCCGCTTCGCGCAGGCGCTCGGTGTGCAGCATGGAATTGGCGATGTAGCTGGTCCTGCTCGCCGACTGCATGCCCTTGAGGCGCGCCTCGCCTTCGGGCGTGTTGGATGCGGGGCCGTTGCACTCCGCGTAGTTCGTCGACCCGCCCAGAACCGCGTTCTTCTCGAGCATGACGACCACGGCGTCAGGCGCCTGCTCCTTGGCGATCATCGAGGCCATGAAACCGCCGATGCCCGAACCCACGACCACGATGTCGGCGTCTTCGGTGATGGCGGGGTCCACGACCACGCCGATGCCGCTGGCGTTCGTGGCGGCCGGGGACTCGCCGCCGGACGTGTCGCCGCCCTTTTCTGCAGCGCTTCCCGACGAGCAGCCGGACAGCAACCCTCCCGCCATGGCACCTGCTCCCAACAGACCCGCTCCGGCTAGAAAGCTCCTACGCGACAGGCCGTCGGATCCAAACAAGGTCTTTTCCATTTCGTTCCCTCCTTCGTTGCGGTTCTCCGCGTCGTCGATGCGGAATGCAACCAAGGGTACGCGCCTTCGCCCGCGGGTGCCGTCACTGAAATGGGTGGAAAGACGGCGTCCTTGTACCCAGAATGGGGTAATTCCCTGCTCGCGAGCGGGGAAGGCGCATGCCGCGCGCCCGCGCGTGCGTGGCAGGGGAGTGCGCCGCGGGCGACGAGCTCGCCTGAAGCATTTGGCGCGGCGCGGAAGGCGCGCGCAACGTGCGAGGCCGCGCCGCGCGTGGCATGCGCCGCTACGAGAGCGCTTCTACCAGGTCGAGCAGCTCTTCCTTCGTGTGCACGCCGCACTTGTCGTAGATGCGCTTCGTGTGCGTGCGCACCGTTTCGGGAGAGATGCACAGCTTTTCCCCGACATAGGGGGCGCCACGCCCGTGCGCCAGAAAGGCGAGGATCTCGGTCTCGCGAGGCGAAAGGGCGTAGCGCTCCGCGATGCGCCCGCATACCCGCTCCACGCCGAACTGGGCCGTCTGGCGCTCTGCCTGCAGGTGGTAGGTCTGCCGGGTGCTGGCGATGAGCATGGCCACCAGGTACAGCGTCAGCACGCATAGCGACACCATCTGCGCGCCCTGCCCCAAAAGCTGGAAGAGCGCCATGCCCGCGCCCATGCTGGCCGTGCAGGCAAGGACCGTCCATCCGAGCACGGAAAAGACCGGCCGGGCCGTCACCTGCGCCATGCGCACGGCGGCGGCGAGCCCCAGGACGTTGAGCGCGGCGATGCCGGCATACGGCAGCAGGTTCACTACGATGAACGGGACGCCGGCAAGCGTCGAGTCGATGAAGGGGCTGACCAGCACGATGGCCGTGGCCACGGGGAGCATGACGAGCACCAGCTGGTCGCCCGAGCTCTCGTTTTCGTTCGGGCTGCCGAACCGCCGATGCGCCAGGTGCGCAACGACGACGACCGCGAGCACCATGGCGTAGGCCCCGGGCTTGACGAGGACGCTTTCATTGGACGACACGCCCGCCGTGCTGGGCCAGAACGTGAGGCCCATGGTGAAGAAGTTGAAGGCGAGGCCGAAGAGCGCCCCCCAGTACCGGCCCAGCGCCATGCGAGCATCGGCGACGGCCGGGGGCGTCTTCGCGGCTGCGGGCTCACCGCATTGGTGCGGCGGGCGCAAAAGGACCGCGGCGGCGAAGGCGGCCGCGACCACGGCGGCGGCGCCAAGCATCGTGATGCGGAAGGAATTCAGCACGTACCAGAGCAAGGACGCGCCCAGCAGCGCTGCGGCTACGGTCGCCAAAAGCGGGACGAAGCCGTCGTGCCTGAGGCGCTCCAAGGCAAGGGCGACCAGGGCGGCGGTGCCTGCGGCCACGAGTACCGCTCCGGCCAGCGTCAGGGCCGGCAAGGTGAACGCGTCGGGGGAGGGCAGGTCCAGGCAGGCGAGCGCCGCTGCCCCGCAGGCGAGCAGGGCGGCCGCCACGAACGGCGTGGCCGTCCTGCGAAATAGGGACTCCACAGCGCGGGGGCGCAGCGCGAGCATTCCTCCCGCAAGCGCGAGCGTGGCGAGCAGGGCGACGGCGAAGACCGTGGACGCCCCCTGCGTCTCCGCCGGCGCCACGAGGGAGTTCTCGGTGCGCAGATAGAAGAACGCAGGCAGCAGCGCGCACGCAAGCGCCGCGCATCCTTCCAGCCGTTCTTTCGCTTCCTTGCGCATGCTTCCTCCTTGGCGCCATTATACCGTTGTGCGGTGGACGCCCACGCACGAAATGGTCGAGTTGCGCGCTTGCCCGACACCTCCGTTGGGGCATGACGGGTCGTGCTATACTGTGCGGCGAGAAGGACGAGTGCGTTCGCGTCAGGCCGCCAGGCGACGGGCGCGGCGGGAAAGCGCAAGTGAAAGTGGAAGCAATGGTTAACGTACCCAGCCCAGCAATCTCCATCGTCGGCCGGCATAATTCGGGGAAGACGACGCTCATCGAGCAGCTGATCGCCGAACTGGTGACACGCGGCCACGACGTGGGCAGCGTCAAGCACCACAGCCATGTCGGCTTCGACATCGACTACCCCGGCAAGGACTCCTACCGCCACCGCGCTGCCGGCGCCAGCGAGACGGTCATTGCCGCGCCTGGCCAGATGGCGCGTGTGAAGACCATGAGCGGCGAAGTGGAGTGCGCGGACATCGTGCGCAGCATGCCGGGCCACGACATAATCATTGTGGAGGGCTACCGCAAGAGCGGCCTGCCCACCATCGAGATCATGCGTTCCGGCAACGAGGCGGACGCGCGCGTGGCCGACGTGTTCGAACAGGGCGCGCGCCACGGATGGCCGCTGGGCACCGACTTCACGCAATTCACGCGCGGCCTGCCCACGGCCGACGACGACGAGGCGTGGGAAGAGCTGCGCCGGGCTCAGGAAGCCGCCGAGGCGGGGGAAGGGCAGCCGGCGGGCGAGCATTTCAAGACGCAGCATCCCGACCACGTGGACATATCCAATAAGCTGCCCACGGGCGACACGGTGGCGGTAGCCACCGACATGCCGGTGGCCGAACATGCCGCCGAACTGTACAACATCCCTTCGTTCGCGCTCGACGACATCGTCGGGTTGGCCGACTTCGTGGAGCAGCACTACGTGCGGCCGCGCGTCACGGTGGTCATCCAGGCGGGCGGCGAAAGCCGGCGCATGGGGCGCAGCAAGGCGACGGTGCCGTTCGCGGGGCGCCCGCTCATCTGCCGCTTGATCGACCGGCTGAGCCCGGTGGCCGACGACCTGGTCATCACCACGAACGAGCCGGACAACCTGGTGTTTCTGCATGGAGAATTCCCCGACCTGCGCATCCAGCTGGTGTGCGACGCCTTCGAGTACCGTGGCGCGCTGCCCGGGCTGTACACGGCGTTGCAGGCTGCGCGCAACCCCTACGTGGCCGTGGTGGCGTGCGACATGGTGTTCGCGAGCGCGTCTCTGGTGGTCGCGGAGGCGCTGGCCATGAACGAGTCGGGCGCCGACGTGGTGGTGCCGGTGAATCAGCACGGTTACGAGCCCTTCCATGCCATGTATCGTCGCATGGGATGCCTGCCCGCCGTGCGCCGCGCGCTCGACCGCGGCGAGAAGCGCGCCCAGGCGTTCTTCGACGACGTGAAGGTGCTGGAGTTCCCGCAGGCGCGCGTGCTGGAAGCCGAGCCGATGGGCGGCTGCTTCGTCAACGCGAACACCCCTGAAGAGCTGAAAGTGCTCGAGGATTCGTTCCTCGCCCAATGACGCCGTTTTGATCGGGGACCGATTGGTGCAAGCCAACGCCCTGCATGGGAGGAAATCGATCGTGCCGAATCTCGTCGACATCGTGGAGATGGCGGAGGCCTTGGAAAGCAAGGCCGTCTTCGTGGCGCCCGAGCGCTGCGTGGCGGTGCGCAACCGCCATTCGTCCTGCAAGAAGTGCAGCGAGGCCTGCCCCGTCGGCGCAGTGAGCGTCGGCAACAACGTCGTCTCCATCGACGCGGGCGCCTGCATGGCGTGCGGCGCCTGCACGACGGTCTGCCCGACCGAGGCGCTCATACCGCTCGAGCCTTTGGACGAGGATCTGGCCTCGGCCATCGCCGACGCCACGTTGGCCGCCGACGGCCTGTCCGTCTTCGCCTGCGCGCGCATGGCGGCGCGGCGCCAGGGCGACCCGGACCGCTACGCGACGGTGCCCTGCCTGGCGCGCATGGAAGAGAGCGTGCTGCTGGCGCTGGTGGCGCGCGGCGTACAGGACGTGGTGCTGGTGGATGGGAACTGTGCGACGTGCAAGCACCGTGGATGCGTGCCGGGCATCGAGGCGACCGTGGGGTCGGCGAATGCGCTTCTGGCCGCCCAGGGAAGCGAGGTGCGGGTGCGGCGCGCCTCGGCGTTTCCCGAAGAGGTGCTCGCGCAAGACGCGCACAAGTCGTACGCCGCCGCCCGCCGCGGATTCTTCACCCAGGCAGGAAGCACGGCCAAGTCCGCCGCCAAGACGGCGGCCGAGAAGACGGTGGCCAAGGCGCTCAACGACGTCGGTCAGAAAAAGCCGACCTTGCGCGAGCGCCTACGCATGTCGGAGGGCGCGCTGCCCCAATTCAACCCCGAGAGGCGCATGCGTGTGCTGGATTCATTGGACGCGTTGGGCCAAAGCGTCGTCCCCGCCTTGGACACGCGCCTGTTCGGATCCGTCGACATAGACCTCGATCAGTGCTCGTCCTGCTTCATGTGCACGGTGTTCTGTCCCACGGGAGCGCTCGTGAAAAGCGAGGAGCCGCCGGAGGACGGCACGGGGACCCTGCTGGAGTTCTCGGCTGCCGACTGCGTGCAGTGCAACCTCTGCGCGGACGCGTGCCTGAAGAAGTGCCTGACCGTGTCGCGCACGGTGTCCACCGACGAGCTGTTCGACTTCGAGCCGCGGCTGATCCACCTGCCGGAGCCGCCGAAGCGTCCCGGCATCCTTTCGCGCGGGAAGCGGTAGGCACGGCTGCCGGCACGCCGGCCTCTGCGGCGTCCGGATGAACGGCTGCCGGCACGCCGGCCTCTGCGGCGTCCGGGTGGGCGGCCGCCGTCCCGTCGGTTCCTGTTGGCGGCGGGACGGCGGCCGTTGGCCGGAGGGCTTCTGTCGTCGCCGTGAAATGGTTGTGCAATAGTATCATTTAAAGTATGCTGTCCGCGTACGAGCGAGTCCGAGGGCACGCGGCAAGGAGGTCGGTCATGGGTTTCGACGTGGGGACGAGCGTTCCTGTCATCACCGTGTTCGTGCAGGGGCTCTTGAGCTTCTTCTCTCCCTGCGTCCTGCCGCTCGTGCCGTTGTACCTGGGGTATCTGGCCGGCGGGTCGGCGCGCACGCGCGAGGACGGAACCATCGACTATCCACGCAGGACCGTGCTGGTGAACACCGTGTTCTTCGTGGTGGGCGTCAGCTTCGCCTTCTTCCTTCTGGGGTTCGGATTCACCGCCCTGGGGCAGTTCTTCACGGGCAACCAGCGCGCGTTCTCCGTTGTGGCTGGCCTGATCATGGTCGCGTTCGGCCTGTACATGCTCGGCGTGTTCGGCAGGGTGCGTGCCGTGGAGACCGAGCGGCGGCTGCCGTTCCGGCTTGACCGGTTCGCCATGAACCCGCTGGTGGCGCTCGTGCTCGGCTTCACTTTCAGCTTCGCCTGGACGCCGTGCATCGGCCCGGTTCTGGCCGGCGTCCTGCTCATGGCTTCGTCGAGCGCGTCGGCGGCCATGGGGTATGCGCTGGTGGGCGTCTATACGCTGGGCTTCGTGCTGCCTTTCCTCGCCGTGGGGCTGTTCACGGGTGCCGTGCTGCGGTTCTTCCGCACGCACGGCAACGTGGTGAAGTACACCGTGAAGGTGGGCGGCGCGCTGCTCGTCGTCATGGGCGTCATGACCATCACCGGGTGGATGAACGGCGTGACCAGCTACCTGTCGTCGTTCGGCGGCACGAACGCGGCCATCGAGCAGAAACAGGATGCCGAAGAGGGTGGCGCCGCAGGAGGCGGCGGAGAGGGCCAGGGAGGCGAAGGGCCTGCCGATCCAGGCAGCGCCGCCGACAACGCAGGCGGCACGGACGCAAGCGGCTCGGGCAAGGGCGGTTCGGGTGGCGATACGGACAACGACCTCAGGCCGGCGCCCCAGGCGGACGTGAGGCTGGTTGACCAGCACGGCGTGGAACATTCCTTGTCGGACTATCGGGGCAAAACCGTGTTCCTGAACTTCTTCGCCACGTGGTGCGGCCCATGCAAGCGCGAGATACCCGACATCGAGCACCTTTATCGCGATCGCGGCGAAAACGCAGGGGACCTGGTGGTTCTGGGCGTGGCCAATCCAAAGACGCAGGAGCATCCCCAGAACAGCGACGTGAGCGTGGACGAGGTGAAGGCCTTCGTCGAAGACGAGGGCATCACGTACCCTGTGCTCCTGGACACCGAAAACGCGCTCTTTTCCGCATATGGAATCTCGGCGTTCCCCACGACGTTCATGATCGACAAGGACGGCAACGTGTTCGGCTACGCGACCGGCATGTTGACCGCCGACACCATGGAAAGCATCGTCGAACAGACCATAACCGGCGTGCGCGCAGGCTAGCCCGGCCTGGCGAAGCGCACGAAAAAGACCGTCAGTCGTGGTCGGCGCCCGTTCGCGCGCATCTCGGCACGCGAGGCGATCACGGGCTTTCCCTTTCGCGCCGCTGTGCTATACTACGGACTGCTTTATCGCAGTAAAGTAGCAGAGTAGCAAGAAGGGGCGAGGCGTGCAGGGAAGGCATGCGGGAAGCCCGAGAACCCATGGGAGGACTTGAGCATGAAAAAGAGGCTTGTGACGCTGGCGGCGGCATGTGCGGCGCTGGCGTTGGGCGCGGCGGTTCTGGCGGGATGCGCCGGCGGCGGCGACCAGAAGCAGGGAGACGCGAACCAGCAGGGCGGCGACGCTGCCATGACGTTGACGGTCGGCTTCGACCAGAGCTACCCGCCGTACGGCTTCGTGGGCGACGACGGCGAGTTCACGGGGTTCGACCTGGATCTTGCCAAGGAGGTCTGCGAGCGCAACGGATGGGAGCTCAAGCTTGATCCCATCGACTGGGATGCCAAGGACGCGCTGCTGAACAGCGGCTCCATCAACTGCATTTGGAACGGCTTCACCATGGAAGGCCGCGAGGACGACTATACGTTCTCGGAGCCGTACATGCTCAACGAGCAGGTGGTGGTCGTGAAGGCCGACAGCGGCATCGCCTCCCATCAGGACCTGGCGGGCAAGACGGTCATGACGCAGGTCGATTCCGCCGCGCTCGACGTGCTGCAGAACGAGGACGAGGGCGGCCAGGCCGCGCTGGCAGCGACGTTCAAGGAACTGCAGACCATCGGCGACTACAACAACGCCTTCATGCAGCTCGAGTCCGGCATGGTCGACGCGGTCGCCTGCGACCTGTCCATTGCGGAATACCAGATCGCCGCGAAGCCCGACGTGTACAAGAAGCTCGAGCCGCTGTCCACCGAGCACTACGCGGTCGGCTTCAAGCTGGGCGACGACGAGCTGGCCAAGACGGTGTCCGACACGTTGAAGGCCATGAACGAGGACGGCACCGTGAAGCAGCTGTGCGACAAGTACGCCGAATACGGTCTGACCTACGACAACTGGGTGCTGTAAAAGGCGTTGACCCGGTCCGCGCGCCGGAAGCGTGCGGACCGGGACGGTCCGGCCGGCCGCCGGCCGCCGGCAATGATGGTATGCGGGACGCCGTGGTGCCCGTCCATGCTCGACCGCTTCGCGTGGCAACGCGCGCAGGCGGCAGCGCGGGACGGGACGCCACGGCGTCCTTCGTCGGTTCGTGGGACGGACGGGGCGGCCGCCCCGTGCGGGAGGAAAGGTGAGCACGTGGAACTTGCGACGATGATGAATATCCTGCTGTCGGGCCTGTTGCTGACGGCGCAGATATTCGTGACGACGCTCGTCGGCGCTCTGCCGCTCGGCGTGGTGGTGGCGCTGTGCCGCATGAGCAGGTTCAAGCCGCTCGCGCTTCTGACCCGCTTCTACATATCCGTCATGCGGGGAACGCCGCTCATGTTGCAGCTCATGGCGCTCATGTTCGGCCCCTACTACCTGTTCGGGCTGCAGATGGGCCAGGATTGGAAATACTTCGCATGCGCCATCGGCTTCATCGTGAACTACGCGGCTTACTTTGCCGAGATCTACCGAAGCGGCATCCAGTCCATTCCTCCTGGGCAGTACGAGGCGGCCGCGGTTCTGGGCTATTCGCGCGTGCAGACGTTCATGAAGATCGTGCTGCCGCAGGTGATCAAGCGCATCCTGCCCGCCATGGGCAACGAGATCATCACCTTGGTGAAGGACACGTCGCTGGCGTTCGTGCTGGGAATCATGGAGATGTTCTCGCAGGCCAAAGCGCTGGCCGCCTCGCAGGTGAGCATGGTGCCGTACCTGGTCGCCGGCGCGATCTACTGGGTGTTCAACCTGGTGGTGGAAATGGTGCTCACGCGCGTGGAGAAGAAGCTGAACTACTATCACGACTAAGGGGCTGCTGCCGGCCCTCGGCCGGCGGCCTGGCGAGGAAAGGGAGTCTGCCGCATGTATGGAACCACCGTCGTATCGCTCGAGCATGCGAGGAAAAGCTTCGGCGACGCCGCCGTGCTGAAGGACATCTCGCTTTCGGTGAACCATGGCGAGGTGGTGGCCGTCATCGGCCCGTCGGGCGGCGGCAAGTCAACGCTGCTGCGGTGCTTGACCCTGTTGGAAACGCTCGATGGCGGCTCGCTTTCCTACGGCGATCTGGAAGTGGCGCGCGACGACGGCGCGGGATCGGTGTACGCGGGCAAGGCCGTGCAGAAGGAGGCGAAGGCCCGTTTCGGGCTGGTGTTCCAGAACTTCAACCTGTTCCCGCACTACAGCGTCATCAAGAACGTCACCGACGCGCCCCTTCACGTGCAAAAACGTTCCAAGGACGAAGTGTTCGCGCACGCCCGCTCGCTGTTGGAGAAGATGGGGCTTTCCGGCAAGGAGAACATGGTGCCCTGCGAGCTTTCGGGCGGGCAGCAGCAGCGCGTGGCCATCGCCCGCGCGTTGTGCCTGAATCCCGACGTGCTCTACTTCGACGAGCCCACGAGCGCCCTTGATCCCGAGCTCACGCAGGACGTGCTCAAGGTCATCCGCGACCTGGCCGCCGAGCACATGACCATGGTCATCGTCACGCACGAGATGAACTTCGCGCGCGACGTGGCCGACCGGATCGTGTTCATGGACGGCGGCAGGGTGGTGGAGGAGGGCGTGGCGGCCGACGTCATCGCCCGCCCCCAGCACGAACGCACCCGTGCCTTCCTGACGAAGTACGAGGATCGCCGATCCTGACCCGCCGGGCAGGGCGCCCCCGGGCGGCGGGGCCGGGGCGTGCCGGGCGGTGTTGCGATCGCGCCGCCTAGGCCGCTTCGGAGCCGCGATCCTTTGGCCTGCGTTCGGCCCGCCACAAGGGGCGCCCGCCGTGCCCGCTACGAGGGACGTCCGTCTTGCGGGTCGTGCGAGGCGCCCGCCGGCTCGCCGCGCGGCGGGCCTAGGCGGCGTCGCGGTTCAGTATCTCCTCGTCGTCCAGCGAGCGCATGCTGCGGATGGCCAGCGCGATCAGCGTGACGACGACCCAGAGGGCGGCAAGCGCGAAAGCGGCCGTCTCGATGCCCGCCAGGGAAACGACCACCGACGAGACGAACACTCCGGCAGGCGCGACCACCAGCATGAGCGAGTTCTGCGTCCCGAGCGCGCTGCCGCGCGAAGCGGCGGGAATGCGGTCGAGCATGAAGAATCCCAGCAGCGCCGATATCGGCCCGGACGTGAAGCCCAGCGCGCAAGCGGCGGCGAGCAGCGCAGGGAAGGCGGGAAGCAGGCCAAGCGCGAGGACGCTGACCGCCATGCCGACAAGAGAAACGACATACCACGTGCGGCGCGCGAGCCGCGGCGCAAGCGCCGTGTACACCAGCGTTCCCGCCAACAGGCCCGCCGACATGACCGAAAGCACGTAACCCAGCAGTTCGGGATGGCCGGTTTCGGTGAAGAACACCGGCAGCACAAGCCCTTGGAAACTGCCGAACACCATGACGGATCCCAGGGAGAGCAGCATCGAGGCGCGCAGGATGGCGTCGTCGCGCAGCAGGACGCGCAGGCCCGTTCGCAGCGACGAAAGGGCTGCGGCCACAAGTCCCCGCTTTTGGCCCGCGTCCGCGCCTTCGGCTGCCTCATGCGTGCTGACCGGCGCTTCGCCGTTGCCCACGCCCTGCACGGCACCGACCGCGCGGGGGATGGTGGTGGTGACCACGGCGGCGGACAGCGAAAGGGCGGCCGTGACCCACAACGTGTTCACGCCGCCGATTGCGCCGATGAGAAACGCCGCCACGGCCGGCCCCACAATGGTCACGAGCGAGTCGATGGACTGGCTCAACCCCAGATACCGCTGCAGATCCATGCCGTCGCGCCGGGACACGGCCGGCGCCAGCGTGTCGCGTGCCGTCATGCCGGGAATGTCCCCAATGGCTCCCAGCACGCCCAGCACGGCAAACCAGGCAAAGTTGAGTCCCCACAGCAAGTCGACCACGGGCAGCAGCGCCACGCTCAAGGCGGAGATGATGTCGGAGGCGATGGACACGTCGCGCCGGTTGAACCGGTCGAGCACGGCGCCGCCCAAAACGCCGAACATCACCTGGGGAACGGCGCAGATCAGGGTCAGCGTGCCCGCCGCCAAGGCGTCGCCGGTGGTGGCCAGCACGATGAGTGGCAGGGCAATGCCGACGACGGAGTTCCCCAGCAGCGACAAGGCGCTTGAGATGAGGAACCGGATGGACGTGCCGTAACGCTTCATGATGCTTCCTTTCGAAATTCCGTCTGCCGCTTCGTGTCTTCGAAAGGGAAGTAAAAACTAGGACGCTGCGTCCGGGTCAAGTGGTTTCTCGGGATTTTTGAAAAGAGCTTCGAGCTTGGCGGCAAGGCGTTTGTGCAAGACCCGCTGGGCGGGGTTGAGCTCTTGGCAGGAATACGCGATCATGAGCTGCTCGGCAAGGGTGTAGTCCCGGTTCCAATTGGCGCTGTCTACGCAATCCCTGACCTGCACGAAGATGCGCAGCGCTTTTTCCTCCAGGGCGTCGATCTCGCTTTCGGGCGCGTCGGGCGCAAGGGCGGCCACCTGCACGTCTATCTCCCGTGCAGCCGGCAAAAGCCCGCGTTCCACCAGGGCCGCGCTGATGCGCTCCACTTCGGCAAAGGACTGCTCGTCGTACAGATTGGCCATAAGGAGCAGGGTGACCCGCTCGGATTCGGCGGAAGGGCGGGGCAGGGAGTCGTCGTCGAACGCGCCGCTGAGTTCCTTCGCGACGCGTGCGGCCCTCACGGGAAGGTCGACGTCCAGCCGCTCCCGCTTCAGAAGCGCGATGGTGCGGCGTTGCTCTTCCAGATGGGCTATCTGATCCTTCAATTCCTGATCCAGCGCATCCAGTCGCTTGAACACGCACTCCGGCCGAGGGGCGTCCCCTTTGGAATCCTTGCTGGCGGCGTCGTGCATCGACGTTGCGCACGCATCCTTTTCTTGGCGTTCGCCGGCGTTTTCGTCCCCACCCATGCCTGCCGCCTGCACGTAGCTGGTCACGGCGTCCATGTCGTTCAGCATGCCGCCGATGTCTTCGAGCGAAAAGCCCAGCGAGGCCAGCCGCTTGATGCGCAGCACGCGGGCTAGGTCCTCGATGCCGTAGGAGCAGTAGCCGTTGTCGTCGCGCGGGGGCTCGGGCAGCAGGCCGATGCTGCGGTAGTGGCGCAGCGTGCGCACGGTCACGCCGGCGAGTTTCGCCACGTCGCCGCTGCGCAGCACGCGCATCCCGTCGCTCTTGCTGGAAAGGCCTGCGCTCATCGAGGTTTGCGCACCATGCAGCGTTCGGTGATGGTGAAGGCGGGGTCGCGGTATTCGTGGATGGTCTCGAAGCCGAAGTGCGCGTACAGCTCTTCCAGGGGCTTCGAGTAGGTTTCCAGGAAGCAGGGGATGCCGTGTTCGTCGGCGTAGTCGAAAAACGGCGTCATCAGGCGGCGGAATGCGCCCGACCCGCGCCGCGTGCGGTCAACGCCCAGCGAATAGAAATGGATGAAGTCGGGCGCGTCCATCCGCTTGGCCTCGTCTTCTTCCCAATCGAACACCGTGATGGGAGCCATGCGTGCCATCTGCTCGCGCAGCTGCATGGTCTCTTGCAACGTGAGAAAGCCATCGGCCAGCTTCAACATGGCCTCGGTCTCGATGTCGTCCCACACCTTGCCCTGCAGGTCGCTTTTCAGGTAGCCGCCCGCGCAGGCCGCGCGATCCTCCAGCGCGTAGCAGCACTGGCAGGGCGCTCCCAACGTGAAGTCCTCGCGCATGATGGCACGCGACACTTCCAGGCGTCGCGCTTCGACGCTTTCGGCGTCCGGGCCGTCCAGCGCCGACAGCAGCTCGGCGGTCCACAGCTCTTCGAGGAAGCTTTCCCCCATCATGTTGGCCAGCTCGTCGATGAGCGTGGTTTGGTCGGGTGCGACGGTGATCAGCCCAGGCAGGTTCATGCGAATCATTCCTCCGTGCCCTTGCAGCTTGGACAAGGGCGTCTCGTTTCGTGTCAGGTCTCTCGTCCTCGACGTTCCATGGTACCGCATGCCGCGCTTTCATGACAAGAAAACAGGCCTTTTCGAAGCACGTGCATCAAAAGGCGATCCAAAATCACAAAAATGACCGTTGTGAAGCCATGAGGGCGGCTTTTTCGGGAGCAGGCTCGAAAGGCTTGAGACAAGGTGCAAAACGCTCGCCTGTGACCAGGCTTTTCTTGGCATGGAGAAATACCGAACGGGAGCTGCGCAAAAGAGGTGCGAAGGAGGTGCGGTGTCTGCGGCGTCAGGCGCTTCACGGCGGTGAAAACGGTGACTTTTGGAAGCCTTATGCTGCATCGCGTCTTCCCGCCGCCGATCCACGCATGTCCCCATCGTTTCTGGCTCGTACGGTGCGCGTTGGGCGACGTGCGCGTTGGGGCCACCGCCGACAAGGCGGTGCGGCCGTGAGCCCGCGAGGCCCGTGAGCCCGCGTGCGCCTTGGGCGGCGCGCTGTCCCGCGCAGCCGGCAGGCGCCGCCCCGCGTGAGCCCGCGCGCGTTGGGTAACGCGCACGTTGAGCACCGGTAACGGCCTTGCGCCAAAGGCCTGCCGGTAAAGTCGCCACCCACGGGGTCGGTCACAATCGCACTATTCGTGCACGAACGTCGATCTGATAGGAGGATGCCATGGCGGCACCGCACAAGAAGGACTTCCTGGACACCAACGACTTCACCAAGGAAGAGCTGCTCGACATGATCGAGTTGTCCCGAGCCATGAAGGGCATGATCAAGGCCGGGGCCTACCCGCTCATTTTGAAGCACCGCTCTCTCGGCATGATCTTCCAGCAAGTGTCCACCCGCACGCGCATCTCGTTCGAGACGGCCATGACGGACATGGGCGGCAACGCCGAGTTCTTCGCTCCCGGCACCATCCAGCTGGGCGGCCACGAGACCATCGAGGACTCGGCTCGGGTCATGGGACGTTTGCTGGACATCATCATGGCGCGCGTCGACCGTCACGAGGACCTGGTCAACCTGGCCAAGTATTCGCCGGCTCCTGTCATCAACGGCATGTCGGACTACAACCATCCCACCCAGGAGATGGGCGACCTCATGACCATGATGGAGCACCTGCCGGAAGGCAAGCGCATCGAGGACTGCAAGATGGTGTTCGTGGGCGACTGCACCCAGGTGTGCGTCTCGGAGATGTTCATCTGCTCCAAGATGGGCATGGACTTCGTGCAGTACGGACCCGTTGGCCACCAGATCCCGCCCGAACTTCTGGCCATCGGCCAGAAGAACTGCGAGACTTCCGGCGGCACGGTGGCCGTCACCGACGACCGCGAGGCCGCCATGAAGGACGCGGACTTCGTGTACACCGACGTGTGGTACGGCCTGTACGATGCCGAGCTTTCCAAGGAAGAGCGCATGGCCATCTTCTATCCTACCTATCAGGTCACGCCCGAGCTCATGGCCATGGCCGGCCCCGACGCGAAGTTCATGCACTGCCTGCCCGCCTCGCGCGGCGAGGAAGTGGTGGACGCCGTCATCGACGGCCCGCAGTCCATCTGCTGGGACGAGGCCGAGAACCGCAAGCACTCCATCCGCGGCCTGTTGGCGTACTTCTGCCCCGAAACCGTGCTTGACGAGGACAAGTCCAGCGACGCCCGCGACCGCGTGAACGACGTGCTGGAGAAGATCGGCAAGACGCCGGTGGCTTAGGGTTCCGCCGGCCGGCAGGCCGGCGGAACGGGCCGACGCTGCGGCCGGCCGTGGTGCCGGATCTTCGCGAGCTGGCGAAGGCTCGCGTACCAAAGTACGCTTCGTCTTTTCCATCCCACGAATCTCCGGCACCACGGCCGCCCTCGTTGACCTACGACGCCAATCCGGGTGGCAACGACCGCCCTTGTTGACGGGCCGTGCCATCCTGCACTTACGAAGACATATCGGACAAGGAGCCCTTATGGCCAAAGAAAAGAAATTCCGTTTGATCGACGCCATCCTGTCGGTCATCACGGTGGTGTTCGTGGCCGAGGCGGCTGCCCCGGCGGCGGCCATCGGCAACTCGCAGTTTTTCTGGTGGATATTCCTCATCATCGCGTTCTTGCTGCCGTATGGCCTGGTGGTGAGCGAGCTTGGCACCACCTACGACGACGAGGGAGGTCTCTACGACTGGGTGCGCCGCGCGTTCGGCGACAAGTGGGCCAGCCGCGTGTCGTGGTATTACTGGATCAACTTCCCCCTGTGGATGGCGTCGCTCGCCATCCTGTTCCCCGAGACGATCATGCTCATCACGGGCGTGGAACTGGGACTTTTGCCCTCGCTTCTGATCGAGCTCGCATTCATCTGGATCGTCGTGTTCCTCAGCTTCTCGAAGGTTTCGGATTCCACGTGGATCCTCAACCTGGCCGCCGTGCTGAAGGTGGGCATCGCGCTCGTGCTTGGGTGTCTGGGCATCTGGTTCGGCGTGACGTACGGGTTCGCGAACGACATGTCCCCCGAAACGTTCCTGCCGGCGTTCGACACGAACAGCCTCACGTACCTTTCCATCATCCTGTTCAACTTCATGGGCTTCGAGGTCATCACCACGTACGTCGGCTCCATGGAGAATCCGACGAAGCAGATCCCGAAAGCCATCATCGCGGGTGGCATCGCCATCGCGGCGCTCTACCTGTTCAGCTCGTTCGGCATCAGCGCCGCCATCCCGGCGTCCGAAGTGTCGCTGGATTCCGGCATCATGGACGCGGTGGGCATCATGGCGGGTTTCGGGGGCGTGCTCTTCGTCGTCGTGGGCATCGTGTTCCTGGTCACGCTGTTCGGCAACATGGTCAGCTGGTCGTTCGGCGTGAACTTCGTCGCCGAGCATGCGGCGCGCAAGAAGAACATGCCCAAGCCCTTCGCGCACGAAAGCGCGAAGAACGAGATGCCCACAGGCGCGGCCATCATCAACGGCATCGTGGCGAGCGTGCTGGTGCTGCTGTCCCCGCTCATGGAACTGGTGGGCCTTGACGGGTTCTTCTGGATATTCTTCTCCATGAACATCGTGTTCCTGCTCATCAGCTACATCCCCATGTTCCCGGCCTTCCTCAAGCTGCGTCGCGTGGACCCGCAGGCGCCGCGCGTGTTCCGCGTGCCGGGCGGCAACGGCTTGCTCATGGTGGTGGCATGGCTTCCCGTCGTGCTGCTGGTGCTGGCCATCATCGCCACCATCGTGCCGCTGAACGGCTCGGAAGAGGAGCTGTCGAAGATCCCCATGCTCATCGGCGTGATCGCGTTCGTGATCATCGGCGAGATCGTGCGCATCCTGTCGGCGCGTGACCGCACGGAAGACTATCTGGGCATGGGAGAAAGCGGCGATCCTCTGGCGTTCGACGTGGCCCATGGCTACATGGATCCCGAGGAGTTGGAGGCGGCAGGAATGGGCACCGGACCCGAGCGCGTGGTGGTGGAGAAGACCGTCGTCGAGCGCATCGAGCCGCGTGACCGCAAGTAAGCGCCTCGCGGGCCCGGATGGAGTATCTGCGGCCTGCGAGACGGATTACCTCTCCCGTCTGCGCGCGGAAGGGCCCAAAGCGAGGCCCGGCAAGGCAACGCCCGAACAGACCAATGACGAAAGGAACCGACCATGAAGACCATATTCGAAGACGAATCCACCCCCAAGCGCGACGGATACCGCATGCCGGCCGAATTCGAGCCGCAGGACTGCATCTGGATGCTGTGGCCCCGCCGCCCCGACAACTGGCGCGACGGCGCGAAGCCTGCCCAGCATGCCTACAAGGAGGTCGCGCAGGCCATCGCGCAGTTCGAGCCCGTCACGGTGGGCGTGAACCCCGAAGACTACGCGGCGGCGCGCTACGAGCTGGGCGATCTGGACAACGTGCGCGTCGTCGAGATGACGTCCGACGATGCGTGGATCCGCGACTGCGGCCCGACCTTCGTCGTCAACGACGAAGGCGGCGTGCGCGCCGTGCACTGGCACTTCAACAGCTGGGGCGGGCTGGTGGACGGCCTGTACTTCCCGTGGGACCAGGACGCGCTTGTCGGCGTGAAGGTGGCCGACCTGGCCGGAGTCGACCGCTACCGTCCCGACGAGTTCGTGCTGGAAGGCGGCTCCATCCACGTGGACGGCGAAGGCACCGTCATGACGACGGAGATGTGCCTTCTGTCCGAAGGCCGCAACCCCGAGCTCTCGCGCGAGGACATCGAAGGCTACCTCAAGGAATACCTGAACGTCGAAAAGGTCATCTGGGTGAAGGACGGCATCGATCCCGACGAGACCAACGGCCACATCGACGACGTGGCGTGCTTCGTGCGTCCCGGCGAGGTGGCCTGCATCTGGACGGACGATCAAAACAACCCGTTCTACGACTGGTGCCAGGCCGCCTACGAGACGCTTTCGAACGCGACGGACGCCAAGGGGCGCAAGCTCAAGGTGCACAAGCTCACGATGCCGAAGGAGCCCACGTACATGACCAAGGAAGAGGTGGAGACCATCGACGTCGTGGAGGGCACGCTGGCCCGCACGACCGAGGACGTGGCCATCGCCAGCTACATGAACTTCCTGATCGTGAACGGCGGCGTCATCGTGCCGCAGTAC
>CAJFVW010000123.1 GCA_904420575.1 uncultured Gordonibacter sp.
AAGGAAATGCTCATGCTGAAGGACCTGGGCTACGACTTCGACAGCGTCTACGTGGGCGGCGGCACGCCCACCATCATGATCGACGAGTTGTGCGACACCATCGACCTGGCGCGCGAGACGTTTTCCATCAAGGAAGTGTCCAGCGAGACGAACCCGAACCATCTGATTCCTGCGTATCTGGACAAGCTGCAAGGGCGCGTGCAGCGCCTGAGCGTGGGCGTGCAAAGCTTTGACGACGGCCTGCTCAAGCAGATGGACCGCTACGAGAAGTACGGAAGCGGCGCGGAAATCCTCGAGCGCATCGGCGAGGCCAGCCCCTATTTCACGTCGCTCAACGTGGACATGATCTTCAACTTCCCCGCGCAGACCGAAGACATCCTCATCTCGGACATCGAGCGCGTGGTGGAAAGCGGCACCAGCCAGACCACGTTCTACCCGCTTATGGCGTCGCCTTCCGTGGCGCGCTCGCTCGCCCGCACGGTCGGCAAGGTCGACTACGCGCGCGAACAGCGCTTCTACCATATCATTGACGAGCTGCTTGCCGGCGGCGACGACCCCCTGTTCGATCACGGCAGCGCCTGGACGTTCAACAAGCGCGAAACGGCCGCGGCAAGCGGCGACGCCATGATTGACGAATACGTGGTGGACTACGAGGAATACCCCGCCATCGGGTCGGGCGGCATCACCTATTTGGGCAACAACCTGTACGTCAACACGTTTTCCGTGAACGACTACAACGCGGCCATCGAATCGGGCCGCATGTCGCTCATGGGCAAGACCACGTTCAGCAAGCGCGACCGCATGCGGTACCGCTTCATGATGCAGCTGTTCGGCCTGCGGCTGGACAAGCGCCAGTTCAAGGAAGACTTCGGCTGCACGGTGGAGGCAGGCCTGCCGGTGGAGATGGCGTTCATGCGCGCCGCCGGCGCGTTCGACCGCGACGATGCGGACGAGGTTACGCTCACGCCACGCGGGCGCTACCTCATGGTGGTCATGATGCGCCAGTTCTTCATCGGCGTGAACAACCTGCGCGACCAGGCGCGCGCCGCCCTCGTGGGGGAGGAGCGCGAACTCATCTTCGGGGAATGACGCGTACCGGCGCGCCTTCCGGGCGCGCCGGCCGCAAAGCCAGGGGAACTGCACGCAGCGCGAAGGGCTGCGCGGCGGCGCTTCCGGTGCGCCTGCTTGCGGGCATCGGGTTCGAAGATGGGTCATATGCCGTCGAAGAACTCGCTCAGCGATATGCCGAAGCCTTTCACGATCTTGTCGAGCGTGTCGAACCCGAAGTTTCTGTTCCCTTGTTCGATATCAGCCAGGTAGCTTCGGTTGATGCCTGTCATGAGGGCGAATTTCTCCTGCGTGATCCCGTCTTCTTGGCGAAGCTTCTTTATGCGCAGGCCCACATTGTTTCTGATATCCGTCTTCATGCGTACAGGCTATAGCCTGCGTTGTCGAAGGGTGCATGAAATAAGAAACAACGACCTGCAAGAATAGATACCAGGCAGAGTGTCCGAAGGCATGCCGCCGCCAAGGCCGCCACCCGAAGCTTCGGCTTTTTCGGGTGGGTGCCAAAGGAGCACCAAGAATGGGTGCCAGGCATGACGTGTCTCGGAAGCGTAGGGACGACGTGTGCCAAGGGCGGACCCTTGAGGGGCGAACGAAACAGGCTGTCATTATGTGTTGTATTATAGTACAATATTGGTGTTGTTGAAGAGGGAGCGGGGGTCTTTCCGAGGCGTTGCCTTCGCGCCGAAGGACGTCCGTTGGCCGACGACCGTGGCGGGACGGCAGGAATGGAGGATGGCGTATGCGGTTGAGCGATCTGTCGGTGCTCTCGCCTGCCTTGCCGACGTTCGTCCTTGCTTTTGCAGGCGTGTTGGGGGCATGTCTGGGCTGCCTCGTTGGCCGTCTGGCTTGGCATGTGGCTCGTGGCGAAATCGCACGGGAAGGCCATATCCGCTGCGTCGAACGCGGACGCCGGTCTTTGTCCTTTGGTTCGCTCCCTGCTTCTGGCCGGTCGTTCTGGGGGGATGGAGGTCGCCGTGGCAGGCAGAAGGCGTTGCGCTGCGCGGTGGCCGGGCTTCTAGGTGCCGTTTTCTTTGCAAGCATGGTCTGGGCATATGGTCTGACCGTCCACGCCTTTGCCTTGTGCGCGCTTGGCTGTGTGCTTTTGGGTCTTTCGCTGGTCGATCTGGACACCTTTACCATTCCCAACGGATTCGTTCTTGCGGGCGTTGTCATATGGATGGCGTCGTTCGCCTTCTACGACGTCGACGTGCGCGTCATCGGCTTGGGGACGCTCATGCTGGGGTTGGTCGGAAGTCCGGCGCTTGCCGTTCTCGCAGACGGCCTTTCCGGGGCGTTCGTTATCGCGAGCGTGCTGCTGGCGTTGTCGCTCGCGTTCGAAAAGGCTGTTGGAAGGCAAAGCCTGGGCGGCGGCGACATCAAGCTGCTGTTCCTGGTAGGGCTTTTCCTGGGTGTGGCGGCTAGCGCGCTCAACCTTGTTGTCGCATGCGTCATGGGAATCGTGTTCGCTCTGGCGACGCGCCGCGCACGGCGCGATACCGACGATCCGCACGTGTTTCCGTTCGGCCCTTCCATTGCGCTGGCTACCTGGTTCACGCTGATGGTCGGTCCGCAGATTCTTGGTTGGTACTTCTGCTTGTTCTGATCCTCGATCCTGCAGCCAAAGCCCCGAGGCCGAAGACAAGCCGACCGAGGGTCGGCAAGAGGCGAGAGGCAATCATAGGGGAGGAAGCAAGGGGCGAGCGGGACAAGCAAGGGGCAGCAAGGATCGGTAGCGAGGGCGGCAAGGCAATTATTTCGGGAGAATTCAATCGATGCTGCTTGACCGGCGCTTTGGTCACCGGTACAATATCGTTCCACGTCCTTGTGGGCGTTATCCGTGGTCGGGTAGCTCAGTTGGTAGAGCAGCGGACTGAAAATCCGCGTGCCGAGGGTTCAAGTCCCCCTCCGACCACCATGAATGTTGAAGGGCCTCCGAAATGCTCGGAGGCCCTTTTCGCGCTCATTGCCCCTAGCGGGCTTCAATTCTGGCCTATAGCCCCCTTTGCGAACCGTCACGGCAGTGTTGTTGACATAAAGTAGCGCTGCGAATACGGGGGGGGGGGGATTGCTAAGCGCCCAAACGGTACGTAGTGACCTCCCTCGGGCGTTTTGTCTTTCCACAACCCCGAGCATGGGCAAATAATGCCTGGTTCTCGGTTCGGTACTTCCGTGAGGGTATCGCGGCTTCCCTCTGACGGAAGTTCTTCCTCTCTCCCAAGTGGCAAGGCTGACGGCTATGGTATCTGAATGGCAAGGCTGACCGCTATGGCACTCTTTGCGCCTGTGCAACGCCGCTTCGGTTTTTGCGACCTGGGGTTTTCCGCTGCTCGGTCTTGTTTTGCGAACCGAAACGGCCAGAATCAGTGCCATAGCGGTCAGTCTTGCCATTCAGATACCATAACGGTCAGCCTTGCCATCCAGAGACCACGAATAGGCGTGCGTGACAGTGCAAAGGGCGACTGAAGTACATGGCTGGTCGGGGGAGGGGTCTTAGGCGGTCTGCGCGCCCGTCGTGTCGCCGTCGTCTTCGACACGCCCGCGAATCTTCTTGACGGTGCGACCCAGCATGCCGCCCAGTTTGGGAAGGTTTTTGGGCCCGAAGACAAGAAGCACGACGGCAAGTATGAGGATCAGCTCGGGGAGTCCCATGCCGAATATTTTCATGGCGGTTCCTTTCGTACGGTGCTGTCGGCAAGTGCTCGCGTCTTCCAGTGTGCGGGACGCCTGTCGCTCGTACTCGATAGTATAGCAGCTATAAATTTAGAGTAACTATAGATTTGCAGTCAAATGCGTGATGCCTCACATGTTTTTCGTATAATGTAAGGAATGCGGAACGACGATCGGTGACAGGAGCCAGAAGGCGTGGCAAAGCAAACCAAAGGCAAAGACATGCCGACAGAGCCAGCCGTCGGGACTCCCGTGGAATCCTTGCGGGAGCGCAAGCGCCGCGAGACGCGCGCCGCGATCGAGCGGTCGGCCATCACGCTGGTGGACGAACTCGGCTATGAAAACGTGACCGTCGCTATGATCGCGGAACGTGCCGTGGTCTCGCAGGGCACGTTCTTCAACTACTTTCCCACGAAGGATGCGGCCATCGTGGGCCTGGGCCCGCTCGATCTGGATCCGCAGGCCGTGCATGCCGCCTATGACCGCCTTGCGCCGGCGACGCCGTATCACGCCACGCTCTCGCTGTTCCTGAAAGTGGTGCGCGAGCTGGATTGGACGAGCGACATCGCGGCCATGCGCGGACGTCTGGTCGCACAGACGCCGGCGCTCATGAGGCTTTTCTTGGACGGCACGTTCGCCTTCGTCGCCGATTTCCGCAGCATGCTGGCGTCCTATCTGGAAGAACATCCCGAAAAGCGCACCTGCAGCGACGAACTCACGGCTGCCGAAGAGGCGAGCCTGGTGGTGTCGGAGGCGCTCGAGGCGGCGAAGTTCGCGCTCGCGCGGGCGACCAAGGATCCTGAGCGCGGCCTGCCCGAAGCCGACGAGGTTGAGGCGATAGTGAGAAAGGTCGTCGGGTAGCCGAGCCTGTTCTGAAGCCGGCAAAGCGACGGGGGCCAAGGCAAACCCAGTCGCCAAAGAAAACGGTCCGGAGAGGTTGCCAATGGCGAGAGGCTGCCAAAGAGGCGCGGTCGCCAGGGAAAGTCCTCGGCCAGCGGCACGGCAAAAGCCGATCGCGCTGCTTCCCTTAGTGCAAAACCCGCCGAGTGCCGAATGTCGTTGCCGCAGGCGGCGGCGGGACGCTACACTGATGTGGTCAAGAAAACCCGCTGTGCGCCGCAACCGGGCAGCCGTCGTCGGGCAGCCACCGCCACCAAGGGGTCGGCGTCAACTCGCCGCCACCATGCGGCCGTCCTCTGCGTGCAGCCCTCGAATCGAAGGAGAAGACATGTCCTGCAAGGAAAAGAACCCGGTCATCGGCATCATCATGGGGTCTGAAAGCGACCTGCCCGCCATGGAGCCGTGCATGAAGCAACTCGACGAGTTCGGCGTACCCTATGAGGTGAAGGTGGCAAGTGCCCACCGCAAGCCGGCCGAAGTGCATGAATGGGCGTCCACGGCGCACGAGCGTGGCATCCGCGTCATCATCGCGGCGGCGGGCAAGGCGGCGCATCTGGGCGGGGTCGTTGCGGCCTACACGCCGAACCCGGTCATCACCGTGCCCATGAAGACGAGCGACCTGGGCGGCCTGGACTCGCTGCTTTCCATGGTGCAGATGCCTTCCGGCGTGCCGGTGGCCTGCGTGGCCATCAACGGTGCGAAGAATGCCGCCATCCTTGCCGTGCAGATCATGGGCACGGGCTGCGACGGCGCGCGTCAGAAGATCATCGACTTCAAGAAGTCCATGGCTGAAGCGTAGCGGTACGTCTCGCCGAACCATGCTCCCGTGCGCCTCGCCGTCAAGCGCCGGTGCGGTACAATGGGGGCATGGGTTCACCAATGAAGAAGCAGGCGAGACTATGACAAAAAAACTGCTGATGGGGAATGAGGCTTTCGCCCACGCAGCGCTCGAGGCGGGCGTGCGCGTGGTGGCGGGCTATCCGGGCACCCCGTCGTCGGAGCTCATCGAGACCATCGCGGCCGAGCATGCGGCCGGACGCGCGCAGGGAGTGCACGTCGAATGGTCCACGAACGAGAAAGCGGCGCTCGAACTGCTGGCGGGAGCGGCCTACTGTGGCGCGCGCGTGCTGTTCACCTGCAAGCAGGTGGGCCTCAACGTGGCCAGCGACGCGCTCATGAGCCTGAACTACGTGGGGGTGAAGGGCGGCACCGTGCTGTTCGTGGCCGACGATCCCGGCCCCATATCTTCGCAGACCGAGCAGGACACGCGCCGGTTCGCCGCGTTCGCCAAGGTGCCCGTGCTCGACCCGGCCACGCCTGAGCAGGGTTTTGCCATGATGAAGGCGGCGTTCGATCTCTCCGAGCGCTATCATACTCCGGTCATCGTGCGTCCGACGACGCGCATCGACCATGCCTCCACGTTCTTCGACGTGGCGGACGAAACCGAGGCGCGTCCGGTGCCGGAGGAAGGCTTCGAGCGCGACCCCCGCTGGGTCATCTTTCCGAAACGGGCCTACGAAGCGCACGGCGAAATCCACGAGCGTCTGCGCGCCATGGCGCACGACTTCTCGGCCGACCCGACCTTCGCGCAATTCAATCCCCAGTTCGAAGGAGGGGTGCTCACGGCGAAGGGGCAGCCCGCAGACAAGGTCCCGGCCGCGGCTGCGGCCCCGATACCGGCGCAGGCCCCGACTCCAGTGCAGGATTCGGCAGGATTGCCCCGTCCGCGGCTCGGCATCATGACGGGAGGCGTGTCGGCGGCGTACGCCCGCGAGGCGCTCCGCATGGTGGAAGAGCGCGCGGAAGCCGAAGGCTTCGTCGTGCCACCGTATCGGTTCATGCAGGTAGGCACGCCCTATCCGTTCCCCGAAGAGGCAGTTGAGCGTTTCGTGGAAGGCCTCGACCAGGTGCTCGTGCTGGAAGAGCTGGACCACGTGCTGGAAGACGCGCTGCTGGCGTTCGCCGGAAAGACCCATGCGCCCTTCGACGTGCGCGGCAAGCTGACGAGCGACGCGAGGGACCGCGGCGAGAACGACGTGGACGACTGCTTCGCGCGGATCTCCCGGTTTCTGGGCCTTTCCTGCGCGGGCGTGCCGCACGCCGCATACGAAGCCACGGAGGACGCGCCTCTTCCCGTGCGCCCGCCCGTGCTGTGCGCGGGGTGCCCGCATCGCGGCAGCTTCTATGCTGTGAAACGCGTGCTTGCGGGGCGGCCTGCCGTGCTGTGCGGCGACATCGGCTGCTACACGCTCGGCAACGCCAAGCCGCTCGATGCCGTGGACACGTGCCTGTGCATGGGTGCGGGCATCACCATGGCGCAGGGTTTCGCCGTGGCCGAGCCGCAGAAGAAGCACGTTGCGTTCGTGGGCGACTCCACGTTCTTCGCCAGTGGGCTGACGGGCATCGTGAACGCCGTCTACAACGACCACGACATAACCCTGATCGTCCTAGACAACGCCACCACGGCCATGACCGGGTCGCAGCCGCATCCGGGCACGGGCGTCACGCTGATGGGGACGAAAAAGCCGCCGGTGTCCATCGAGCGCGTGCTGCGCGCGGTGGGCTTCTCGCTGGTCATGCATGCGAACCCGCTCGACATTGAAGGATCGGTGGCCACCGTGCAAGAGGCCATCGAACACGAAGGGCCTTCCGCCGTCCTATTCAAGTCGCCCTGCATCCAGCTCAAGCGTCCCGATTTCCCCGTACAAGTGGACGCGAGCCGCTGCACGGGCTGCAAGAAGTGCATCACCGAGATAGGGTGCCCCGGCATCGGCTTCGACATGGACGCGCGCGGTCCGAAGAGCGGTTCGCGTGGCCAGGCGTTCGTCGACGCCAGCCTGTGCAACGGGTGCCGTCTGTGCGTGCAGGTGTGCCCGTTCGGGGCGATCTCCGCCTCGGCGGAAGTGGCTTGCGGCGACGGCACGGCTACGGACGCCCGCGCTGTTGTGCCTGCCCCCGCACCCGAGGATGTGCCCGCACCCGCGGACGCTCCCGCTGCTGCGACCGCGCCTGCGGATGCTCCCGCGGCCGCGGACGGGTCGCGGTCGGAAGGAGGCTCCCATGCTTGACGTGTTGTTGGCGGGAGTGGGCGGCCAGGGCACGGTGCTGGCGGCGAAGGTGTTGGCGCAGGCGGCGCAGGACAAAGGGTGGCAGGTGCGCACGGCCGAGACCATCGGCATGGCGCAGCGCGGCGGCAACGTGACCTCGCACGTGCGCATGGGCAATGGCGGAGAAGAAGTGTTCGCGCCACTTCTGGCGCACGGCACCGCCGACCTGGTGATCGCTTTCGAGCCGGGCGAGGCCGCCCGTGTGCTGTCGTTTCTGGCCCCGAACGGCGTGCTGGTCACGGCGACCACGCCCATCCAGCCGGTGACGGCGGCGCTGTCGAGCGTGCCCTATCGTGCCGATCGCGTGGTGCAGCGCCTGGAGGCGCAGCTTGCAGGAAAGGAAGCCTCCTTCGTGGCCGTGGACGACGCGGCGCTCGTCCGGACGGTCGGCAGCCGGAAGGTGCTCAACACGCTGCTTCTTGCCCGTGCGCTTGCGGCTGGCCATGTCCCGCTTGACGTGGACGACCTGCGGCATGCCATCGAGGTCTGCGTGAAGCCGGCGTTCGTCCAGCTCAACCTGGCCGCCATCGAAGCCGCCGTCGCATCGTAGGGACTTGACCGCCAACGGAAAACTAGCGGTCGATGGAAAACCTGCGGTCGGAAAAACCGGCGGTGGCCCTTTGCATTCAAAGGCCCTTGGCCTACAATATCGCATATGATGATCGCGCTTCACATACGCTCCTTTCAAGCCGTGCCGTTCGGTTCGGCTGGTCGATGGCTTTAGCTTCAAGACTCGCAAAAGCGGGCTTGAAGCGATCTTCGCGTGCTTCTGAGATTCCCAAACGAAGAGCACGTCTCGCTTGCGAAACCGCCGCGGTCTTGAAGCATTCCCTTTCTGCGGCTTTGCCGCCATTGCGAACCCACCGACCATCGCCAGAAAGAGGTTTCCCATGCAGATGACCACCGAACAGTTCGACCTGATCAAGAAGCAGTTCACTACCCTGAAGGACCGTTCACCCTTCTACGCCAAGAAATTCGAGGGCATCGATCTTGCCGACGTGCAGACCCAGAAGGACTTCGAGAAGCTCCCATTCTCCGAAAAGGACGACCTGCGCAACGCCTATCCTCTGGGGCTGCAGGCCGTGCCCGACGAAGAGGTGGTGCGCATCCATTCGTCTTCGGGCACCACGGGCACCCCGGTCATCGTTCCCTACACGCAGCAGGACGTGACCGACTGGGCCATACAGTTCGCGCGCTGCTACGAGACGGCGGGCATCACCAACACCGACCGCATCCAGATAACCCCCGGCTACGGCCTGTGGACCGCGGGCATCGGCTTCCAGCTGGGCGCCGAGCGGCTGGGCGCCATGGCCATTCCCATGGGCCCCGGCAACACCGAAAAGCAGCTGAGGATGATGCAGGATCTGAAGTCCACCGTGCTGTGCGCCACCAGCTCCTATGCGCTGCTTCTGGCGGAAGAGATCGCCGAGCGCGGCATCCGCGACCAGCTGTGCCTGCGCAAGGGCGTCATCGGCAGCGAGCGCTGGGGCGACAAGATGCGCCAGCGCATCTCGGGCGAGCTGGGCGTGGAGATCTACGACATCTACGGCCTCACGGAAGTGTATGGCCCGGGCATCGGCATCTCGTGCGAGGCGCACCACGGCATGCATATCTGGGACGATTACGTGTACATTGAGGTGGTGGACCCGGCGACGGGCGCGCCTCTGCCCGACGGAGAGGTGGGAGAGCTGGTGCTGACCACGCTGCGCAAGCAGGGCGCGCCGCTCATCCGCTACCGCACGCACGACCTCACGCGCATCATCCCTGGCGACTGCACGTGCGCCTATGGGCACCGCCATCCGCGCATCGACACGCTGACCGGCCGCACCGACGACATGTTCAAGGTGAAGGGCTGCAACATTTTCCCCGCCCAGGTGGAGGAAGTCATTGCCGCTACCGACGGCACGTCCAGCGAATACCAGGTGATGATCGAGAACATCAGCGGCAAGGACGTGCTCACCGTGCTGTTCGAGACCCCGCTGGAGGGGGAGGCGAAGGAACGCGCCCAGGAAGAGCTCGCGCTCATCTTCAAGGCCAAGTGCGGCTGCACGCCCGATGCGAAGGGCGTGCCCATGGGAGAGCTTCCGCGCAGCGAGAAGAAGACCAAGCGCATCTTCGACAGCCGGTACTAACAGGTTCCGCCGTTCTACGAACGGCGGAACAGCTCGACGCTGCGAGCCGCCCGGGCACCCCATCTTGGCGCTTTTTCGCTTTCCCTCACGTGCAAAGCACGCTCGGCCGCGAAACACGCCAATCTGGGGCACCCGGGCGGCTCTCGCTGACTTTGGTGGACCGGGGAGGCCGAAAAGCGGGAATGCTCGACGCCGTGAAGGACCGGGAACGCCTCGCTGCGAACTGCTCGACGCTGCGCTGCGCAAAATTTTTCTTGTGTGGGCGCTCTATTGTGGTAAAGTGTGCCCATGCATTTTACGAACGGACATAGTGCGAGCACCTGTGCGGAGAAGAACGCTCTCATGAGCGAAGTCTTCGCCATGCAGTGTAGCAGCGAGTCCGGGCGCGCCCTCATGAGCGAGGTGTTCGCGCAGCAGTCCACCATCCTGGACTCCCACGTTTATTCCTATCGATACTGTTAGCACACGGGTTTCTGCCGGGTGCTATTTTTTTGCGCCAGGGACAGATGGTCGTGTGCACCTTTGACCATG
>CAJFVW010000124.1 GCA_904420575.1 uncultured Gordonibacter sp.
CCATCAAGACGGCGTCACGATGGTCAAGTCGCTCTGCTATTTCTGCCATGCTAACTGCGGCGTGCTCGCCTACGTTAAGGATGGCGATGTGATCAAGATCGAAGGCGATCCTGATTACTCCAGCCAAGGCGGCCTGTGCTGCCGCGGCACGAGCGCGCTGCTGCATGTCAACCATCCCGCCCGCATCAACCATGCGCTCAAGCGCGTGGGCGAAAAGGGCGAGGGCAAGTGGGAGCAGATCCCGTACGACCAGGCTATTCAGGAAGTGGCCGACAGGCTCAACCAGATCAAGGCCGAAAGCGGCGCCGAGGCCGTGGCCTCTGCGGGCGGCACGACGCGCACCGACGACTGGGCGCGCCGCCGCTTCCTCAACCAGTTCGGCACGCCGAACGGCTTCCACAACGCGCTGCTGTGCTGGATCCCCACGTTCATGGCGGAAACCTGCGTGGCCGGCTGGTCGCCCTTCGAGACCGACCTGGGCGCCGCGAAGTGCCTGATACTTTGGGGCATGAACCCGGGCGCCTCCACGCTGGGCGGCATGAACGGCTACACCGACCTGCAGAAGGCCGGCCTGAAGATCATCGTCGTCGACCCCCGCTATTCCGAGACGGCCTCCAAGGCCGACCTGTGGCTGCCCCTGCGCCCCGGCACCGACGCGGCGCTGGCGCTGGCCATGCTGCGCACCATCATCTACGAGGGCCTGTATGACTTCGACTTCGTGAACCAGTGGTGCGACGGCTTCGAAGAGCTCAAGGCACACGTGAAGGAGTACACGCCCGAATGGGCTGCTCCCATCACCTGGCTCGACGCCGACCAGATCCGTCAGGCCGCTCGCATGTACGCCACGAACCGCCCCGGCTGCATCCAGTGGGGTTGCACGTGGGACCAGATTGGCCGCGCCTCCACCACCGGCAGCCACGCCATCGCCCTCATCCGCGCCATCTGCGGCAACCTGGACGTTCCCGGCGGCGACGGCATGCCCGGGCCTTCGCTGGGCTTTCTCACCGACGAGGAGATGGAAGCCAACGAGTGCCTGCCCGAAGAGCAGAAGGCCAAGCAGATCGGCTCTAACAAGTTCAAGCTCACCTCTTGGCCCGGCTACCAGCTCATCTCCGACAACGCGAAACGTACGTGGGGCAAGACCCTGCCCGCCGAGTGGTTCTGCGAGGCCCACGGCCCCAGCGTGTTCAAGGCCATCCTCACGGGCGACCCCTACCAGGTGCGCGCGCTCATCGTGAACGCCACGAACCCGGTGAACTCCTACGGCGACGCCAAGATGACGCTCGCCGCCCTGAAGAAGTGCGAGTTCCTGGTGACCGTCGACTACTGGATGACCCCGACGGCGCTGTTCTCCGACTACGTGTTCCCGGCGGCCGGCGCGCTCGAGCGTCCGACCATCGTCACGCACTACGGCGCGACCGACTCCATCATGGGCGGCCGCCGTGCCATGCAGCCCAAGTACGACCGCCACACCGACATGGTGTTCTGGCGCAAGCTGGGCCTGGCCTGCGGACAGGATCCCGCCATGTGGCCCTGGGAGACGGAAGAGGAGGCGTACTTCCACATCCTGCAGCCGCTCGGCCTGCCCATTTCGAACTATGACGAGTTCGTCGACCGCGTGCGCATGTACTATCCGCCGCTGCACCAGAACAAGTTCGTCACGAACGGCGGCTTCTGGACTCCGACCGGCAAGGTGGAATGCAACTCCACCATCCTGCGCGAGCTCGGCTACGCGGGCATGCCTACCTACGTCGGCTGCTGCGAGAACGAGATCGACACGCCGGAGATCGCCGAAGAGTACCCCATCGTGCTCACCACCGGTGGCGGCTTCATGCCGTACCACCACTCCGAACACTTCCAGATGCAGGCGATCCGCTACCTGTATCCCGACCCGTACTTCTCGATCAATCCGGAGCTGGCCGAGAAGCTCAACATCTCGTACGGCGACTGGTGCTGGATCGAGACGCGCCGCGGCCGCATCAAGATGCGCGCGAACGTGGAGCCCGAAGTGCATCCCAACGTGGTGTTCGCGCCGCGCGGCTGGTGGTTCCCCGAGCGCGACGGCTCGGCCGACCTGGACAACCCGTTCGGCTGC
>CAJFVW010000125.1 GCA_904420575.1 uncultured Gordonibacter sp.
ACCGACTGCACGCTGGCGCTGGGGCTGGTTCATGTCGTCATACGGGACGGCCTGGTGGATCAGGCGTTCGTGGACGCGTGGTGCCACGGTTTCGGCGAGTTGGCCGAACATGTGCGGCCCTTCACGCCCGACCACGTGGCGGCGGTGTGCGACGTGGCGGCGGAGGACGTCGTGCGTGCCGCGCACCTGTTCGGCGAGGCCCGTGCGGCGGCGCTCGTTTCCGGGCGCGGCATCGACCAGGTGGGCCCGAACGTGGCGCCCACGCACCGGGCCATCTGCTGCTTGCGCGCCGTGACGGGCAACGTGGATAGGCCGGGCGCCTGCGTGCTGGCCGAGGCGAGCGACTTCGTGCCCGAAGTGGAATTGGAAATGACCGACGCGCTGGCCCCGGAGCATCGTGCGCGCTGCCTGAACACCCCGTTCACGCCCTTGCAGTGCTACGACGGCTACGAGCGCCTGCGCCCCCTGACGGAACGCCTTGGCCGCACGCTGCCGGCGCGCTACCTGACGTCGGCGCATCCCGACCTGGTGCTGCGCGCCATGGAGACGGGAGAGCCCTATCCGGTGCGCGCGCTGGTGGTGAACGCCACGAACCCGCTTCTGACCTACGCCGACACGCACCGCGTGTTCGACGCGCTCAAGGGGCTGGACCTGTTGGTGGTGCTGGAATACTACCTGACGCCCACCGCGAGCATCGCCGACTACGTGCTGCCCATCGCCGGCGCCATCGAGCGGCCCATCCTGCAGGTGCACGGCGGCGTGGCGAACATCGGTTACGGCGGCCCCGCGGCGGTGGCGCCCTACTACGAGCGCAAGACCGACTACGACGTGTTCCGCGAGCTGGGCTTGCGCTTGGGGCAGGCCGACGCCTGGCCGGAAGGGTCGCTGGCCGATGCGTTCGCCGCCCAGCTGGCGCGCGCCGGCATGGACTGGGACACGTACTGCGCCACGGGCATCTACTACCGGCCGCCGGTCTTTGCCAAGCACGAGATGCCGGGCCCGGACGGCTCCCCCCAGGGCTTCGCCACCACGACGGGCAAGATAGAGCTGGCGAGCGAGTTCTTGGACGCGCTGGGCGGCCCGCGCCTGCCCGCGCCGCAGCCGCACGTCACGCTCTGCTCGCCGGAGCTGCGGCAGCGCGTGGAAGCGGAAGGGGGCGCGTACCTGACGATGATCACCGGCTCGCGCAAGCAGCCGTACAACGCGTCCATGTACTTCAACAACCCTGCCTTCCGCGCCACGTCGCCGGTGCCGGTGGCCGAGGTGAGCCCGGCCACGGCCGAGCGCTGCGGGCTGGCCGCGGGCGACCACGTGACGCTTGCCACCGACAAGGGCGAGGCAAGGTTTATACTGAAGACGGCCCCGATGCGCGACGGCCTGGTGAACGTCGACTACGGGTGGTGGCACCCCGAATGGACGCCGGGCGCGCCGGATTTCGGCGGCCTGTGGGAATGCAACGTGAACTGCCTCACGTCCTGTTCCGTGGAGGACGGCGAGGCGATGATAGGCACGTGGTCGTACAACGCCATCGACTGCGTGATGAAGAAGACGGACGGGACGCTTTCGTTCGAGAGGAACGAAGCGCCGACACGAGACGAGGAGACGCTTTCATGACGGAAAAGAAGCACGCACTGCTGCTGTTCAGCAAGCCCCCGGTGCCGGGCATGGTGAAGACGCGCCTGACCACCAAGCACGGCGGCTTTCTGAGCGAGGTCCAGGCGGCCGAGTTCTTCAAGCGCAGCCTGTACGACGTGAGCGAGCTGGCCATGCACGCGCTTCTGGAACTGCAGGCCGAAAACGACGCGCTGGTGGCGGCCGACCCGGATGCGGTCAAGATCACCTACGACTTCTTCGTTTCCACCACGCCGGCGGAAAACGTGGAGCTCATGCGCCAGACCTACGACGCCATTGGTCCGTGGCCCATGGAGATACACTACCTCACCGACAAGGGGTCCACGTTCGACGACCACTTCGACGACGCGTTCAGGCAGATATTCGCGTTGGGCTACGAAAGCATCGTGTCGGTGGGCGGCGACATTCCCACCATGCCGAAGTCGCACATCCAGCAGGCGTTCGCGTGGCTGGACTACTTCCAAGGCCTGGGCACGCCGGGCTTCGTGCAGGCGCCCTGCCAGGAATGCGGCACGTCGCTGGTGGGCTTCAGCCGCAACACGCCCATCGACCATCAGGGCGTCTACTACAACCTGAACGGCCGTGCGGCGCTCGACGCCTACGTGGAGAAGCTGCAGGAAAAGGACATCCCCTCGGCGTACTTCTCGCCCGTGGCCGACATCGACGAGAAGACCGACCTGGCGCACGCCATTTCCTGCATGCGCGCCATCGAGGCCGCCTCGAAGCACCAGACGGACCTGTTCGTGCCGCGGCGCGTCCTGGACTGGGTGGACTACATGGGCATCCAGGTGTCCACGCCCCCCAACGACGAACACGACCCCCGGCAGTACATCGACGAATAGGGTTCCGCCGGCCTGCCGACTGCGCCGACCTGCTAACGCCAACCAGCGAATTAAGGTGACGATGATGAAGGTACTGCACAAAACGACCGCGCTTTGTCCCACGTGCTTGCGCGAGCTGCCTGCGAGCGTGTTCGCCGACGAGGACGGCGTGGTGTGGATGGAGCGCACCTGTCCCGACCACGGACGCCTGGCCACGCGCATGTGGCCCGACGCCGAGCATTACCAGTGGCTGCGCTCGCTCGCGTTTTCCAAGACCGCGCCGACGAACACCATCCCCGCCACGGCGCCCTGCCCACACGGCTGCGGCACCTGTTCGCGCCACCAGCGGCGCGGCACGTTGCTGGAGATAGAGGTCACGCGCAACTGCAACCTGCACTGCCCGGTGTGCTTCATGAGCGCCGAAACGGGCGAGGGCGACCCCACGCTGCAGGAGATCGGCGACATGTACGACGTGATCGCCGATGCCGTGGGCATCGACGGCGCCGTGCAGATCACGGGCGGCGAGCCCACATGCCGCAAGGATCTGCCCGAGATCATCCGTATGGGTCGCGCCAAAGGTTTCTGGGGCATCGAAGTCAACACGAACGGCCTGGTCATAGCCGCGCGCGACGGATATCTGGAAGAGCTGGTGGCGGCAGGTCTCACGGGCGTGTACCTGTCGTTCGACGGGCTGACGGGCGAGGTGTACGAAGGCACGTGCGGCCGCGACATCCTGGACGTCAAGATGCGCGTCGTCGAGCGGTGCCGCGAGGCGGGCATCCAGGTGGTGCTTTCGGTGGCCGTGGTGGCGGGACTCAACGACGGGCAGTTGGGCGACCTTCTGCGTTTCTGCCTGGACAACGCCGACGTGGTGGCGGGGCT
>CAJFVW010000126.1 GCA_904420575.1 uncultured Gordonibacter sp.
CCGGGACGCCCCGGCGCTTCTCGCCGACAGCGTTTCGACCCGTGGTAAAGTAAGAACGAAGGAGGTGTGCATGTCCGACAGGTACGAACTGAAGCGACCGGTGTTCTTCGTGGGGTTCATGGGTGCGGGGAAGACGAGCGTGGCGCGCCGGCTGGCGCGTCAGTGCCATGTGGCCTCGGTGGACATGGACACGTACCTGGAGCGGCGCGAAGGCAAGAAAGTGAAGGCCATCTTCGCGGAGTCGGGCGAAGAGGGCTTCCGCGCGCTCGAGACCGACGTGCTGGGCGAACTGGCGGCCAAGGAGCCGCTGCTCGTGTCGTGCGGTGGCGGCGTGGTCACGCGCGAAGAGAACCGCGCCATCCTGGAGCGGGCAGGTTTCGTCGTGCACCTGAAGGTGTCGGCCGACGAAGCGGCCGGACGCATCAGCGACACGTCCACGCGCCCCCTGTTCCAGAACCTCGATGCCGCGCGCGAGCGGTGCGAAGAGCGCGGCCCGCTGTACGAGCGCGTGGCCGACGCCACCGTGGACACGGCGGGCAAGAGCGTGCCCGCCATCGCGCGGGAAGTGCAGAACGTGCTTGTGAAGGAAGGTGTGTTGTGCCAGCAACGAAAGTGATCGTGAACCTGCCCGACGAAGCGCCCTACGACGTGCGCATCGGCGCCGGCGTGCTGGGTGGGCTGGGCGCGCACGTCGCCGCGCTCCCCGCGCTCGCCTCTGTCAGGCGCGCCCTCGTGGTGACCGACGGCAACGTGGCGCCGCTGTATGCGGCCCGGACCAAGGAATCGCTCGCGCAGGCGGGATTCCGCGTGAGCGACATCGTGGTGCCGGCGGGCGAGGAATCGAAGTCGCTCGAGGTCGCAGGTGAAGTTTGGGAAGCCATGGCGGCGCTCGCGCTGGGGCGCGACAGCGTGGTGGTGGCGCTGGGCGGCGGCGTGGTGGGCGACCTGGCGGGATTCGCCGCCTCCACCTACATGCGCGGCGTTCCCGTGGTGCAGGTGCCCACCACGCTTTTGGCCATGGTGGACTCGTCGGTCGGCGGCAAGACGGGCGTCAACCTCGAGGCAGGGAAGAATCTCGTGGGCACGTTCAAGCAGCCTGCCTACGTGTGCGCCGACACGGCCACGCTGGCCACGCTTCCCGCCCGCGAATGGACGTGCGGTTGCGCGGAGATAGCCAAGTCCGCCGTCATCGACTCCGACGACTTCTTCTTCTGGCTGGCCGACGCCGCCGAGGCCCTTGCCGCACGCGACGAGGAAACCGCGGCCGAGGCCATTGCCCGCTCGGTGGTGTTCAAGGCCGACGTGGTGGCGGCCGACAAGACCGAAAGCCGGGGTGTGCGCGAGTGCCTGAACTACGGCCACACGCTGGGACATGCGGTGGAGGCGCTGGCCGGGTACGGCACGTTCTCGCACGGCGCCGCAGTGGCCGAGGGCATGCGCTTCGCCGCGCGCCTAGGCGTGGCGCTTGCCGACACGCCGCTCGACTTCGTGCGCATGCAGGACGAGCTGCTGGACGATCTGGGCCTGCCGGCGCTCGGGTGGGCGGCCGACCCTGCAGACATGCTGGACGCCATGAAGCGCGACAAGAAGGCGCGCGGCGGCAAGGTGCGCTTCGTGCTGCCCCGCGACGTGGGCGATTGGGAACTCGTGGACGTGGAAGACGACGTGATCCTGGAGCATTTGGCCGCCTGGCAAGGTTCGAAGGGGTAGGCGGTCGCGGGCAGACTGCTCTGCGTTTCGCAACGACGAAAGCGCTCGTTTGTGCTGTCACGAAGCGGTAGGATATTTCTACAGCGTTTTCTGCAAGTATTCCAGCATGTCGAAGGTGTCAAGCGCCGCGACGGGGCAGTGCGACAGAAACTGCTTGTCGCGCGTGACGATGAAGTCCGCTTCGGATCTTTTTGCGGCCGCAACCATGAGACCGTCTTCGAAATCGTGGTGGATGGTGCGGTGCTTGCGTGCCAGCCAGAGGTCGCTTTCGTCGCATCCCACGGCGAATCCCACCTCGGACATGTCGTCGATGCGCCGCCATGCCGCATCGGCTATTTCCTTGTAATCGGTTTCGGCGAGTTCGCGTCCCGATGAAAGCGCGGCCCGCTTGAGCGCCTGCGAAATCAGGTAATGCACGTTTTGCATCGACGTGGCGGCATACAGCAGGGATAGGTCGTTCAGGAGAGCGAAATCGAACAATGCGCGTGCATTGGCGTGATCCGCCCGACTCTCCACAAACGCATCGATCCAAACGTTCGTGTCCACCAATAGCTTAGGGCCATGGGTGCTCATAGAAGCCCCCTCGCCGCATAGCGCTCCGTCAATGCTTGCTCAAGCAATTCTATGTCGGAGAGTTCGAATACCTCACGTGCCGTTTTCTCCGCCACTCCCAAGAATTCAAGGGTCTTGGTCATGTCGGTTTCGGCCCGATCGAGCACCTTGATCTTCTTCAAGGCGGCTTCTCGGCGGGCTTCGGCTTTGGGGTCATCGAGGGCGAGGGCGCGGGTCACGGCTTTCGGCTCGCGTTCGTGCGCTACGGCGAACTTCCACAGCGCGCGCACCGCCTCGGAAGGAGAAAAGCCCGCTTCGGCCAGCACGGCGTCGCCGCGCTGCTTCAAGTCCTGTTCGATGCGCGTGTTCATCTGCGTCATGATGGCTGCAGGGGTCATGTTATCGCCTCTTTCGACCTGTAAGATATCATGCTATTTATAAAACGATATACAGTATATCATACATGCCGAGTTTGTGGCAGGGGAATACGCGCGCACTCCCATGAGGTACACTGGCGCAGGGCAACAGGATGAGGGCCGGACAGGCCTCTGCCAGGTCGCGGAGGCGGCTGCCCGCTACGGTGGCAGCGGTCCCGCCAGGCGCAGCGGCAACGACCCTGCCCGCTGCTGCGGCAATGGCTGCACCCGGCGACCCATCGCGGCCTGCCCGGCGCAGCGGCAACGGTCCCGCCCGGCGGCGTAGCAGCGACCCTGTCCGACGGTGTTGCTACAGCCCTGCCGTTTGGCGAAAGACGCGCGAAAGGTTGCACATGAAGAAGATGCTGCTGATGAACGGACCGAACCTGAACATGCTGGGGGTGCGCGAGCCGGACGTGTACGGGCGGCGGACGCTTGCCAGCATCGAGGCGGACGTGGCGTCCTACGGCGCGCAGCGGGGCGTGCAGGTGGACTGCTTCCAGTCGAACCACGAAGGCGCGCTCGTTGACCGCCTGCACCAGGCACACGGCGTATACGACGGCATCGTGTACAACCCGGGCGCCCACACGCACTACTCCTATGCGCTGCGCGACGCGGTCGGTTCCATCGACGTGCCGGTGGCGGAAGTGCATATCTCGGACGTGGACGCGCGCGAGCCGTTCCGCGCCGTGTCGGTCATCGCGCCTGCGTGCGTGGCGCAGGTGAAGGGCCTGGGCGCGGCAGGCTATCGGGTGGCGCTCGACCTGTTGCTGGAAGGCGCACGCGACCGCTTGGGCGAAGGGTTCGAGCGCCGTGCCCAAGGCAAGGTCATCGTGGGAACGCCGGAGGGGCCGCTCGTAAAGCCGGTCGACGGACGGGAGGGCTGAGGCATGACGACGTCGCAAGAGCGATTGGACCGCCTGCGCGGGGCGTACGGGGAACGGGAGGCCCGAGGGATGGGGGATTCCGAAAAGCGCCTTGCGCGCCTGCGCGGCGCATGCGCCGCAGGCGGCATGGACGCGTTCTACGTGCGCGACACCTCCAACATCCGCTGGCTCACGGGCTTCGACGGCGTGTTCGACGAAGAGCGCGCCCATGCGCTGCTGGTCACGCAAGACGCCGTCGCGCTGCACACCGATTCGCGCTATGCGGAAGCCGCCCTCGCGGCGGCGGGCGGAACCGGCGTAGAGGTGGACGTCGCCCGCATGACGCACGCGGCTTTCGCCGCCGAACGGATGCGTCGCGCCGCCGAACGCTCCGACGCGCGCACAGGCGGCGTGCCGAAGCGCGCGACGCTGGGCATCGAGGACGCCATCACGCTGGCGGAGTACCGCCAGCTCCAGCGTGCGTTCGGCGAGAAGGCCGCGTGCGCGGCGGATGCCGGCGTCCCGGATGCCGCGGGCGCGATGGATGCCGGCGTCCCGGATGCCGCGGGCG
>CAJFVW010000127.1 GCA_904420575.1 uncultured Gordonibacter sp.
ACGCGCGACGACCAGCTTCTCCTCGGTGTTCATGGAAGCGCCCGGCGACTGCTCGCCGTCGCGCAGCGTGGTGTCGAAGATGTTGATTTTGCGGGTCATGTGCGTCATGTCCTTTCCAACCCTTGTCTGCACGCCTTACGGGAAAAACGCGGTCGTGCAGGCGACCGTCAAACCAATTCGACCATGATAGCAAACCCATCCATACGCGCCAGAAGAAAATCGCCCATCGTCGCCAGAAAAGCAAGAGACGTGCGCCGGCACGCCCCCTGCGTCCGAACGTTCGCAATCCGCTACTCGAAGCAGCGCAGAAGCACGTTGTTGGAGTAGCGTTCCAGCTCCTCCTCGGTAACGTGCGGGCTTTCCAGAAGCCACCATCGCAGCACGTGGATCATGCCGCCGGCGTAAAAGCGTCCCAGGAATTCCGGCGGCATGAAAAGCTGCCTTCCGCTTTCCTCCACTTGGCGCCGGGCCCGCTCGGCGATGCCTTTGGCGATTTGAACGACGGCCATGTCCACGATGGACACCGAAGCGTCCGACCCCAACGAGTTGCGCACCAAGCGCGGTTTCTCCTTGAACAGCCTCATCAGCCGCAGGTGCATGGTCCTGGCGTACGGTTCCAGGGCATCGAGATCCTCTCCTTCGGCCTCGGCCTCGGACAGAAGCTGCTCGGTGATAGTGTTGAGGTAGTACTCGAAAAAGGCGTTCTTGTCCTCGAAATGCCGGTAGAACGTCCCGCGCTGCACGGTCGAGCGTTTGCAGATCTCGCTGACCGAAATGACGTTGTAGGGCTTTTCGTCAAGCAGCGCCTCCATGGCCTCGCACAGCATCCTGTCGGTGCGCGTTTTCCGAATGTCCGTCATGGGCTGGTTCCTTCCCTGCTGCACTGGTTCCGCACGTGCCGCTCTCCCGAAATCTGCCGATGGCCGCCTACGCGCGAGACAGTTTTCGGATTCCGTCTCATTTGCTGCATATCGGCGGTTCTGGCTCCTTATCAATCCCAAACGGGGAGCCTATGATGCAGCCAATGTGACATCTGTCGCAAATTGTATCTCATGTCAAGGAGGTCGTCATGGAAGAAACCTACGAGGGCAAGATCAAGCTGCCGATGGGTAAAAAGGACTTCAAGCTGGTCATCGCCCGCAACGGCGACGGCACGTTCGAAGGCGAGTTCACCGTGCTCGGCTCCACCGCGCCGGTCACCAACGGCAAAATCGACGACGAGGGCAACTATTCTGGCGAGTGCGTCATCACCACCATCCCGGGCACGCAGGAAGCAACGACCGAAGGCCGCGTGCACGACGGCCTGATAGACGGCGTGGCGAAGTGCCGTATCGGCGTGCTTCCGCTGAAGTCGACGGAGCTTTGGTGAGAGACCCCTCCGCCGTCGAACCCGAAAACCGCTGCAAGCCGACAAGAAACATCGAAGGGAGACACGGAAGATGAGCCAACGCACGAACCCAGGCCCGCTGTACGAACGCGAAACGGTGGCGCCTGGAAACATCAAGATCGTGGGCAACGGCCTTAAAACGTTCGATCACGACAAACCCGTGCGCTACACGGAAGGCGAGTTCGAAGTCACGCGTGGAAGCGCCTGGTCGGCGCCAGGGTGCCACCTGGGATGCGGCGTTCTGGTGTACAGCAAGGACGGCAAGGTCGTGCGCGTGGAGGGCGACCCCGACAATCCCTTCAACCAGGGCCGCCTGTGTCCGCGCTGCGTCGCCGTCGACGAGATCATGAACAACGACAGACGGCAGCCCTACCCCATGAAGCGCGCCCGCGAAGACCGCGGGAAGGACGCGTGGGAACGCATCGGCTGGGACGAGGCCTTGGACACCGTAGAGGCCCGGTTCAACGAGTACAAAGCGAAGTTCGGCGCGGAAAGCGTGGCGTTCGTTCAGGGCACGGGACGCGACATAGCCGCCTACATATCGCGTTTGGCCTGGTCGTTCGGCTCGCCCAACTACGCCTTCTCGCTCAGCAACGTCGCATGCTTCGGCCCGCGCATCTTCGCTTCTATGATGACCGAAGGCGTGTTCCCTTTGGCCGACTACTCCCAGCAGTTCGTCGACCGCTACGACAACCCCGAATGGGTGGCTCCTGCTTTGACCGTGATCTGGGGGAACAATCCTATCGTGGCCAATTCGGACGGAGCCTACGGCGCGTGGGTCACAGACGTTTTGCAACGCGGCAGCAAGCTTTTGGTGATTGATCCCCGCTTGACCTGGCTGGCCGCCCATGCCGATCTGTGGCTCCAGGTGCGTCCAGGCTCGGACGGCGCCCTTGCCTTGGGCATGGCAAACGTGCTCGTTCAAGAAGGCCTTTACGATCACGAATTCGTGGACCTGTGGGTGTACGGCTTGGACGAATTCGCCGCCATAGCCGCAGAGTGGACGCCCGAGCGCACCGAGGAGGTCACCTGGGTGCCTGCCGCCAAGGTACAGGCAGCAGCCCGCATGCTGGCCGAATACAAACCGGCCATACTGCAATGGGGCGTGGCGCTTGACCAGCGCGAGGACTGTGTGGACGGCAGCCGGGCAGTGCTGTCCCTGTTCGCGCTCACGGGCAACATCGAGAAGCCAGGCTCCATGGTGGTTGGCCCCGAACTGCTCAAGTACATCACGGGTTGGGGCCGAGACCTTCTCTCCTTCGACGCGGAAGAGAAGCGCATCGGCACCGAGAAGCTCATTTTCTACAAAGTGGGCCTGCAGGTGGCCTCAATCAATGAGATGATCGACCACATGATCGAACAGCCCGAGGACTACCCCATCAAGGCCTCGTGGATTCAAACGGTGAACCAGATCGCCTGCGGCGGCGTAGACAACGTGCGGACCAAGGAAGCGTTCGGCAATCTGGAGTTCAACGTGATCGTGGATCTGTTCATGACGCCCACGGCCATGGCCTATGGCGATCTGTTCCTTCCCGTAACCAGCTTCGCCGAGCGCAACGGCATCCGTTGCGGCGACAACATGCAGCGCGCCGAAACCATCAACCAGGCCGTTGAGCCCTTCGGCGAAACGCGTCCGGACATGGAAATCAACTTGGAGCTGGGCCGCCGCTTCAACCCCGAAGCTTGGCCGTGGGACACCGTCGAAGACATGTACTCCCATATCTTGCAAGAAACAGGGCTCGATTTCCACCAGGTGCAAATGACTGCGCCCGGATACCTTCCCTTCCAGTACGACAAGCACGAAAAGGGCCTTCTGCGCCCCGACGGCAGCGTGGGCTTCCCCACTCCTTCCGGCCGCATCGAGCTGTATTCGCTGGGCCTGGAGTTCATGGGCAAGGACCCGCTTCCCCGCTATGTCGAACCCACCATGACGCCGTATTCGCGCCCCGAACTTGCCGAAGAATTCCCTATCGTGCTGACCACGGGCGCGCGGCGCCACAACACGTTCCATTCCGAAAACCGCCAAAGCGCGCGCCTTCGCGCCCTCCATCCCGAACCTTCCGTGCAGATGCATCCCGACCTTGCGGCACGCCTGAACGTACGCGACGGCCAGTGGGTGTGGGTGGAAGGCCCCGTGGGAGACACCGGACGCACGGCCCGCGCCAAACGCGTGGCCGAGGTGACGCCCATCGTGGACGTACGCGTGGCAAGCACCGACCACGGCTGGTGGCACCCCGAAGGCGATCCCGAGAAGCTTTTCGACGTTGACGAGCTCAACATCAACAACCTGATCTCGTGGAGCAGCGGAGAGACCGGTGTGGGTTGCAACTACAAGTGTTTGCTCTGCAAGATCTATCCCGTGAAGGACGGTGAATGACCATGGCCCAAGGACTGCTGGCAAACCTGCGTTGGTGCATCGGCTGCCACTCGTGCGAGCTGGCATGCCAAACCAAGAACGACTTCCCGCCCGGACAAACGGGCATCAAGGTGGAGACTGTGGGACCGTGGACCTACAGTGCCGACAAGCACCAGTTCACGTGCTTTCCGCTTCTCACCGACCAGTGCAACCTGTGCGCCGACCGTCAAGCCGAAGGCAAGGCACCTTCCTGCGTGCAGCACTGCCAAACCAACTGCATCCAGATCATGGATGCGGATGCAGCCGCCGAATTGGTGAAGGCCAACGGCGACACGCTGTTCATGAGACTGTAAGGCCGATACCGCCCACCGAGACCCATCGAGGCCAGGTCGCTGATTTGATATCTTGCGACCTGGCTTTTCTTGATGTAAGCCAAAACGCCGACGGCGGTTTCGTTCAAATCGGGCAATCACGCCGACGATTTCCATTCCCGTTTCTTCTTAAATACTCCCATGGATAAAGGCTCGTGGCACAGCGAAGGGAAGGAGGGGGTTTCAAGCCATTCGCCTGCTTTTCGTCAACCAATACACAGGAGGAGGAAAAACTAGTGGCAACAGAAGAAAGCGATCGCAAGGTATTCTGGCGCGGCTGGGCGATGGTGGGCCTTGCCTTCGTTTTGTCCATCGTCCCACAGGGGTTCGGCATCTATCACTTCAGCATGATCCGAAACGCGCTCGTGGAGGCATTGGGCACCACCTCCGCCGAGGTGGGTTTCGCGTATTCGTGGTTCGCCCTCAGCCTTGCCATCATGGGCCTGTTCATTGGCTCCATTCTCAATAAGATCGGCCTGCGCTGGTCGGTACGCATTGCGGCAGTCGTCTACTCGTTCGGCTTCTTGGTAGTGGCTTTCGCCCAGAACCTGGCAATGGTGTTCGCAGGCTACATCATGCTCGGTGCCGGCAACGCATTTGCGGGCGTGCTCATCGTGACGGGAATCCCAACCAACTGGATCGTCAAACAGCGCGGCATAGCCAATGGCCTCATATGGGGCGCAACGTTCTTCGCGTCGCTGATCTGTTCCAACTTCATCGCGTTTTTCATCACGAACTACGATTACCAAACGGCCCTGGCGGGTCTGGCGATCACGAGCTTCGTCGTCATCATTGCCGTGTCGCTCTTTATCGTGTGGCGTCCTCAAGACGTGGGGCTGCTCCCCGACGGCCTGACCGAAGAAGAGGCCGCACACCGCACCGAAGAGGCCGGCAGCGCCAAGGTCGTAGGCCTCACCCGCGCCGAGGCCCTGAAAACGCGCACGTTCTGGCTGATGTTCGTGGCCATCTTCCTGATCGGCATCGGCGAGATGGGCCCATTCCAGAACCTGGTCACCTTCACGCTGTCGCTTGGCCGCGAGATCGCCGTAGGTGCGGCCATAATGAGCACCATCGGTTTCGTGAGCCTGTTCGCAAAGCTCGGTTGCGGCGTGCTCATCGACAGGATCGGCGCCCGTGGAGCCTACCTGTGTTGCGAAGTGCTGGCTGCCTTTGGCCTCGTGCTCATGATGTTCTTGGATTCCGAGTCCAGCAACGTCTACATGTGGGTGTCGGTAGTGTTGTTCGGTTTCGGCGAAAGCGCCGCCATCGTGTGTTTCACTGCCGCATGCGGCAAGTTCATGGGCGTGAAGAACTACGCGCAGATCTTCGGCATGATCTTTTTGGCCAAAGCCCTCGGCGACGCCGTGGGATCGCCCCTCATCGCAGGCATGGCCGAAGGCGCCATGGGTTGGTCGGGGGCGTTTGCCCTGTCGGCCATGTGCTGCATCGCGTCGGCCGTCATTTTCCTTCTCACACGCAAGGAGAAGCGCTTGGTCGAACTCGAGGAAGCGGCCGCACGGGAAATGCAGAATTCCTTGGCTGCCGACAAGGCGAACGCCTGAGCACGGTTCAGAAGACACGTACAGAGGGGGTTGCCATGTGCTACGGATGCCGGAACTGCGGAAAATGCGGCAAGCCCGTCGGCGGCATGGGCATAGCCGCCAGGCCTTGCCCCAAGTGCCACGCCGAACCTGACAAGATCGTGAACGGCACCTGCACCCGATGCGGTTTCAAGGTGGCTCCCGCCCTTGTGCAGCCCCCAGGGCAAAAAGCCTGAACTTCGCAAGCCATCGCACGACGCACCTTTAGAAAGGCCGATCCAGGGCCTTTCTTTTTTCAGTCGGCTTTCTCGCGCATGTATATGACGATCTCCTGTTGAGAGTGCATTCCCACCTTGTTGTAGATGCGGTAGAAGTGGGTCTTCACCGTGCTGGGAGACACCGTGAGCACCTCGGCGATCGACACGGTGTTGTAGCCGCAGGCCAAGAGAAAGAACACTTCGCTTTCGCGCGGAGTGAGATCGCGCTTTTCGGCGAACTCGTAACAGCGCTGCTTGAAGGCTTCCATCTCTTGTCCGTTTTCCGACCGCCACGGCGTCTCGATGCCCTGCTCCAAGTCGCGCACCACTCCCTTGCTCACAGGATTTCCCTGGTTGAACGACTGCACCGCATAGGCGGCGACCACGAACATGGTGGCCGCACAGGGCAAGACCACGAGCAGCGCGCCACCCAACACCGGGACCACAAGGTCGTAGGCCAGCCCTGCCACAATGCCGCAGGTAAGTCCTAAAAGCGGGGGAAACCGCCCTTCGGAAAGCTTCATGATGATGTTTTCATTGAAGTGCAGCGCATAGTTCACCAGAAACGAAATGTTCGACAATCCCTGATAAAGGAGGAAGACCACCGCCAAACTCATCGCAAACGCCAATGCCTCGGGCCTGGCGCTTGCCAAGGCGAACATGGCAAGCACGCACAGCGGCAGATATATGCGGGCCGACTCGCCCAGATTGCTGCGGAATTTCCTTTTGAACCAAGGGAACAGAGCCGCCACCGCAACGTTGGCGACGAGCACCGCAAGCCCCAGGACCTCGGTCCAGTAGCGAAACCCGACCGCATAGGCCAATCCGAAAGCGAACATGAGGGCAACCCAGTAGACATGGGTCCTCATGTCCAAATCGTGGCTGGAGTCCTGCTTGCCCGCAAGCGTGCCCGGAGCGAACGTGCGGTTCCCGGCGCGCATTCCCGACACGGCGGACACCACGGAAGCAAGCACGCACAGCAACCCGAACGCATAAAGCCGGATCTCGCCCTGAAGGAGCATGACGAGCAGGGCCGCCGCACAACCCAGGCACATGCATATCGACTGGGACTGCGAGGTCTTGATTCTCTGCCCATAAGGGTTGAACTGGTACCATAGGGACATCTCGGCCGATCCATGAACGCCCATCAGGCATCCCGTCGCACACAGCACCGCATGGGCAACGCCCGCCTGCGCCTCGCCGACAAGCGAGAACGCCAGAAAACCCGCGAAAACGAGCGCCCCAAGGACGATGAGAATCCCTTTCACCTGCACCGCGTGACCAGCAGCCCAGACGATGAATCCCGCCTTGCGCGACATGTAACGCACAGCAGTGAAAGCCGTGAAATAGCCCGCCACCAGGTACAGGGACGCGAGCGCCGGCAGAGACGCCGCATTCGCAAGCACACCGAACATGCAGGCGAACACGAGCACCATGCTCGCGTGCGAAAGGATCACGTTCCCCACTTGAAGGTCTGCCTGCGCAACGGTGTCGCCACCTTGAGACTTCTCGTACCAAGGCTTGGCACCCAGGTTTCCACCGCCTTCGGACACGCCTTTCCCGTCCCTCATGAACAAGTCCCCCTCTTCGACCTTCGAGGTCCGGCCGACATCAATGCCATTTTATAACATCCGACAGCCCGCTGGGCCTTGCAACTTGCGGTATCTCAGCCGTCGAAACGCCGAAAGTCAGCTCGCAAGCAGGTGCGAGCTGACTTTTTTCTGCGGCCATCGAAACCCGGATTCGCCCAAAGGCCTTGGAAGGAGCGGCAGGTTGGTCAATGAACCGCTCCTTTGGGACTTCAAAACGTTACAAGGTCACGAAGAACGTCTTTTCAGTCTCTTTCATGATCTCGGCCGCCTCGTCGACGCCAACCACCCTGAGGCACTTCGACTGGCAATGCTTCACGCACGAGGGCGACTTCCCCTTGGCCAAGCGGTCGGCGCACAGCGTGCATTGCTTGGTAAGGGCGGGCACGAACGAGTACTGCCAATGCTTTTCGTCGATCTGCCAAGGACCGATCTGGTTAACGATGATGCCGTACTGGCCGAGCGGCAGGTCATGTTCCATCTGGCAGGCGACCTCGCAAGAATGGCAACCCGTGCACCAGGCATAATCAACAAGCAGTCCCAACTTTGCCATGACCTATTCCCCTTCCTTGACCTTGTAGACCTTGCACAGGTGCGTGCGGTTGCGCGATCCCACGCCAGTCTCGCACTCTTTCCACGCGCTCAGTTTGTTGATGTTCAGATCGCGCACGTCATACAGGTTTTCGGGGTCTCCTTCAGGATGCCACCAGCCAACCGACGTGCTCATGACGCGAGGGTCGATTCCCTCCAAGAACTGCACCTGGCGTTTTGCCCGGTCGACGCGGTCGCCGTCGCCAATGGGCCCCTCGACCCACACCCACTCGCCTTCTTCCAAACCAAGCTTTTTGCCGGTTGCAGGATTCATCTGCAACAGCGGCTCGGGACTGATCTGGCGCAAGTGCGGAACCTGTCGATGTTCGGAGTGGAAGGTGCCCCACAGGCGCGCGCCCGCGGTCAGGACGTAAGGGTATTCCTCGTAGAAGTCGGGCGTTGCATAGGGCGAGATGCCAGGCTCCTTGTACTCGGGGAACGGATTCAGGCCGACGTTGGCGAACGCCGTCGACCACAATTCGCAGCGGCCAGTGGACGTGGCGAAACCTACACCTCCATCAGGCCGCAAAAGCCCCTTCTCGTAGTTGCGGTACTCGAAAGGCAGGTAGGCCGGGGCGATGTCCTGCATTTCGCCATACTGGTAGCCGGTTTCGGCCATGATGTAGGAATACATGTCCTCGACGGTTTCCCATGGCCACGCTTCGGGATTGAAACGACGGCCGAGCTCCAAGCATATCTGCTGGTCCGATCTGCACTCTCCTGCGGGCTCGACGGCCTTGTTGATGGTCTCGCCGCGCTGGCAGCCATCGCCCACGCGAATGCCGTTGCGTTCGGGAAACACGGCCACAGGCAGCACGATATCCGCCAAGGCCACGATGGAGGGCGTCTTGAACAGGTCGACCATCACGGTGAACTCCGACTTGTCGAAAGCCTCAATGGTGGTTTCCAGTTCCACCGCGCCGTTGGCAAGCGGGTTCACCGTCTGCAGCCAGCAAGCCTTGATCGGGTAAGGCTCGCCGGTGAGCAGGGCCTCAATGCACTGGGCGTTGCCCGCCGAACCGAAGAACGAGCGCGTGACCGTGCTGTAGTTGCGGCCGAGCATCTTCTCTTCCTGCTCGGGAGCCAAAAACTCGCGGCCCCAGCCGGAAATGTAGGTGAGCAGTTCGGGCGGGCGGATCATGGTGCCCGGCTTGTCCAGATTGCCTGTGATGATCATGAGGTCCATGATGGCGCGGCTTCCGTTGAGGCAGTCGTCACGCTGGTCGAGTGCCACGCCCCACTGAACGAGCGCGCGTTCGGCGTTGGCGTACATGCGGGCCGCCTCGCGTATGACATCGGCCGACACCCAGGCGATCTCGGCCACACGCTCGGGAGTGTAATCCTTCACGTGTTCGGCGAACTCTTCGAAACCGTAGGCCCAACGTTCGACGAAATCGTGGTCGTACAAATCCTCCTCGATGATGACGTTGGCCATGGCCAGGGCAACGGCCGGATCGGTGCCGGGCCGCAGCTGCACCCATACCTCCGCGTTGGCGGCAAGCCAGGTCAGGCGCGGATCGATGCACAGGATGCGCGAACCGCGCTGCATGCAGTCCACCACCCAGTGGCCGTAGGCCCCGTCGGAATTGGCCACCAGCGGGTCGTTGCCCCAGATGACTATGACCTCGGGCACCTCCCACTCGGGATTGTCGAAGCGGTCGGCATATTGCTGGGAGAAGTCTCCCACCCAGAACGAGCCCGTGAGCAGCCGGCAGGCAAGGATGCGCGGCACATAACAGGAATGCTGGGCGATGTTGAAGGAGTAGTTGGGGCTTCCGAACGACCAGGCCAAACGCGAAATGTAGGGCGCGATGTCGCGGCCCGTGCCCTGCCAGAACATCACCGACTCGGCACCGAAGTTGTCCTTGTAGTAGTTGAAGCGCCCCTCGATGGTGGCAAGGGCCTCGTCCCAGGTGATGCGCTCCCATACGTCCTTGCCGCGGTTGGCGCGGTCGCGCTTCATAGGGTACAGCAGGCGGTCCTGGTGGTTGACCACCTCTTTGAGCGCCAGGCAGCGAACGCACAAGCGTCCCTGATTGAAAGGATTCTCGGGGTCGCCTTCCACTTTGACGATCTTGTCGCCATCGGAATACATGAGCACGCCGCAGCCCAGGTGGCACCCCGGCGCCGACCAGGCGCTGCCGCGGGTGACCACGAGGCCGTCTTCCTCGTACCGAAAGGGGTGTTCGTGTTCGACACAAACAAGATCCATCTTTTCAACAGCGGATTGAGCATCTTCGACTTGCGCCATCTCGTTCCTCTCTCTCCTTCGCACTTTCGCCGTGGGCGTTGCCCCGACTTTCGCCGCAGGCACCGCCCTGTATCTTTGCCGGGCCTTTTTCCACCCTCCGCCAACTGGCCAAAAGATGTTTCCACCATAGCTTCGGCCCACCGAAAGATCGTCCGCTGGCCTGCATGATTGCCGACGCGCCTCCGTCATCCTTTCGGCTTACGGCGCTTCTGTCTCGGATCGCCCTTCGCAACCCATACGGAATCGTCGTCCTGCCCCACGTCGCACTTTCGAGACGTACAGTTCGTGACCCGGACCAGCCAGCCTTGCCCCTCTGGCTTTTCGCCTGATCGGTTAAGGTTTCAAAGCCGTCATCCGAATCGATGACAGAGATCTATGTCGAATCAGGTCCCACGGCCGACGATTCGGCGATCGAATGATCGTATCTTTTTCAGACCGACCGATCTTTTGGGACAGGGATGCCCAAGGCCTCCGCCACATGAGAGCGAGAGATCGGCGCAAAACCGAATGGAGGAGGATGCATGAAACAGAAGAAGGACGGCACGAAGCAAAAATGGGTTGGCTTCGTACTTGCGGCGATATCCTTCGTGTTGGGCATGGTGCTCGACATCGAAGGTCTCGGCGCCCAAGGAACCATGGCGCTCTTCACGCTCGTTGGTGGCGTGTGCCTTTGGGTGTGCGGCACGTTCCCGTTGGCCATATCGGGTCTGCTTTGCATGTTGGTGCTCATCGTCACCGGCACGGGCACGGCAAACGAAGTGGTAGGAAACTTCATGAACACCGCCGTGCTGTTTCTCATTTATTGCTTCACGTTCGGCACGGTGTTCAAAAAGACAAGCATTTCCAAAAAGGCCGTGGGCGCCGTTTTGCGCTTGAGCAAGGGGAATTCCAAGACCATCGTGCTTGGATTCATGATGGTATCCTGCATCATCTCCTTTTTCATGCACAACCTGACTGTCATCGCCATCATGATGCCCATCGGTGTAGGAATCCTGGAATCGCTCGAACAGGAAAAGATCAAGTCGAACCTCGGCAAGTGCCTCATGATAGGCCTTCCCGTTGCCGCCATGGTCGGCGGGGCGGGCACACCCATCGGCGCCTCAATGAACGTGCTGCTCATTGGCATGGTCGAAAGCATGACGGGTCAGGTCGTTAATTTTGGCCAGTGGACCTTCATGGCTGCTCCGCTCACCATCGTATGTACATGGGCCTCGTATTTCGCCCTTACCCGCATCTACAGGCCCGAAAAGCTGGATCCCGAAAAGACCGCGATCCTGGTGGCCGAATTCGATGCGCTGCCCGCCACCACCTCGCGCGAAAAGCTGACGCTGTTCGTCCTTGTGGCTTCCGTCGTACTCATGATTCTGGGCACCTGGGTTCCGGTTCTTACCATTCTCAATGTGGGCCTGGGCTTTCTGGTGATCGTCACGTTCCCCGGAATCAATCTGGTCACCTGGAAGGAAATCGTCGAAGACGTCAGCTGGGAGACTTTCGTCATGTTCGGATCGGTGAACGCACTCGTCGGCACGCTTCTTGCCACGGGAGCGGTCGACTGGCTTGCAAGCATCCTTTCCGCATCCATCGGAGGCCTGCCCGCGTTCGTCATTTTGCTGCTGTTCGGCCTCATCACGCAAGTGCTGCATGCATTGTGTCCCGTGGGCACCGCGCTGGCCGCCATGGTGTTTCCCGCCTTCGCCGCCATCGCCGTGGCAACGGGAGCCTTCCCCGTGTCCGTCGTCGCCCTCATTCTGGGCTTCGGCTTCGGCGTGCAGTACATCATCCCCATCAACCTGCCGTTCCTCATCACGCTCGGCACCGGTTACTGGAACACCAAGCACTCTATCGCGCCCGGGCTCTTCCCTGCCGTCGTCATGGTCGTACTCATGGCCATATGGTTCCCCATCAGCTGTGGCATCGTGGGCTTGTAGTTGGCAACACGTGTAGCCGCAGGCCGCAGGCGACTCGGTAGGCGTAGTGCAGCAAAACCTCCTGTGCAAGCTTCATAAGCGCGCGGGAAGCCACCTGGGCGAAGTCGGCAGACCTTTGACTTCAATCTGGGCTTTGCGATTACAGGATGCCGAAACCGGCGAAGATCAGCCGGACGCGACGCTCGACAGGCTCCGCGCCCGGCACCTCGGCGGAGCCGAAGAGGAATCCGGACCGAGCGAAGAAGGCGCATCTCGACGACCGTACGTGCCGCGAGGGGAATGTCGGCATCGGACGGCACTTCCCCCGTTCGGTGCCGTCTGCGAGAACGTCGGCGCGCATCCGGGAAAAAAGGTCTCGGTTCTACGGCTCCGCACGGACGTTCCCGAAAACCGCCATCATGGTGCAGCGGGCGAACGCAACGTCGCCAAGCCGATGGCAGCTGCTGTCGATGCCGAAACGAAGCACCGACAGCATCTTTTCCGCAGTCGACATGTTTTCGTCGGGCATCGCAGTCCGATGCCCGCATCGAACAGGCACCGCCCCGTTCGCTTCTTGTTGTCCTCGCGTCTGTCCCTTATGCCGCCGGCGGCCCTACAGCTTCACGTGCCAGAGGTTCTTCAGGTCGGCGACGCCGGCGCGCAGGTTCGCCATGACCTGGTCGGACACGTCG
>CAJFVW010000128.1 GCA_904420575.1 uncultured Gordonibacter sp.
AGGTTCGTGAAGAAGTACTTGAGGCACTTCCACACCGACACCTTCTCGACGTCGCTCTTGATGGCCTCCACCTTTTCCCCGCGCTTCCTGGCCTCGGCGCGGCGCTGAGTGTACTCTTCGGTGGGGTCCATGCCCTTGAACATCCTGAACAGGAATATGTAGGCGATCACGAACACGACGCCCCAGATGAAGGCCGTGATGGTGTAGCCGATCACCGTGTCGGGACGCTCGTTGGACATGATGTCGCCGCCGGCGAAGAAGATGATCATGGGCAAAGACACGGCCGCGAACAGAAGCTTGATGATCAGGTTGCCCTGGGCCTTGCGGGCAGACATGAGCGCACGGTCGGCCTCGGTCCTGGAGGCGACGGTGATCATGGACGTGGCGGAGATCATGAACAGGTTGATGAAGAACTGCCCGACGATGTAGCACCCGCCGATGAGCACGACCTGCGTCATGCTGCCGGCCTGAACGCCGATCCATGTCCAGTCGGTCCACGCACCCATGATGAAGACCAGCGCGAAGATCGGCGCGAACAGCATGTAGGAGCGGTACTGCCCCCAGCGGAACCACACCCGTTCGATGACGATGGCGGCGATGAACACGATGATCCATGCCGCAAAGCTCGAAATGGTGGTCATGGCGCCCATCATCGCCGGATCCATGCCCACCGCGTTGGTGAGGAAGTAGTTCCAGTAGGAACTCAGCATCTGGTTCCAACCGGAGAAGAACATCATGCCGATGCCGTACATCAGCCCCATTTTCTGGGAAATGGCATTGGCAACCTTGGCAACCGCTCCGCCTTGGCTCTCGGGAGCAGATACTGCCGTGTCGGTCATTGCAAACCCCCTTCTCGTTCGACTGCCTTTTCCAGGCTCTCGTGCGCTGGCAAGCCAGCGCACCCCTCGGGCGTTTCGCCCCGCTCGGCTCCAGCATCCGGCCTCGCACCCCGGCCCTGGTCTTGCTGGCGGGCCTAGCGGAAAGAAAGCGCCCCCTGCGCATGCATGGCAGGCACTCACCTCCTTCCCCTTCGCTTCCCCTTTTCCCTTCCCTCTTGCGCCCGCTGCGCGGATGCTTTCCGGCAGCGGCGGCAAGACGCCGATCCGAAAGCCGGAATCCCTTCCGGCGTGTCCCGGCCTCCGCGCAAGGCGAAAAAACCCGCCCTGCGGCGGACTCACTCCACGACGGCCGTTTCCATGACCCAGGCGAGCGCCTTTTCGCGGCGTATCTGCTCGCCGAGCGACTTGCGGAACCCCCGTCGGTCGAACTCCTCTTCGGAAAGCTGCGCCAAGCCGCCCGAAAGCTGCGACTTCGCACGCGCAACCTCTTCCTGGGTTTCCCACAGCCCCCGCTCGCGCGCCAGCACATCGAGCGCGAGGTTCTGCCGCAGGTATTCGGACGCCTGCAGAAACGCGTTCACGTTGAACGCGGCCTGCGTCGTGCCGTGCTCTTCCAAGTACGCGTCAAGGCTCTTTCCCTGCGCCTCCAATGCGGCGCAGGTCTGAGCCACCAGCGATTCCTTGGCCTGCTGGTACATCTCGTCGGGCACCGACCCCTCGAGGCGCGCCGCCAAGGCGGAGCGCACCTGGCGCACCCGGTCCTGCCGCTCCACGCGCGCGCTCTGGGCCTCCAGATCGGCCGCAATCGAGCGGCGAAACCCTTCCAGCGTCTCGAACTGCGGGAGGTTTTCGGCGACCCACGCGTCGTCTATGGCGGGAACCAGGCGCCTTTGCACCTGGCGCAAGGTCACGTCGGCCTTGTAGCGCTCCACCGGCGCGTCGCCGGATGCAGGGCCAACGGAAAACTCCACCTTGCGCATCTCGCCCGCACGCATGCCCAGAACCCCTTCCAGCAGTCCCTCGGGCACCAGGCCACGCGCGAACTCGACGCTGCGGCGCACGCCGGAGAGATCCTTCGCGCGTTTGCCCTCCCGCATCATGTCCACGTCCACGAGCGCCCAGTCGCCTTCCTGCAGCACGTCGTGGTCGGCGGGCACCAGCGTGGCGAACCGCTCTGCCGCATAGGCAAGCTGTTCCTGGATGTCGGCTTCCTCCACCTGTGCCCGGAAGCGCTTCACGTGCACGGGCCCAATGCTGGAGAGCGAGAGGGCGGGGCGGGGCGTCACGCTGACGGCAAAGGAGAAGTCCTCCCCCTTGCGGGGAACGTCGTCGGCGTGAACGCCAGGGGCGAGAACCGTGTCGAGGCCCAGCCGCCTCACGGCGGCGGCAGTGAAGCGGTTGAGCACGAAATCCCGGCATGCCTCCGCCAGGTCCTGCGCCCCCACCAGCCCCTCGAGCGCCCGCAAGCGCGCCTCCGGCTGCGTCTCTTCGACCCGCCTCACGCGCGCCATGCACGCGTAGAACTCGTCCATGCAGGAGGCGACGTCGGCGGCGCCTGCCACCACGTCAAGCTCTATGCGCTGCCCTCCGTCCTTGACAGAGCTGTCCAGCCTGATGAAGTCGATGTCGCCCACTTCCGCCCCCTTGCCGTCCGCGCTAGTTCTGGCCCGGAGCCTTCGGCGCGCCGGGCGCCGCAGGCCGACCGGGCGCCGCAGGAGCCCCGGGAGCGCTTGGGGCGCCAGGGGCTTTCGGCGCGCCGGGCGCGCCAGGACGCCCAGGGGCGCCCAGGCCGGGCCCTCCCGAAAGCGCGGCGCCGCACTCCTTGCACGCGGTTTCGAAGAAGCCGTTTTCCGCCCCGCATGCCGGGCAGGTCTTGGTTGCCGCCTGCGAGTCGGCCGGTCTGAAACACATGGTTGGTACCTCCTGTCTGGGACGTCGCGCAGCTGCGCTCCGCCCGCGTCCTGATCCGCGGGGCGCAAGGCCCCTGCGGCGTCCTCGTTCGATTACTTGACCTTTTCGCCGTTCTTCTGCGCCTTGTAATACCTCCCCAAAGGCACTATCTCCCCCTTGGAACCAGCCTCTTCGGTGCCGTCCAGGCGGTAGTACACGATCTCCGCCATCATCTCGACCTCGTTCAGCCACTCATAGCGGTAGTACAGGGCCCCGTCGAGGATGTAGGCCTCCACCGTGGACTCGGCGGCAAGCATGTCGGCGTACTTCTGCAGGATCTCTTCGCGCTCCATGGCGCATTCCCCCTTCGCATGCTGGTCGTTTGATCGGGGCCACGCCGCTTGCGGAAAGCGGCGCGGCAACGCCTACTTCAGCTTGTCGCCCTTCTGGGCCTCGTGGAACTCCACGGTTCCCACCTGCACGGGATCGGCACCCACCTGGGCAATCTTGTTGTAGGTGATCTGGCCGGGATCGGTCACCGGATCGGCCGCATCCCAACGGTAGTACAGCGCGCCGTCGCGCCCGATGTACGCCTCGATGCACAGCCAGTCGCCCACAAGGTCGGCGTAGTGTTCGGCCACCTGTTCCTTGTTCATGCCGTCGTCCTTTCCCTCAACGCTCGCACGGGGTGAACAGCACCATGTGCGACGACGTCATCTGCTTTGCCAGCTCGTCCACAGGCCCGTAATGCATGCACAGGCCTTGGCAATGGTGCACGCAGGTGGGCAGACGGCCTTCGTCCACGCGGTCGGCGCACAGATCGCAGCGGTCGGTTGGCGTGGGAATGTAGTTGTACTGCCACTGGCCTTCCGCGATCTCTTCGGGACCCTGCTGCGTGAGCCTGATGCCCCATTCGCCGGCCTTGAAACCATGCTCCACCTTGCAGGCCGTCTCGCAGCTGTGGCAACCGGTGCAGTAGTTGTAGTCGATGAGCAGGCCGTTCAACATGTCGCCTACCTCCCTTCTAGCGATTCACGACTTCGAACTGATTGCGGCCGACGTTTTCCGGCACGTCCCCCTTGGGCTCGGTGCCGTCGGCCACCTTGTAGACCTTGCACATCTGGGTCTTGTAGGACGACCCGTAGCCGGCCGCAGCCATGTCGTTTTGCACGGTCAGGCAGTTGATGTTGGAATCGAAGGCGCCAAACAGGCCGTCTTCCAGCTTTCCGGAGCGCTCGGGGAACCACCAGCCATGTTCGGCCATGACGGTGCCTTTGAGGATGCCGGCGGAAACCTGCGCCTTCTGCTTGCACTTGCCCCACTGGTTTTCCAAGTACACCCAGTCGCCGTCCTTGATGCCCAGCGCGTCGGCGTCTTCGGGGTTGATCTCGCACAAAGGCCAGGGATGGAACTCGCGCATCATGGGCAGCTGGCGATGTTCGGAATGGAAGAACTCCCAGCTGCGGCGACCCGTGGTCAGCACGAAGGGGTATTCCTTCGCCTCTTCGGGCGCGGAAACGGGGCTGCACGTGGGCTCCTTGAAGCTGGGCAGCGGGTCGATGCCGGCCGAGTCGTACATGGTGCAGTACAGTTCGATGCGCCCCGTGGTGGTGTTGAAGCCGGGCTGATGGTCGAAGCGCATATCGCCCGTCTCGTACTTGCGGTACTGGAACTTCGGGTACACGAGCGTCTTTTCCTGCAGCTCTTCCCAGGTGATGTCGAAGGGCATGGACGAAAGGTTCTTCATCACGTACTCGTTCATTTCGGGAACCGTGTCCCAGAAGAACATGTCGGGGTTGAGGATCTGGCCCAGCTCCAGCATGATCTGCTCGTCGCCGCGCGCATCGCCCGCCTGCAGGATCTTGTTGATGGCGCGCAGCGGCGTGAACCAGGCACGGATGCCCCAGCGCTCGCATCCCATGGCTATGGGCAGCACGATGTCGGCGCAACCGGCGGCGGTCGGCGTCATGAAGATGTCGCACACCACCACGAAAGGCACCTTCTGCCAGGCCTCGTACACGCGCTTGGCCTCGCCGGCCATGTTGATGAAGCTGTTCGTGGAGCACAAGAAGCCCATCTTGATGGGATACGGCTCTCCGGTCTCCATGGCCAGCAGGATGTCGTCGCCCATGGCGTGCGGGCCGAAGCCCACCGTGCGCAGCGCGTACTTGCCGTCGCCCAGACGGCCTTCGCGCACTTCCTTGCCCATGCCCTTGCAGATGTTCTCGCGGATGTCGGACTGCACGTGGCCGTACTTCACGTTCACGAAGCCG
>CAJFVW010000129.1 GCA_904420575.1 uncultured Gordonibacter sp.
CGACAAGACGCAGGTGTTCTCGTTCGTGGAGAACGACGACATCTGCCGGCGCGGCCTGCACGTGCAGCTGGTGAGCCGCATCGCGCGCGGCATCGGCGCGCTTCTGGGGCTGAACTGCGAACTCATCGAGGCCATCGCGCTCGGGCACGACGTGGGGCACACGCCGTTCGGCCATGCGGGCGAACGCTTCCTCGACAAGTGCTACCATGCGCGCACCGGGCGCTACTTCAACCACAACGTGCATTCGGTGCGCGTGCTGGACCAGCTGTACCGCCGCAACGTGAGCCTGCAGACGCTCGACGGCGTGCTGTGCCACAACGGCGAGTTCGCCCAGCAGGTGCTGCGCGTGGGCGAGCTTTCCGGGTTCGACGAGCTGGACGCGCGGGTGGAAGCCTGCTGCGCCGACGAGCGCGCCATCAAGCAGCTGCGTCCCTCGACGCTGGAAGGATGCGTCGTGCGCGTGAGCGACATGATCGCCTACGTGGGCAAGGACCGCCAGGACGCGCTCGACATGGGCGTGCTTCCCTCCCTCGACGTCTTCGACAGCGCCGTGATCGGGCGCGACAACGCGCGCATCATCAACAACCTCACCGTCGACATCGTGAACAACAGCTACCGCAAGGAACGTATCTGCATGAGCGAGGCCGTCTTCGCCGACCTCAAGCGGGCCAAGCAGCAGAACTACGACCTCATCTACCTGAAGGAAGGCATGGTGGCCGACGCCGGCAACGTGGTGGAGGAGATGTTCGAGGACCTGTACGCGCGCCTTTTGGACGACCTTCTGCACGGCGACGAGTCCTCGCCGGTCTTCCGCCACCATGCCGCGTCGCTCGCCGCGAAGTCGCGCAGCGTGTCCATGGAGGACTACCTGGCAGGCGAGCCCAACCAGATCGTCGTGGACTACCTGGCGTCGATGACCGACAGCTACTTCATGGCGCTCTACGGGCATCTGTTCCCGCGCAGCGACAAGCAGGTCGTCGCCCGGAGCTACTGCGCCGACCTCGCTTGACGCACGAACGCCTTGGGGCGCAGAAAGACCTGGACGCGAAATCGGCTCGAACCGTGCAAAAAACGCCGCTGTGAAGTCCCAGAAGCCAGCGGGGCCTACAGGCCCCGCTCGAAACCGGCGTCGGCGAGGCGCCCTTCGCCGTCGGCGGCGGCCGTGGCCAGCTGGTCGCACCGCTCGTTCTCAGGGTGGCCGGCATGTCCCTTCACCCACACGAACGAGACGTCGTGCGGCTCCTTCGCGGCCAGCAGACGCTTCCACAGATCGACGTTCTTCACGGGCTGCTTCTGCGAGTTCTTCCAGCCACGCTTGAGCCAGCCTTCAATCCAATGGTCGTTGAACGCCTTCACCACGTACTGCGAGTCGGAATGCACGGTCACCTGGCAGGGGTGCTTGAGCGTTTCGAGGCCGACGACGACGGCCAGAAGCTCCATGCGGTTGTTCGTCGTGCATTCGTAGCCCTGGGACAGCTCGCGCTCGTGCAGCCGCCCGTTCTTGTCCGTGAACTGCAGCACGCAGCCGTAGCCGCCCGGACCGGGGTTGCCGCGCGCGGCGCCGTCGGTGTACATGGTCACATGCATGCGCGCCCGCCTTTCGCTTCTGATTCCGTCGATGGCACCCTCGCGCTTCGCGCGGAAACGCCGGGTGCCTTGCGCCCGCGCGCAGGGCCCCGGCCACACGAAGCACAGGACGCGAAACGCAAGCCATGGTACCACAGACGGACGCGTACAGGCCGAAATCCAGGCGGCGAGGCGCCGAAGCCCATCGCGTCGCCACGAAGGAGCCGCGGAGAGCCGCCGCATACGGGCCCGCCCGGGCCGAAAGCGGCCCGGGCGGACGGCGCGGCAGGCGGATGGCAAGCAGCCGTGCGCGACCGGCAGGCAGGCGCGCTCGCCCTAGAACCGGTAGCGCTTCGCGCTCTGCGCGGCGAAGGCTATCGTCGTGCCGTTGTGCAGAAGCGACGAGGCCTGGGGGGTCACCAGCCCGCCGACGCCTGCGGCCAAAAGCGCGGAGTTCACGGCCATGATCCGCCAGAACGAGCCGTCCAGGCGGCGCATCAGCTCGCGGCTCAAGACCCGCAGGCGCACGAGCGACTCCAGCGACCCGTCCGAAAGCGTGATGTCGGCCACTTCCCGCGCGATGGCGGTCCCCTGGGCCATGGCCACGCCCACGTCGGCAAGCGAGAGCGCCGGAGAGTCGTTCACGCCGTCGCCCACCATGACGACCCGGTGGCCCTCAGCGCGCAACGCCTGGATGCAGGCGTGCTTGTCTTCCGGCAGGAGGTTCGCGCGGTACTCGTCGATGCCCGCCTCCCGAGCGACGCGCGCGGCGGCGCACTCGTGGTCGCCCGTAAGCATCACGATGCGCCGGAATCCGAGCGAGCGCAGACGCGCCACCGCCTCGCGCGCGCCCTCCTTCAGGGGGTCGTCGACGCCTATCCCACCGACCAGCTTCCCGTCGACCGCCAGGTACAGGACCGAAAGCCCCGCAAGCTCCCGGGCAATGCGCTCGCGCTGCTCGTCCCCGACGACCACCCCTTCGTCCTCCATCACGAAGTGTTCGCTGCCGATGACGGCGCGCTTGCCGTCGAGCGACGAGGCTATGCCGTGCGCCACCAGGTACTCCACGCTCGCATGCCGCTCGCGGTGCTTGAGGTTCCTCCGCTCGGCGGCGCGCACCACGGCCCGCGCCACCGGGTGCGGGAAATGCTCTTCCAGGCAGGCCGCGAAGCGCAGCACCTGCGTGCGGTTCCAGCCGTTGAAGGCGATGACGGAGTGCACCTCGGGCGTCGCCTCGGTGAGCGTCCCGGTCTTGTCGAACACGATGGCATCGGCCTGGGCGAAGGCCTCGAAGTGCTTCGACCCCTTGACCGTGAAGCCCGCCTTGGCGCTCTGGCTCATGGCGGAGAGCACGGAGATGGACGCGGTCAGCTTGAGCGCGCAGGAGTAGTCCACCATGAGAGCCGCGGCCGTTTTCTGCAGGCTGCGGGTCGTTGCCGCCACCGCGCCGGCGAGCAGGAAGTTCCATGGAACGATGCGGTCGGCCAGGCGTTCGCGGCGCGACTGGGCCTCGGCCTTGCACTGTTCAGACTGCTCGACGAGGGCGACGATGGAACGCAGCTTGGTCTTCGCGCCGCTCGCGCGCACGCGCACGAAGATCTCGCCGTCCTCCACCGCGGTACCGGCGAACACGTCGTCGCCCTCCCCGCGCTCGACGGCCAAGGGCTCGCCGGTGAGGGTGGACTGGTTGACCATCGCGCAGCCGCGCTCGACCACGCCGTCGATGCAGACGGGCATGCCGGAGCGCACCGCCACCACGTCGCCGGCCACGAGGGAAGACGCCGGGACCGACCTCTCGCAGTCCCCCTCGACCAGCTGCACCGTCTCGGGCGCGGCCAGTAGCGAATAGATCAACTCGCCCTCCGAGCGGGCGCGGGTGTAGTCCTCCAGCGTCTCGCCCAGATCCAGGAGGAACATCGTCGAGCCCGCCGTCTTGGGGTCGCGCTGCACGAAGGACATGCCGATGGCCGCGGCGTCGAGGACCGGAACGTCGAGCCGCGCGCGGAAAAGGGAGCGTAACGCGGCGGCCAGGAAGCGCCGGTAGCGCCACACCGCCCAGGCGGCACGCAGAAAGGGCGGCAGGAGCCACCGGCGCGCCAGGAACGACCCCGCGAGCGTGGCCACGTCCATGAGCAGCGCGCCCGCGCGCGGAGCGAGAGGGGCGCCCCAGTCGCTGCGCGCCGCCTCGATGGCGTTTGCATCTATGGCCCGCAGACGATCGAGCACGCGCTCGCGGACCGCAGCTCCGCCGGCATAGCGCACCGCAAGCGACCCGATGCGCGGATACACGGTGCAGCCCAGCACGCCTTTGCAGGCGCGCGTGGCGGTCGCAAGCGCATCGACATCTGCGGCCGGGACGGGACCGGCCAGCCTCACGCGCAAGCGGCCCGGCACCTCGTTGACTACCAGGAACTCCATGGCGCGCTACTTCGCCGCCTTGCCGGAAGGCTTGGCGTCCGCCCCTCCGGAAGAACCCTCGCTCGCGCCTTCTCCCGCCACGTCCGAGGGTTTTTCCCTGTCCTTGCCTGCGGCATGCTCCGTTGCGTCGGTCTTCGAGAGGTTGATGTAGTTCGCCTCGGCCACGATGTCGTCTACCTGGGCTTTCGCCTGCTCGACGATGCCCTCGTAGGCCGACTTCGCCTGAAGGCCCTTCGCGACGCCCTGCACGTAGCACTTCTTGGCCGTGGCGCTGGTGAGAGCCTTCACCCCCACCGTTCCCAGCAGGAAACCGGCACCCATCAACAACCCGCCCCGCGTCCTCTCCTTCATGTGCACCGCCTTTCCGTGCGCAGAAGCGCGCACCTTCCCTGGAAGCCGGCCTCCCTTCCCAAGGCCTATGCCGGCGTTCCGCTTTTTATCGAAAATATGTTGCCTTGGGTTAACTTCTTTAAGATAATACGGGGCGTCAGCGATGTCAACCATGGAGAACATCGACGGGACGCAACGGGACGCAGGGCCGCGCCGCACGGAAGGCGGACGCGCGGAACACGAAGGAGGTTTCACGATGAAGAAACATCGGTTCTGGGCATGGGCGAGCATCTTCTGCGCGGCGATGACGCTCTACACCGGCTACAGGCATCTCTAGGGACGCGGCACGGCCCCGGACTTAACCCCGCCTGCGCACAGACGCGGGCCACTTGCAAAACCGCTGGTTCGCGATTGGCCGCTTCGTCCCGCTTGCGCGCAGGACGCGGGCCAGACGGCCGGGCAAGCGGGCCGGGCGGCGCGGCACGGCGCGCGCAGGGCGCGGGGCGGAAGCGGCACAGTGCGCATGCACGCAGGGCGCGGGGCGGAAGCGGCACAGTGCGCATGCACGCAGGGCGCGGGAAAGCCACGCGAGTGGGCCCTTCGGCCCGGGGCTTCGGGCCTGCCGGAGTCCCGGGACTCTCAGTCGCGGCCGGCGAGCCGGCGTTCCGTGCGCTCCCCCAAGTCGATGAGCTCCTGGCGCCCATGCACGCCGCATTTCTGATAAATGCGGCGCAGATGCGTGTCCACGGTGCTCTTGGATATGTAGAACTCCGCCGCGATGCGCTCGCCCGTGCGTCCTTTCAAGGCCAGCGGCAGTATCTCTGCCTCGCGGCGCGAAAGGCCGGCCTCTTCGGCCACCAGGCGGCACGCCTCCTCGAACCGGTCGGTGTCGCGCACCGCCACCGAAAGCGAACGGAAGTCGCGCTCGGTGAACAGGAACAAGTAGGCGAACAGGGCGGCCAGGCCCGCGCAGGCCACCACGGCGTAGGGCGTCTGCCCGCGCGTCCCTACCAGGTCCAGCAGGTTGCCGAGCGCGATGCCCGCCATCTCGCCGGCGAACAGCGCCGTGAAGCCGCGCGCGAAGGAAAGCGCCGCGTCCTGTCCGGTGATGCGTCCCATGACCAGGAACAGGGAGACGAGCACGGCCGAAAGCCCCAGGTACCCTGCGAGCACGATGGCCTCTCCCGGCACGCCGAAGTCGGCCAGCACCGGCACGAACAAAAAGCCCGCCATCATGAGCAGCACCGCCAGCCGGTAGGACCCGTCGAGCGGGCCTTGCCCCTCTGCAGGCGCGATGTCCTCGGCGGGCGTCCCGCCTCCGCCGCCGAACAGCTGCAGGGCGGCGATGCAGAAGAGGACGAACAGGAACAGCGTGACGGGGAACGTGGGCGTGGTGGCCATGCCGGGATCGGAGCCATAGGTCTCCATGAAGCCCGCCGCCAGGCCGAACACGGCGGTGCCGGCGACGATCTTGCCCGAAAGGAGCGTGGCGGCGCCTTCGGCCGGCGCGAGGACGGACACGGGGGGACCCGCCAGAAGCCGGCGCAGGGCGGCCGCGCTGCCGAGCGGCAAAAGCTTCAGGACGAGCACGGCGCCCGCCACCGGGACGACCGCGCAGGCGAAGCACGCCGCCGCGCCGAGCGCCGATCCCAAGAACACCTCCGGAACCGACCGCGCGATGGGTTCGCGGCCGAGCGCACGGCCCCAAGCGGCCAGAAGGCAGCCGGCCGGCAGCCCCAGAAGCGCGCATTCCAGCACGAGGCCGCCCACCGCGGGATTCTCGACGAGCAGGGGGACGAAGGAGCCCACCACGAGCAGCGCCGCATAGCACCAGACGAGCGGGCGAGCCAGCAGCGCGTCGCGCGCGCGGGGCGCCACGAGGCGCAGCAGCACGAACGCCGCCGTCATGAACAGCAGCGTGCCGAACAGCTCGGCGCGTTCGAACACGTGCACGCCGTCGCCGAGCCCCCGGTTCGATCCCAGATAGAACAACGAGAAGACGAAGCCCTGGTTGCAGGCGAACCCGACGATGGACGTCCATGCCGTGCGCGCATCGGTGTTCCGTCCGAACTGCAAGGCCTCGCTCCTTTCGACACGACCGTTCCCACAAGATCAGAACATGATACCAGTCGCGTGGCATTGCTGCCGGCTCGCCGGGGACGAATGCACAAAGAGAGGCACAAAGCCGCCCGCAGGATGCGGGCGGCCCGGGGAGGGAGGGTAGGCAGGTTGAATGGCAGGGCTGCTGCGAAGGCGCGGCGATGCGGCGGTTCCCCGGCTTGGGGAGGCCGCGCGGCCATGCCGGGACTCCCCGGAGGGGAGGCCGCGACGCGCACGAGGCCTTCGGGACCGTGCCGGGACGCGAAAGGCTACGCGGTCGTCTTGACGACCTTCTTGACGCGCTTCTTGGGGGCGGGGGCCTCGTCGCCCTCGACCTCGCCTTCGATGGCCTTCACGGTCGCAGGCTCTTCCACGTCCTCTTCCTCTTCTTCTTCGACGGCTTCCTTCTTGTCGCCGCCCAGGCCTTCGCGCACGCCCTTCACGGTCTTGCCGAGCGCGGCGCCAAGCTTGGGAAGGTTCTTGGGGCCGAAGATGAGCAGGATGACTGCCAGGATGATGACGAGTTCGGGCATGCCCATTCCGAATATTTTCATGACTCTCCTCGTTTCGAGCGATCGTTTGCCGACGGCTCCGCATCATGCCCGAACCGGCGGTGCGCCGCTATCGTGCAGAACGATGATTTTTCGTGGACGGCATGCCGCGTCCCTGTCGTGCAAACGCATGACAGGTAAGAAAACGCCTGCTCAAACGAGTTCGTCCCTCGGATGCCCGCCTGTTTGCCGCCGCACGGACGAGCCGCCCCTCAGCCTTCTTCGGCCAGAACGGCGCCGGCCAGATGGCCGTGGACGCTCGCCATCATGAGGCCGCGCGTCCAGCCGCTGGAGTCCCCCAGGCACGTGAGCCCTTCCACGCTCGTGCGGAACCGCCCGTCCACCTTCACGCGGTTGCTATAGAACTTGAGCTCGGGCGAGTACAGCAGCGTCTCGGGCGCCGCGAAGCCCGGCACCACTTCGTCCACCGCCATCATGAACGCCAGGATGTTCGTCATGGCGCGGTACGGCATGGCCGCCGTGATGTCGCCGGCCACCGCGTCGGGCAGCGTGGGCACCACGTTGGAGCGCGAGAGCTCCTTCTGCCACGTGCGCTTGCCGTCCAGGACGTCGCCCAGGCGCTGCACCATGATGTGCCCGTCGCCCAGCATGTTGGTCAGCTCCCCCACCTTCTGCGCGTAGGCGATGGGCTGGTCGAACGGCTCGGAGAAGTTGTGCGAGCACAGGATGGCCAAATTCGTGTTCGGCGACTGGCGCTCCTTGTAGCTGTGGCCGTTCACCACCGCCAGGCCCTCGTCGTAGTTCTCCTGGCTCACGAACCCGCCGGGGTTCTGGCAGAACGTGCGCACCTTGTTCTTGAAGGGCTTCGGGTACCCGATGAGCTTGCCTTCGTAGAGCACGTTGTTCACGGTCTCCATGATCTCGTTGCGCACTTCCACGCGCACGCCGATGTCCACCGGCCCCGGCCCGTGCGCGATGCCGTGCTCGCGGCACATGCGCTCGAACCAGTCGGCGCCGCGCCGGCCCGTGGCCACCACGGTGTGCCGCGCGCGCAGCTCGCTTGCGCCGTCCGGACCTTCCAGGGCCACGCCCACGCACGTGCCGTCCTGGATGAGCACCTGCGTGCAGGTGGTGGAGAAGCGCAGCTCCACGCCGGACGCCACCAGATGCTCCTCGATGCGCGCGTACAGGTCGCGCGCACGTTCCGTGCCCAGGTGGCGTATGGGGCAGTCGACCAGCTTGAGGCCGGCCTTGATGGCGCGGCGGCGTATGTCGGCCAGCTGCTCCTTGCCGCCCAGCCCCTCCACGTGCGCGTCCGCGCCGAACGACAGGTAGATGCCGTCCACCTGCTCGATGGCGGCCTGCGCCACGTCGAAGCCGACGAGCTCGGGCAAGTCGCCGCCCACTTCGGCGGAAAGCGAGAGCTTGCCGTCGGAAAACGCCCCCGCGCCCGAGAACCCCGCCGTGATGCGGCACGGCTCGCAGCCCACGCACGCGCCCGAGGGCCCACGCAGCTGTTTGGGACAGCGGCGCTCGCGCACCGACAGCCCCTTGTCCACCATGACGATGTGCCCCGCATGTCCATGCTCGAGCAGCGACAGCGCGCAGAATATGCCCGCCGGCCCCATGCCGACGATGACGACGTCCGTATCACCTGCGCCCATGAGCGCCCTCCCTTGTCTTGTTGCCTCGTTGCGAGCCGGGCTTCCTGCGCTGAGCGTTGCACCCGGGACGGCGCCGGAGCAGCCGCGCAGGCGCCGGTGCCGCCATTGTAGCGCATGCCGTCGCCAACAGGCGGCGCAGGACGCCTGCTGCAAGGAAGACGAGAAGAAGGAAGGCGGGGACGGGCGGCAGCGGCGGGCCTCCAGGCGCGGCAGCGGGGCCCGCGGGAACGGGGCCCGGGGCGCAGGGCGCAGGCCCCTGCGGCGGCGGTCTTCCCCTAGCCCGGGATGCGGTCAGGATGCGAGAGCACGCGCAGGAAGCCGTCGCGGCAGTGGGAGACCAGCGTCACGCCCAGCGCTTCGGCGTGGGAAACGGCCTCGTCGGTGGCCGACTTGCACGACACGAGCACGGGGCAGCCGGCCCGGTGCGCCTTGAGGGCCATCTCGCAGCTGATGCGGCCCGTGACGAACAGCGCCTTGTCGTGCAGGGGCAGGCGTTCGAGCCAGGCTTGGCCGACGGCCTTGTCCATGGCGTTGTGGCGCCCGATGTCCTCGCGCACCAGCAAGAGGCGCGGCGAGCGGCCGTCGCCCAGCCCGCAGCCGTGCACGCACTCCCCCGCATTGCGCCGAGGGCTGCACCCGCACAGCTCTTCCATGCCCGCAAGCAGCGCGTCGGCAGCGAACCGGGCCGACGTCTCCAAAGGCGGAAGGACAGGCGGCGCGCCGTGGCCGAGCCCGGCGGCGACCATCGGCGCCGCAGCGTCCCCCGCCTGCCGCAGCAGGGCCGAACGCGCGCACCCGGCCGAGGTCACGCGGTGCAACGGCACCAGGACGTCGGCATGCTCGCCGCTGACGACGCGCACCTCCGCTGCAGCCTCGTCGGCCACGACGTCCGTCAGGCGGTCGCGGTCGGAGACGACCCCTTCGGAAAGCAGGTAGCCCACCGCCAGCTCCGCCAGGCCGTACGGGCTTCCCTGGCTGACGGCGACCAGTTCGCCGTTCAGGAAGATGCGGACGGACCGCTCGGGCGTGACGAAAGGAGCAGGCGCAGCCGGGGCCTGCGTGCTGCCATATGCGATCTGTGCCATCCCGCCCCCCTTTCCGTGTCGCGCCCTGCCGATTGCCGGAATGGTACCATAGCGGTTCGGAGCGGGTCGACCCGCTCCGATGGCCGCAGCATGGCGCTCGGCCATCGGTTTCCGCCACATGTCGGCTTCGCGATCGCGCGCAGGCCAACAGACCACGTTTTCGCCGCAGGCCGACGACGCCCCACCTTCGCCTAAAGCCGACGTCCCTTTCGACGGAAGGCGCCCCGTCCTTGGCCTGGGACGCTTTGTTCTCTCTGACGCACGCCGCCCCCTTGATGCCTGCGACCCATGACTTGTCCCCTGACGCCGACCACCTTGACGACGGACGCCCGTCGTCAATACCGACAGCCAGCAGCCTCGCTTCGCCAGCGATCAATGGCCGAAGCCCGATACCGCCACGCGGGAAGCACGAGAGCCGCAGAGCGGCAGTTCCTCCCTCCCCAGCATCCTGCGAACGCCCCCTCCGCCGCCCTTCAACCGCGACGGACGGGTTTTGGCCTCTGCCAGAGGAAGCTCCCTGGCTGCTTTGTCCGCCGTCCTTTCCGCCGATCCGCCGTCCTTTCCGCCGATCCGCTGGCCTTTCCGCCGATCCGCCGGCTTTTCCGCCGAACTGGACGAAATCTTCTCGATTCTCTGTCTTTTGCCGGAAATAATACCATACGCCCTCCTTTGACCAGGTGATTCTTGTAAGACATCTAGCCAGGAAGGGGCGAGCACCGAAAAATCTACGGAATCGGCGCGATTTTGTCCATGGCCTTTCTTCTTGCCGTTGCAAGTCCAAGCAAGAACGATAGGCGACACGCACAAGGAATCCATCGAGGCAGCAGGCTGTCACGGGATCTGAATCCGAACACAGAGGACGCGTCCGGCACGGCGGCTGGCGGGCATGCCGAAGCGCGCAAGGCGCTTCTGGAGAGCCGCGTGCAGCATGGCCGGCAGCAAGATCCTCCTCGGGCACCACGATGCGCGGCGAGCGGCGTCTTCGAACCTGCGGTATACTTCGGAGCAACGAAGGGTTCGACGGCGGAAAGGAGGCAGGGAGATGAGCGAGACCGAACGCATACGGCTGACGAAGCTCACGTCGAAAGGCGGTTGAGCGGCCAAGTGGGGTCCGGGCGACCTCGAAAGCATTCTGCGTGCCCTGGCCGCCTCCGCCGTGGACGACCACCGCGGCCGACTAGGCACGGCGGCTCCTGCCGCCGGTGGAGGCGGACTGGGCGCAACGGCTCCCGCTGCCGACGGGGACGCCGGTGGAGCTTCTTCCGCCGGCGGAGACGCGAAGGGAACGCCTGCCACCTGCGGCGGGACGTTGCGCGACGCCCTCGTGATCCCCGCGGACGCCGCGGAGGACCGCCAAGGGGCGCGCCTGCTGCTCGGGTTCGAGACGAGCGACGACGCGGCGGTCTACCGGCTGGGCGACGACGCGGCGGCAGTCCTCACCGTCGACTTCTTCACGCCCATCGTGGACGACCCGTACGAGTTCGGACGCATAGCTGCGGCCAACGCCCTGTCCGACGTGTTTGCGATGGGAGCGAAGCCCCTGGTGGCACTCAACCTGCTGGCACTCGACGAGGAGTTGGGCACTGCGGTGGCCGCCGCCATCCTGCAAGGCGGCGCCGACGCCGTGCGCGAGGCCGGCGCCCTGGTGGGCGGCGGCCACACCATCGACGACGCCGAACCCAAGTACGGCCTGGCCGTGTTCGGCATGGCGCACCCGGACGGCATCGTGCGCAACTCCGGCGCACGGGCGGGCGACGCGCTGTACCTGACAAAGCCCCTGGGCACAGGAATCATGGTTTCGGCCCATGCCTGCGGGCTGGTGGACGACGACGGCCTGCGGCCTGCCGTGGCGTCCATGATGGAGCTCAACGACTGCGCCGGCGCCGCGCTCCTCGAAGCGAGCGCGCATGCGGCGACGGACGTGACCGGGTTCGGGCTGGCGGGGCATCTGCACGAGATGCTCGTGGCCAGCGGCCAGGCGGCCGTGCTCGACTTCGGGGCGTTGCCGCTCTTCGAGGGCGCGTTCGCCCTCGCGCAGGCGTACTGCCGCCCGAGCCGGGCGTTCTCCCTCATCGAGCAGGCCGAAGGCTACGTCTCCCAAGGGGAGCTCGACGACGCGGCCTACGACGACCGGCTGGGCGTGCTGTGCGACCCGCAGACGTCGGGCGGGCTGCTGGTGGCCGTGCCGCCCGAAGCGGCAGGCTCCTTCGAGCAGGCCTTCGAGGCGCGAGCGGGAAGAAGGCCGGCGCGCATCGGCGCCGTGACCGACGGGAAACCGGGGCGCATCTCGTTTTCCGACTGAGAAGCTGCCTCGCCTTCGCGGCGCGCACGTTCGCGGCCGATCCCTAAGGCGCGCTTTTCGCTTCCGGCTGCGAAGCGCGCCTCACAGGCGATCGACCAGCCGAAACGACGTCCCTTCCACCCGGTAGAGAGCCGCCGTGCCCTGCACGTGCACGAGGGATGCGGCGACTGCGCGCGCCTCTGCGCCGTCGGCGGCCGCGAAGCGCAGCGACATGCCGCAGCCGGCGCTGACCGCGCGCGGCGTGGGGATGACGGCGAAGGGGCGCGCGCTCGCCGCGAGCGCCTTGTTCGCCGCCATCGCCGCATGGGTGGACTCGAACGCCAGCACGCAGTCCCACCCCGAGGACACCGCCGCCGCGCATTCGCTTTCGGACGAGGCCGGCGCGGCCAGGGACGCCTCGAGCGCATCCCCTTTTTCGGGCACGAGCCAAAACGCGACGTCGTCTTCGCCTGCAGGCACAACCGGCTCCACCGGGCGCGCGTCCGTTCGCTCTCCCATAGTGCGGCCCACCTAGAGCGTGACGACCTTGGCGGCCTCCTGCATGCGGCCCAGGATGTCGTACATGTTGGACACCTCGCCCGCCTCCAGCCGCTCCGTGAGGCCGTAGTAGTCCAGGCAGGTGCCGCACACCAGCACTTCGGTCCCCTTCTCCTGCAGGGCATGCACGCTTTCGGCGATCTGGGCCTCGCCGCCTGCCACCAGCTTGACGCCCGCGTTCATGAACAGCAGCGACGCGGGCACGTCGTCGGATTCGGACAAGGTGTAGAGCGCCATCTTCATGAGGCTGCGTCCCAGCTCGGCGTCGCCGTCGCCCACGCAGTCCCTGCTCACGAACACCGCATAGCCGCAGCCTGCGCCGGAAGCGCACGCGGCGGGCGGGACGTCGCCATGCGGCGCGGCGGCCACGGGCACGCCGGCGGCCTCCGCGACAGGAGCAGCCGCGCCGGAGCCCGAAGCGCCCTCGGGCCTTTCGCCAGCCGACTCGGCGCCGGAACCCACGCCCGCGCCCGCGCCGCCCGCAAAACCCTGCGCGCGCTCCACGAACGACACGAGCCATCCGCCCTCGATCGCGTCCACCGAAACCGCAAGTCCCCTTTTGTCCCCCAGCCGCGAGAGGTTCTTCACGGCCGTCTCGTTGTCCACCTGCACGGCCAGGTCGCGGCAGCCGCCGTCGATCTCCTTCTTCGCCATGACGAGCGGCAGGGGGCATTGCTTTCCGAACGCATCGATGACCTTCATGGGCGGTTCCTTCCTTGACGTGGCCCTGGAGTCTTTTGCGAAACCGAGTACATGTCCGACATCGATGACCTTCATGAACGGTTCCTTCCCTTGGCAGTGTCCCTGGTGGGCATCCTTGTTGGCGCAGGCGTGCCCGAAGCGAGGGCTTGCAGCGCGGCGCATGCTCACGTGGCCTCGCGCGCCAGACAGGCGAGCGCGCGCGCCGCCGCGTCGACCTCGTCCTCCGTGGTGAAATGCGAGAAGCTGAACCGCACCGCCCCCGCGTCCTCCGTTCCCAGGGCGCGGTGCATGAGCGGGGCGCAGTGCGCTCCCGCCCGGGTGCAGATGTCGAAATCGGCGTACAGGCGTGCGCTCGCCTCGGCGGCATCGACCCCCTCCAGCACCACCGCGACGATGCCGCAGCGGTCGATGCCGCCCCGGCCTCCCACCACCCGCACGCCGTCGATGGCGCGCACGCCGTCCTCGAACCGCGCGACGAGCGCACGCATCCGCGCCGCGACTGCGTCTTCGCCCACGCGCTCCACGAACGCCACGCCGGCAGCGAGCCCCGCGATGCCGTGCGCGTTGAGCGTGCCGGCTTCCAAGCTTTCCGGCAGCCTGCGCGGATGTTCCTCGTCGAAGCTGCGCACGCCCGAGCCGCCCACCTTGAACGGCGGCACCTCCACCCCTTCGGCCACCACCAGCCCACCTGTGCCCTGCGGGCCGTACAGGCTCTTGTGGCCCGTGAAGGCCACCAGGTCGAGCCCCATGCCGCCCATGCGCACCGGCAGGACCCCGGCAGTCTGGGCCGCATCGAGGCAGAACAGCGCCCCGTGCGCGTGGCTGATGCGCGCCAGGCGCGCGACGTCGTACACGTCGCCCGTCACGTTGGAGGCGTGCGTCGCCACGACGAGGCGCGTTTCGGGCCGGAACAGCGCTTCGAAGGCGTCGGCGTCGATGGAGCCGTCAGGCGCCACCGGCAGCACCGAGAGCGACGTGCCGGCCGTGCGGGCCCGATAGAGGGGCCGCAGCACCGAGTTGTGGGACGCCGCCGTGGTGATGGCGTGGTCGCCCGGCCGCAGAAGGCCGGCGATGGCCACGTTGAGCGCCTCCGTGGCGTTGGCGCAGAACGCGACCTGCCCCGGAGAAGGGGCGTCGAACAGCCTCGCCAACGCCTCGCGCGCCTCGTAGACAGCCATGCCGGCTGCCAGCGCCGCGCCGTGCGCACCGCGTCCCGCGCCCCCGAACGACTGCAGCGCGCCAGTGACGGCGCGCACCACTTCCGGCGGCTTCCGCATGGTGGTGGCAGCATTGTCCAGATAGATCATCGGCGCCCTTCCCGCCCCGCTTCGCCGCCAGGTTTGCCTGCGGCGCGCGGCGCACGCCCGAAGAGGCGCCCCCTTTGCAATCCCGGCCGGCCGCCAGCGTGCCGGCGTCCGCCGCAGGGGCGCCCCAGTGCATCCTTGGCGGAGACGCGTGCGAATCGAACGCACCCGAGACGCTCTGCACGCCTCGCAACGGCTTTGAAGGCCGCGGGACCCACCAGGATCCTTCCATCTCCCCGAGTCGTCCGCACGCAGGCCCAAACGGCCCTGGCGGAAGCGACATCGCCATGATACCGCACTTGCCGCCCGATGCTCGCCGCATTTCGGCCGCAACGGCCTTTCGGCGCATGCCCGGGGCGCGTCGCGCGGGCGGGCGGCGGCAGGCTGCCAAGCGGACGGGCGGTTGGCTACCAGGTAGGCGGCAGGAGTCCTCGCCGTCCCCTCCCCTTCCGCAGCCGTCCCGCCCGGCGTCAGGCGCCTTTGGGACCCAGGGTGCGAACGTCGCCGTCGCGCTTGGTGATGCCCTGGGCATCGAAGTGCTCGAGAAGCGGGATGGCGTGCTTGCGGCTCACCCCCATCGCGTCCTTGAGCTCGGCGGCGGTGGCGCCGGGGCAGGCTCGAAGACGGTCGACGACGGCTCGTTCCAAGGCCGCGCAGGCATCGGCGTCGAAAGCGAAGTCCCCGCTCACCCGGCGCGCACGGCCCTGCTTCTCCAGCACGCCGAGCGCGCGGTGCCCGAGGGAGGCGTCGAGGCCTGCCTGCTTGAACAGATCGGCCACGGCAGGCGGGGCGCTGGCGGCCCGGGCGAGCACGGCGGCCAACGTTTCGGCCGCCTGCTCCTCGCGCCTGCGCGCCGTGCCCGCCGCCTTCGGGTGGCCGACGAGCCCTTCCGCCACCACCACGAGGCCTTCGGCCCGCGCATGCTCGACGAGCGCATCGAAGGCCTGGTCGGACACGTGTCCCGGCAGCAGGTCGCGCAGCGCCGCCTTCGACGCGCCCGGCGTGTCGGGCCGCTCGGCATGGAAGCGCAAAAGCGCGTTCTCGAGCGCCGCCAGCTGCCTCTGCAGCACGCCGCGGGTCGCATAGCAGGGAGCGCCTGCCAAGCCGATGGACACGGCCTCTCCCGCCGCCACGCGGTCCTCGAGACGCCGCCGCGCTTCGGCGGGCGCGATGCCCGCGACGGCGGCCACCGCCTCGGCGGGCGTCGGAACCTTCGTCAGGGAGAGCGCTGCATCGCACGCGGCCGCGACGTCGCCCGTCCGCAGGGCGTCCAAAAGCCCGCGCTCGCCTTCGCGCAGGTTCGTGCGGCGGCGCGGATGCGCGTGCAGCACCTGCCCGCCGCCCACCACGTGCACGGGCGTCATCGACCGCACGACGAAGCGGTCGCCGCCCGACAGGGGCAAGGGATCGTCCAGGCGTATCTGCGCGTAGGCGCCTTCGCGGGGCTGCACGGCCGCGCAACCGTCCATGAAAAGCACGCGCCCCGCCACTTCGGCCGTGCCGTGCGCCACGCGCACCCGCGTGCCGGTTTCCAACCGCTCGCCGCGAGCGCCCGCTCCCAGATAGGCCACCCACGCGTCGAAGCGGTCGGTGGGACGCACGGAGCCCGGCGCGGCCAGGAACATGCCCGGCCGCACGTCGGCCGTGCTCGCCGCTCCCAGGTTGAGCGCCACGCGGTTGCCGGCCTCCGCCACGTCGACGGGAACGCCGTGCTCCTGCACGCCGCGCACGCGGGCACAGACGGAGCCGGGGAGGATTTCCACCTCGTCGCCCGCCGCCACCCGTCCGCTCCAAAGCGTCCCCGTGACCACCGTGCCCGAACCGCGCACGGAGAACACGCGGTCCACCGGCAGGCGCAGGTCCGCGCCGCCCTTCGTCCGCGCGAGGCCGCAGGTGGCGGCGACCAGGGCGGCGCGCAGCTCGTCCAGCCCCGCGCCCGTGCGAGCCGAAACCGGCACCACGGAAGCGTCCGCATAGGGCGTGCCGCGCAGGCGGGCGCGTACCTCGTCGGCCATGAACGCAGCCCATTCGTCGTCCACCAGATCGGTCTTCGTGAGCGCCACCACGCAGCGCGCCACGCCCAGAAGCTCCAGCACGGACAGGTGCTCGTCGGTCTGCGGCATGACGCCGTCGTCGGCGGCGACGCACAAGAGCGCCAGGTCGACGCCCGTCGCGCCGGCGATCATCTGCCGCACGAAGCGCTCGTGCCCGGGCACGTCCACCACGCCCATCCGCGTGCCGTCCGGCAGCACCATCTGAGCGAAGCCCAGCTCGATGGTGATGCCGCGCCGCTTCTCTTCCTCCAGCCGGTCGGGGTCGGTGCCGGTGAGCGCCTTCACGAGCGCCGACTTGCCGTGGTCGATGTGGCCTGCGGTGCCCAGCACGAAGGAGGGCGCGCACGCCGTGGGCACGGCGCCCTCCGCGCCGTTCATGCCCGGTACGAACGCGCCGCGCGTGCCTTTTGCGCCGTACGCGCCGTTCATGCCTTTGTCCTCTGCCGCGCTCATGGCCTCACGCTTCCCTCGCCGCGAGTTCGGCGTACTCGGCCAGGCCGCGCACGATCTCGTCGGCGTCTTCCTGTCCCAGAAGCGTCCGCGCATCGAACAGAAGGCGGTCCTTCTTGATGCGGCCGACCACGGGCACGCTGCGGCCCGACGCCAGATGCGCCTCGCATGCCGCCACGCTGCCCCGCGCGAACGAGACGGCCACCGCATACGAGGGGATGTCGCACAGAGGCAGCGCCCCGCCGCCCGCGCGCGCCACTTCGGGCACGACCTCCACCTGCAGGCAGCCGGAAGGCGCGGCGTCCACGATGGCTTCGGCGAGCGCCTGGGCACGCCCGCGCACAACGTCCGCCGGTTCGGACAGCATGCGCAGCGTCGGCACGTCGCGCAGGGCGCGCTCTTCGTTCAGGTACAGGCGCAGCGTGGCTTCGAGCGCCGCCAGCGTCATCTTGTCCAGGCGCAGCGCGCGGGCAAGCGGGTTCTTCTTCAGGCGGTCGACGTGGCGTTTGGCTCCGACGACGATGCCGGCCTGCGGGCCGCCCAGAAGCTTGTCGCCGGAAAACGACACGAGGTCGCAGCCGGCCGCCAACGACTCGGACACCGAAGGCTCGTCGCCGTCGAAGCAGGGCAGGCTCACGAGCGAGCCGGACCCCTGGTCCTCGTACACGAGCACCTCCGCAGGCGCGGCAGCGTCGCCCGCCAGCTCGCAGGCGCGGCGCGCGTTCTCTTCGTCGGCCAGCGCGCGCAGCTCCCCCACCCCCACGCTTTCCGTGAACCCTACTAGGCGGAAGTTGGAGGGATGCACCTTGAGCAGCAAGGACGTGCGGTCGGTGAGCGCCCGGGCATAGTCGGAAGGGTGCGTCTTGTTCGTGGTTCCCACCTCCACCATGGCCGCTTGCGAAAGCGCCATGATGTCGGGAACGCGGAACGACCCGCCGATCTCCACCAGCTCGCCGCGCGACACCACGGCTTCGTGCCCGGCGGCGAACTCGGAGAGCACCAGGAGGACGGCCGCCGCGTTGTTGTTGACGGCAAGGGCGGCTTCGGCCCCCGTGAGCGCGCACGCCAGCCGCTCCACGTGGTCGTGGCGGCTGCCGCGCGTGCGGGCGGCCGCGTCGTACTCCAGCGTGGAATAGCTCCGGGCCACGTCCTGCACGGCCTCGACGGCCGCCAGGGCCAAAGGGCTGCGGCCCAGGTTCGTGTGCACGACGACGCCCGTGGCATTCACCGCCCGGCGCAGCGACGGGTCCGCCAGGGCGAGCGCGCGCCGGGCGGCGTCTGCGGCGATGGCGTCGACGTCCACCTGGTCGGCGCACCCGGCCAGCACGTCGGCGCGGGCCTGCGCCACGGCCTCGCGGGCGCAGTCGGCAACGAAGCGGCGAGACAGGCGCTGCACAGCCCGCTCGAGCGCCGGGGACGAGAGCAGCTCTTCGACTTGCGGGAGGGAGCGCAGAAGGGCGCGCTGGTCGGTGTCGGTCATGGAAGGCCTCGTTCAACGTACGGTCAGGTATGTCATCACTGGCGGGCGTCGGCCACGGGCGGCCTCCCAAAAACGCGCGATCCGCAGGAGGCGGCGGCGCCACGCCACCGCCATTATAACCCGTCCCGCCCGGCTCTCGCACCCGAAACGCCTGCGTTGCGGCC